>CAYROR010000016.1:0-52943 GCA_964425935.1 uncultured Sangeribacter sp.
CTTTCTTCGGCATCATCACGTCGAGCACACACAGGTCATACTTCCCTTTCAGGAAAGCCTTATAGCCCTTGTCGCCATCGGGATATAAGTCTGCGTTGAACCCCTTTGCCTGAAGGAACTCCCTAAGAAGCATTCCCAGGTTCTCGTCGTCCTCGCAAAGAAGAATTTTCAATTTGTCGTCCATAGAATTATTTGTTTATATGATTGTCTGTTTCGGGTTGCTTATCTCATTTTTCATTCATTGTTTTCTTCATCTTTCTTCTCTTCTGCGAGAGGAAGGGTGATGATGAAAGTAGAGCCTTTTCCAAGTTCACTTTCAACCATGATCGAACCATTGAAAATGGTCACCATTTTCTTTACGTAGGCGAGGCCAAGGCCAAAACCTTTTACGTCGTGACGGTTTCCTGTCGACACACGATAGAATTTCTCGAAGACTCGCTTCTGGTCTTCCTTTTTTATTCCTATACCGTTATCACTGATTCTGATCTCTATTCGGTTGCCGTCAATATCTTTTGTGGAGACCGACAGAACTGGCTCCGCATCTTCCCTCATATATTTGACTGCGTTGTCAAGAAGATTATAGATGATGTTTGTGAAGTGCATTCCATCGACATTTATCTTAGCTCTCGATGCGTCGAGATTGCTTGAAATGGATCCACCGAATTTCTCCACTTTGATCTTAAACGTATGGATCACGTTGTCGATTATGGAATTGGCATCGACCTCCGAGAATTTGAGGGCACTTCCTGAATTATCGAAAACTGACATCTGGAGCACTTTCTCAACCTGAAATCTGAGACGCTTGGATTCGTCGGTGATCACCTGGGAAAGATGTTTCAGTGACGAGGGTGATTTTCTCACGGAATCATCGTTAAGCATCTGTGCGGCAAGGGAAATTGTTGATATCGGGGTCTTCAGCTCATGTGTCATATTGTTGATGAAGTCGGTCTTCATTTCGGAAAGCTTCTTTTGTCGGAAAGCAAGCACAATTGTGTAAACGAAGATCACCAGAAGAATCAGCGTGAACGCAAGAGTGGGAATGATGAATCTGACTGAAGAAAAGATATAGCTGCTTTTTGTGGGGAACTCAACGTTGAGACGAAGCTGACGATCGGTATTAGGAAAGAGAATCTGGGAATATATTCCCTTCTGTTCCTGCTCGTCATATCCTTCAGTGGCATAAACGATCGTCTCTTTTCCGGAAATCACGGCGAAGTCAAACGGCACGTTAAGCCCGTTGGCCGCAAGTTCCTGAGTGAGGTAATTTTTTATGCTGGTCGAATCTGCTCTTTCAAAAGGAGGTCGTTTCCCGGATTCCCGTAGAATAGAAAGAATCACTTCATTAAGCAATCCCTTTTGATAGAGATATTGACTTCTGAAAACTTCCTGCATGTTGCGGTAGTGGCTTCCGACGCTTCCCGTGGGGGAGGGGAATTCTATCTTTGCCGGATCCTGATGCGATTTGTCGACTTCCGCCGCAAGGGTGTATTTTGTCACGGTGCCGTCGGAGCTTTCCACCGTATACATAATATTTTCTCCCTCTTCTTCCGGCGTATCGCTATAGAGCCCGGATTCGATGACGTTTATATCTTCCTGAAGAAAGTGTAGGGTCTCTTTCCTTTCAAGATAAGTCGAGGTGGCTGAGAGACATCTCATGACCGTCTCTGAAAACTGTCCTTCCCTCATCCTGACCATGTTTTCAAGATACATGATCTGGAAATAGAGAAGCGTTCCGAAGGTCAGAGCCATCACTATTGTCAGGAGCCAGATGATTGATTTCTTCATTGCCGTCTGTTTGCGAAAATGGTTAAACCATTTTCATTATTCTTTATATTGTTTTAACAATTAAAAGCCGTATATGTTTTTAGAGGAGGGAAATGTTTCGTTTCTCCCTAAAATGCAGAACACGACGATCGTCATGAATTCCCTTTAAGAGAGAGCTTTTTAACATTCAATTGCAAATTTAACAATTAAATGTGAAAATTCAAAATGGAGATTTTGGGGATGCTCTATACTTTAGCCGTCAAATCCTCGTTTAATAATTGGAATCAAAACAGCATTGAAAATCTAAACATCCTTGAAATGAGAATAGATAAAAACAGATATAAAAGAATTGTGAGAGGATTTTTCTTCCTGATCTCCGCTATTGTGACAGGAAATCTCTTTCTTTCATGCGGTCATTCCGACGATCCGACTCCCCCCGTGAATGAAAAAAGAGATCTGACGGTTTTGCTTTATGCAGTGGCATCTAATGATCTTGAGAGCTATCTTGAAAGTGATAAAAACGAGATACTCAGGGCTGTTGCCGGAATGGATATGTCAGGCCTGAGCCTTTTGGTGTATCAGGTTACATCTCAGGGTGCACCGGCTTTGCTTGAGGTAAATAAAGATGCCTCAGGCAAATGCAGCTATAAGGAACTGAAGAACTACGACCGGTCGGTTTATTCCACGGATCCGAAAAGAATTTCTGAGGTAATTGAAGATGTAGGCACTTTGCGGAAGGCTGATAAATATGGACTTGTGTTATGGAGTCATGGCACGGGGCTGGATCCGGCATTCCCGACTCATGGAAATTCTCCGGCTTCCGATATTTTCGAACGCATTCCGGACACCTGTTTCTCTTTTGGGGCTGATAAAGACAAAGAGAAAGATCCTAGCTACACGGATGCGATCGATATTGATGAACTCGCGGATGCATTGCCTGATGGGATGTTTGATTTTATTTGGTTTGATGCATGCTATATGTCGGGAATTGAAACCATCTACCAGTTGAGAAATAAATGCAATCATTTTGTGGGTTATCCTACGGAAGTATTTAGTCCTGGAATGCCTTATGATCTGACGGTGCCTTATTTTTTGAATAGGCAGCCTGATCTTGTTGGAGGGGCTCGGGCTTTTTTTAACTTTTACAATGAAAGCAGCGATTATCAGATGCGTGTGGCCACAGCATGTGTGGTAGACATGTCGGCAATTGAGAAACTGGCCGATGCTTGTGCCGGATTATATAAAGGAGTAGAGGAGGCGCCTTCTGCCGAGGGAATGATTTGCTACACACGTCGCAAGATCGGACCTTTCTATGATTTCGGACAATATTCCCGGAAGATGGCTGACCTGAATCCTGATAAGCCGTCGTTTAGTGAGTTTGAGAAAGCGATCGATAAATTCGTGATATGGTGTGCCGCTTCCGATGTTGATTTTAACTACCGTCCGATAGATCCCGAAGGATATTCCGGCATATCATGCTATATTTACAATCCTTCTTCAATGTCGGAAAAAAACGAGTACTATCGCACACTTGATTGGTATAAACGTGTTTATACAACTGATTAAATAGGCAATAATGTTATATTCCATGATTCAGACGCAAGATATTCCTGTCGTGCCGCTTCCCGACAATATCGGGAGTGGCAAGAGTATGTTTGAGACACTTAAAGGTCTCAGCATTGACGATGCGATCTCTAATATCGCAAACGGAATCGTCAACTTTTCTTTTAAATTGCTGATTGCCATATTGGTTCTTTACATAGGCAAGTTCATAATAAAAAAGCTTTATGATTTTGTCTATTCCATAATGGTCAATAGGAGAGTGGATGCGTCGCTCACCACTTTTGTGCTTTCCCTGGTAAGAATTGTTCTCTATTTCATCCTGATAATCACTATTGTTGGAATTCTTGGCATAGAGACAAGTTCCTTCATAGCGATCTTCGCATCTGCTGGTGTGGCTATCGGTATGGCACTCAGCGGAACTCTTCAGAATTTTGCAGGTGGCGTTCTTATCCTTCTCATCAAGCCTTATAAAGTTGGAGATTATATTGAAGCTCAGGGATTCACCGGAACTGTCAAGGAGATTCAGATATTTCACACTGTCATCAATACTCCCGATAATAAATCGATCATTATCCCGAACGGAGGATTATCCACCGGATCAATCAATAATTACTCGAAGGAGGAATACCGGAGAGTTGACTGGAGCATCGGATTATCATACGGCGATGATTATGCAAGAGCCAGAGAGGTGATCCTTGAGATGCTTATGGAGGAGCCTGAGGTCGTGAAGGGCGATATCGAGAGTGATATAGCTGAACGTCAGAGCAAGATTCTGAGTGAAACTCCTGCGGCAGCAGTTGTTCCTGAGGAAAAGATTTCATTCTGGAAACGTTTGCGTAATAAGAGGAAAGCACGCCAGAAAGCTCTTCAAGAGAAGTTGCAGGCCCAGCTTTCAATAAATGAGGGACTTCCTGTGAAGCGTGACGGCCGTCCATTTGTAGGGTTGAGTTCATTGGCTGATAGCAGCATTGTAATCACTGTCAGGGCTTGGACCAAATCATCTGGCTACTGGCCACTCTATTTCAAGATGAATGAACGGTTTTATAAGGAACTTCCTGAGAAGGGCTTTAATTTCCCATTCCCGCAGATGGATGTCCACATTGCGGATCTGCCTGCCGGCTTCAATGCAAAGTCATGATATCGTCTGAACAGAGAATAAGATATTCCAGGCAGCTTCAGCCAGGGTGCATAGGGGAGGAGGGGCAGCAACGCCTTCTCCTTTCTTCTGTTCTTGTGGTTGGGTGTGGCGCTCTTGGCTCTATGGTAGCTGTCCAGCTCGCTGCTGCCGGCGTAGGGAAGATAGGGCTTGCTGATTTCGACACGGTGGATATTTCTAATCTCCAACGTCAGTTTTTCTTTAAGGAAAAAGATTCCGGTCACCAGAAGGCCGAGCTCGTCAGGAATCATATTCGTGAGCTTAATCCCGAGGTGAAAGTTTGTGTATCCGATTCTCTGGTGACTGCCGGGAATATTGGAGAAATGACTGAAGGGATGGATTTTGTGGTTGATGCCACTGATAATCCTGCATCCAAATATATGATTGAAAGTCATTGTTCGGAAAGGGGAATTCCATGTTCAATAGGAGGAGTGGCGGAATTTCATGGCCAGGTCATAACAATTCTCCCGGAATCTTCTGGATTCCGGGAGATATTCGGCGACGCTGACCAAGCTTTTTTGCCATGTTCGGTTGGCGGAGTGATGGGGCCGGCAGCCGCTTTATGTGCATCAGTCCAGTCTGCTGAAGTTATAAAGTATCTTGCCGGAACTGGAGGAACGATGTCTTCAAAGCTTTTTACTTTTGATTTGCTCCGAAATTCCTTCAAGACTTTTGAGATTTAGCGCCCCTGCTTCGTGCTGAAAGAGGATTTATCCGCAGTGCCAGTGCTGGTGAACAAGGGTCATCATGTCTTCTTTGCCTTCGTTGATACGTTTTCTCAGGTCGCGGTCGGCAAACGATCTGAGTTTCGAAATGATTCCATTGATCAGGGTGGGAGAGAAGACTCCTGCTTCCTCAAATATCGCGCGTTGTGCCTCCAGCGCATCGGCAGATGCCTCGCAACTGTCAGGAAGGGATTTAAGTTGTGCAAGTTTCTCCTTGTTCTCATCTCTATGTATATTTACACTCACATACATCTCCTCTGCTCTCCGGAGTGAATCATCACTTTCCAATCCTTTGCGGGCAGCCACGATCATGGCAGCCATCAGTTGGTAGACGTCGGCCGAACAATCTCCGCTTCTAAGTTCGGCGGTCTGTTTCTGAGGAGCTTCAAGGTTATGGCCTTTTTCAAGAGGATTTGCTTGGGCACACATGTCATTCTTTCCTGTCCATCCGAGCGGCACCCTGACGAGCACCGAACGGTTTCTATCTCCCCAACATATAGAGGTCGGTGCCTCCTGGTGAGGAACAAGTCGGAAATAGCTTGTCGGAACCTTATTTCCCATGGCCGTGATTGCATCGGCATATTCAAGGATTCCGGCTATAGCTCTTTTTGCGGTTTCACTGAGCTCTCCATTTTCGGTCATGACGTTTCGGTTGCCATCCATAATCTTGAAATGAATGTGAAGTCCGCTTCCGGCTTTTCCTTCCGTGATTTTTGGAGCAAAAGTCACGTCATACCCCTTCTTTGCAGCGAGATTCCTGATGATCCATTTGGCAATCAAAAGTGTGTCGGCCGCATGGATAGGATCTACAGGGAGAAATTCGATTTCGTTCTGTTCGTAGATCATTCCGTCGATGGTGAAATTTCCGACTTCGTTATGACCATATTTGATATCTCCGCCGGCCTGAGCGATAAGACTCATGCACTCTGTCCTGAATTCATTGAATTTGGAATATGGCCCCGATTCATGATAGCCTTTCTGGTCGGCGGCATGGAAAAGACCATTGTCTGGAGCGATAACATAATACTCCAGTTCACCCATTGCATGAAAATCAAGTCCGGTTGATTTCCGGAACTCTTTACAAGCTTTTCTCAGGGTGTATTCCGGAGATGACTGAAGAGGTTTCCCCTCCTTATCAAAGAATGAGGCGAGCATGGTCAGTGTAGGAATCTCTGCGAAAGGGTCGACAAAGGCGGTGGAATACCTTGGGATAACGTAGAGATCGCTATTCCCAGCTTCAATGAAAGGGAAGAGGGAGGAACCGTCTACTCTTTCTCCGAATGTCAGGATTGAATCGAGATATTCCTCTGAGTTGATGACGAAATTGAGAGTTTTCAGGCGGTTGTCGGCGGCAGGATACATGAAATTGATCATTCTGATGTCGTTCTCGATGATAAATTTGATGAGATCTGCCTTCCGGAAGTCTTTGGGAAATTTTCCGAGTTGCCCAACAAGTTTATTGGGACATAGGTTGGTATTCATAGGGTTTGATTTTAAGGTTTGGCCTGTAAAAGGTGTCATTTTGTAAAGAGGATGACGTCTTCAACAAGGCTTGTAACGGTATTGTTGTCGCAAATTTAAAAATAATTCTCCAATCACCCAAATTTTTGAATAATTAAAGATTTAATAAAAAATGAACCAATCGATGCTGATGGTGTTTCTATATTAGAAAACAATTAAAGTTAAACCTTCAAGTATAGAGAAATAAAATGGAAAAATTTGAAGACATTATCAAATCAGAGAAGCCCGTGCTGATAGATTTTTTCGCAACGTGGTGTGGGCCGTGCAAGATGATGCATCCGATTCTTGAGGAGCTTCATGAAAAAGTTGGCGATAAGGCAAGAATAATCAAGATTGATATTGATAAGAATGAAGAGCTTGCCGGAATCTATAACGTGCGCTCGGTTCCAACTCTCATGATATTTAAGAATGGCAAACTGGAATGGAGAGGTGCCGGAGTTCAGAGTGTGGATTTTCTTGAGCAGACTCTCGCTCAGTTCTATTGATACCCCTTTCGAGATGAAAAAAATTCTGCCGGATCACGTTTATCGCAATCCGGCAGAATTTTTTTGATATAAATTGGTTTTTTCTCCGTTTTATATAATGGAGAGAAATTTCTCCTGAATTTTAACGGAAAAATAGAGAGCAATGAAAAGGGTGTTTGCAATAATGACGCTTTTGTTGGCCACTGTTGTTGAGATGGTGGCTAAAGATCCGGTGTTTAAGGATGAAAGTTTAAATTATGTCATCTCTTATAAATGGGGACTCATTCATAAGGATGCCGGAACAGCCACTTTGACCTTGAAGAATAAAGGAGATCTATTTAGCCTTAAGTTGACTGGAAAATCAAAACCCTGGGCCGATAATTTCTATCAGGTGAGAGACACCTTGACGGGTATTATCCAGAAATCTGGATTCAAACCGTTGTCCTATACGAAAATTGCCCATGAGGATGGTAAATACAGTCGCGATGACCTGACATATTCTTATAATGGGATGTCGGTGGAAGGAAAAGCACATCGAGTCAAGGTCAACAAGAAGGGGGAACGCACGGAAAGCAGCAAATCGTTTAATGCCGAAGGAAAGGTTTTCGATATGCTGAGTGTGTTTTATTACCTTCGCACCATTGACTATTCTCTTCTTTCCCAAGGGGAGGAAATCACAACTACAATGTTTTCCGGCTCAAAGATGGAGTCGCTGACAATTCGCTGTGTTGGCATGGAGGAGGTTAAGCTCAGAGATAAAACCAAAATGGAGGCCTTCCATATAAAGTTCAGATTCACCACGGAGGGGAAAAAGAAATCAAGTGATGATATCGACACGTGGATATCAACGGATTCCTCACATATCCCTCTAATGATAATTGGAAGTCTTCCGGTGGGCCAGATCAGATGTGTCTATGTTCCGGATGGGAAATGATAATCAAAGAGAGAGCCGAACTGGGCTCTCTCTTTGATATGCGAATGGCATGAATTATCTCAGGAAAGGATTGAATCTTTTCTCATCCCCAATTGTTGTAGGATTTCCATGCCCGGGATAGACAATTGTAGAGTCGGGCAAGGGAAGAAGTTTGGTTTTGATGCTATTAATAAGTGTTTCATGATCACCACCCGGAAGATCACTGCGTCCTACGCTACCTTGAAAGAGTGCGTCGCCGGTGATTACGAAACCATCTTTTGCATCATAGAGAGCGATGCTGCCAGGTGAATGTCCCGGCACCCAGAGCACTTTCAATTCCCCATCCCCGACTCTAATAATATCTCCTTCCTTCAGGTCTTCAGTTATGCTGACATCATTGAAATTTCCACGCATCCCAAACATCATGGCCTGTTGCTGAATCCTCTCCCCAAGTGGAAGATCAAGACTATTGGCCTTTACAGGAACGTTAAAAAGTTTGACAACAGTTTCATTCCCCACGGCATGATCAATGTGGAGATGGGTGTTGACAACACCTATGAGAGTGAAATCGTTGCGTGAAATGAACTCTGTGATTGCTTTCTCCTCTTCAGGAGTAGACATGCCCGGATCAACGATCAAACACTCTTTTGAGGCTGGATCGTAGACAACGTAAGTGTTTATTCCGAACAAGCTGAATTGAAAAACTGCGATCTTCATAATAATTGTTTTAGGAATATCAATAGTTTAGCGTTTACCATCCCATAATCACCGAGGAGGTACTGTTGTATAAACAATTTTTTTCGTATCAAAGAAGGGTTCCTTGAAATAGTCGCTGATGCCAACAATTTCTGTCCTATCCTTTAATGATGCGGTTTCAGCTCCCAGATCTCCCCCTTTTAAGGCAATTACGCCGTTGGGCAATGCGTTCTTTTGGAATGGAGATATATTCTTTGAAGCCAGCTTCACTAACTCAGGTTGTGGCATTACCGCGCGGCTAACCACGAAGTCAAATTTATCATGACACTCTCCGATATCTCCATGCTGGAAGGAAACATTTTTTAAACCTGCTTCTGACGCAATCTCCGAAGCCACCCGGATTTTCTTTCCGATTCTGTCGATCAAATGAAACTGAACGTCGGGAAACACCACTGCAAGCGGTAACCCCGGTAATCCGCCCCCCGTGCCGAAATCCAGAATTCTGGAGCCCGGTGCAAATCTAATGAACTTTGCCAGGGCGAGAGAGTGGAGCAGGTGGTTAATTTCAATATTGTCAATGTCCTTTCTGGAAATCACGTTGATTCTTTCATTCCAAAGAGGATAGAGCTCCATCATCTTTTCAAAACAGACCCTTTGGGAGTCGCTGAGCTCCGGGAAATATTTAATAATGTTTGAAATCATCTTTAAATAACGGCTAAATCCGCTTTCAGCGCAAAATTACAAAAAAAAAGGTTTGAATGGTCGGGCGGAGAAATTTTTGTCAGATAGATCTGAAGAAAATTTGGAAGATCGGGTTTGATTTATTAATTTCGCGGTTCAATCTTCCCCCTTGCCGGGAGAAGAGACTTAAAGAAAAACAATAACTAAAACATATCCAATGGAAATCGAAGGAAGAATTATTCAGGAGTTGCCGATGCAGTCGGGAACCTCCAAAGCAGGGAACCCTTGGAAGAAAAGGGAGTGGGTTCTCGAAACATTCGGCAATTATCCCCGAAAAGTGAAATTCCATGTTTTTGGCGACCGCTCAGACAACATCGGAATAGAGGTTGGCAAGGACTACGCACTTTCCTTCGACATCGACAGCCGTGAATTTAATGGAAGATGGTATACTGATATAAGTGTCTTTCAGGCAAGAGAGCTCACTCAGCAGGGTGGTGGTATGCCCCAGAATCCCTCTTATGGCGCCCCACAGCAGCCCTACGGACAACCCTCATTCCAACAGAATGCTCCTGCATTCACCCAGGGCGCGGCTCCCGATTTCACATCAAGCGATTCAAGCGAGGATCTTCCTTTCTAAGATTGCTCTGAATCCAAATATATACCGCCGGAAATCAGCATCTGATTGCCGGCGGATTTTATTATGATTCCTAAAATACGTGAAATATTGTGAATTATAGCCATTTATTTGGTGGATTCGGGGAAATTTTGTAATTTTGCACTCGTCCGGGATAGAAATTTCTAATGCGAAGTGAATGTAAATGATTCAGGTTCATCCGGATACAGGTAAAAATTGAATACACTATGCAGAAAAAAAAGCATCTTGATTGCAAGGAAATAGGCCTTCTGACGGAGACAAGCTGGGAGGTGTGCAACAAGATTGGTGGCATATACACTGTTTTGTCTACAAAAGCCAGAGTGCTTCAGGAACAGTATAACGATAAACTTGTCTTTATAGGCCCGGATGTGTGGACATCCGAAAATCCATCGCCATATTTTATAGAGAGAAAAACTCTTATAAAGTCATTTTCAAGCAAAGTTTCTTTGCCTTTTGGCCTTAGCGTAAGGGTTGGAAGATGGGATATTCCCGGTTCTCCGCAGGTGGTGCTTGTAAAGTTTGACGGTGTCTATCCTCATATCAACGAAATATATGGTAAGATGTGGGAGCTTTTTGGAGTTGACTCCATGCATGCCTACGGAGATTATGATGAGGGATGTGCGTTTGCGGTTGCAACGGCAATAGTTACAGCTGCTCTTGCGGAGCATCTCGGCGTCAAACCGAAAAACATTCTTGCCCATTTCAATGAATGGACCACTGCGATGGGTCTCCTTTATCTTCGGATGACTACTCCGGAAGCCATGACTCTCTTCACAACTCATGCCACGAGCATTGGCCGGAGCATCTGTGGAAATGGGAAACCCTTATATGATTATTTCACGGGTTATAATGGCGACCAGATGGCCCGGGAATTAAATATGGAGGCAAAACATTCGCTTGAGAAGACAGCCGCTCATCAGGCTGACTGTTTTACTGCTGTCAGCGAGATAACGGCGAAAGAATGTGAGCAATTGCTTGACATCCGCCCTCAGGTTGTGACTCCTAATGGATTTGAACCGGATTTTGTCCCCGGAACGAGAAAATATTCCAAACTCAGGAAGGAAGGGCGGAAGAAGATAATTGAAATCGCTTCTGCTCTTAAGGGTAAGGACTTTCCTGAAGATTCTCTGATTGTCGCAACTTCCGGACGCAATGAGTATAGGAACAAGGGACTTGATCTCTATCTTGATTCTCTTGCCCGACTGGAGAAGCTTTCTCCGGAGAAAGAAGTTATTGCATTGGTTCTGGTTCCGGCTTGGGTTAAAGAACCTTGCAAGGAATTGGTCGACGCGCTTGCTTCCGGAAAATCGGTTAAGGATTCTCCCGATTGCATTACCCACAGACTCAACAATGAGGATTATGATGCCGCTGCATGCAGAATCAAGAGTCTTGAAGGAAGTGGAGCTTTCAAGGATAAGGTAGATGTATTTTATGTTCCGTGCTATCTTGACGGACATGACGGCATTGTAGATATTGCCTATTATGATTTTCTGCCAGCTTTGGATGTTACGGTTTTCGCTTCCTATTATGAACCGTGGGGCTACACTCCGCTTGAGAGCGTGGCATTCGGGGTGCCGACCATCACATCCGATAAGAGCGGCTTCGGACAATGGATTCTTTCTGAATTTGATAATTCCATTGAGAAGTGTGGCGTGAAAGTCGTTGAAAGAACGGATTCCAACTACTCTGAAGCCTCTGAAAGAATTGCCGGAGAGCTTGCCTCCTTTGCATCTTTCTCCAAGCAGGAGCGTGAGAACGCTTCAAAAGCGGCAACGTCTACTTCAGAGAAGGCAGATTGGAAATATTTTATAACCGCCTATCATGATGCTTTCATGGTGGCGGAAGAGAGAAGAAACAATAGATTGAAATAAAACGATTAAATCAGTAAAAATAGATGAAACTTCAGGTTAGCAACACAAACGAGCCTATTTGGCGCAACGTCACTGTCAGCACAGAGTTGCCCAAAAAGCTCAAACCGCTTGAGGAGCTGTCAAAAAACCTCTGGTGGGTATGGAACAGCGATGCGAAAAACCTTTTCCGTGACCTTGACCATGATCTTTGGCGTAAGGTTGGAGAAAATCCGGTTATGCTTCTGCAGCAGATCAGCTCAGAACGCCTTGACGAGGTGCTTGCCGATGAGCACATGATGAATCGTCTCAATGCGGTTTATGCCGATTTTCAGAATTATCTCAGCCAGCCCATGCGCGATGACATTCCTTCGGTGTCTTATTTCTCGATGGAGTATGGTCTTTGCAACTGTCTTAAAATATACTCAGGTGGTCTCGGCGTGCTTGCCGGCGACTATATCAAGCAGGCTTCTGACAGTCGTGTGCCCATGACGGCAGTCGGCTTCCTCTACAGATACGGCTACTTCTCACAGGCCCTTTCAATTGATGGTCAGCAGGTGGCTAACTATGAGCCGCAGAATTTTGATCAGCTTCCTATCGAGGCTGTTCTTGGCGAAGACGGACAGCCGATGATTCTTGAGGTTCCTTATCCGGGCCGTATAATCTATTGCCATGTATGGCGGGTGAATGTTGGTCGGATGAAGCTTTATCTTCTCGACACGGACTTCGACATGAACTCCGAATTCGACCGCTCTATTACTCACACGCTTTATGGTGGTGATTGGGAAAACCGTATGAAGCAGGAGTATCTGCTCGGCATCGGAGGTATCTATATGCTGAACCGTCTCGGCATCCATACAGAGCTTTATCACGCTAATGAGGGCCACGCTGCACTTCTGAATCTCCAGCGTCTTGTTGATTATGTGCAGAAAGAGAATCTTCCTTTCAATGTGGCTCTTGAGGTTGTGCGTGCAAGCTCGCTGTATACCGTTCATACTCCTGTGCCTGCAGGACATGATTATTTCGATGAGAGCCTTCTCGGGAAGTATCTCTCAGAATATCCTGCGAAGCTTGGAATCTCATGGAACGACCTTGTGAATATGGGTCGTGAGAATCCCGACAGTCATGAGAGATTCTCCATGAGTGTATTTGCTCTCAACACTTGTCAGGAGGCGAATGGTGTGAGCTGGCTTCACGGAGAGGTTTCCAAGAAGATGTTTGCCGGAGTATGGAAAGGATATGCTCCCGAGGAATCTCATGTGAAATATGTCACTAACGGTGTGCACATGCCAACATGGGCTGCTTCCGAATGGAAGAAGTTCTATCTGGAGAATCTTGGCGAGAAGATGTTTGAAGACCAGAGCAATCCGGAAGCATGGAAAGGAATCTTCGATGTGCCCGATCAGGCTATCTGGAATATGCGAATGACTCTCAAGAATAAATTCATCGACTTCGTTCGCCGCGATTTCAAGGAGAAATGGCTCAAGAATCAGGGTGATCCGGGAGCTGTGATGAGCATTCTTGAGAAGATCAATCCCAATGCGCTAACTATTGGTTTCGCACGTCGTTTCGCCACATATAAACGTGCGCATCTTCTTTTCACAGATCTTGACCGTCTTGCCAAGATTGTGAACAATGACAAGTATCCCGTTCAGTTCATCTTCTCTGGAAAGGCTCATCCCGCCGACGGCGCCGGCCAGGGTCTCATCAAGCGCATTGTCGAGATCTCCAAGATGCCTCAGTTCCTCGGTAAGATTATCTTCCTTGAGGACTACAACATGATCGTTGCAAAACGCCTCGTTACTGGAGTTGATATCTGGCTGAACACACCGACCCGTCCTCTGGAGGCTTCCGGCACATCTGGTGAGAAGGCAGAGATGAATGGTGTTCTCAATTTCTCAGTTCTTGACGGATGGTGGTATGAAGGCTACAAATTCGATGAGCAGGCTGGATGGGCTTTGACCGAGAAGCGCACATATACCGACCAGTCGCAGCAGGATCGTCTTGATGCCGCCACTATCTATTCGATGCTTGAGAATGAGATCGTGCCAATGTATTTCAATAAGAACTACAATGGCTTCAGCCCTGAATGGATCAATCGTATCAAACGTTCCATCGGTCACATCGCTCCTCACTTCACAATGAAGCGTCAGCTTGATGACTACATTGACCGTCTTTATGTTCCGGAGTCGAAGCGTGCTGCTGAACTCATTAAAGACAACTATGCCATGGCTCGTGAAATCGTGGCATGGAAAGAGGAGGTTGCATCGAAGTGGAATCAGGTTGAGGTTCTCAACGTAGAGTTTTCCGATGGCACACAGGGTGCTTCTGCAATGCGCACCGGCAACAAGATTTGTGTGAAATGTGTGATCGATACGAAGGGTCTCGGCGATAGCATCGGTGTTGAGCTGGTGAAATATCGTGACCATGATGGTGAGAGCGAATTCCGTGGTGCCACTCCTCTGAAGGTTGTCAAGAAAGAGGGCAGTGTCCTCACCTACGAACTTGACACAACAGCAAAGAATGCTGGAATGTTCCGCTTCTCTCTGAGAATGTATCCTAACAATCCGGCACTTCCTCATCGTCAGGATTTCGCCTACACACGTTGGTTCTGATAAATTTGAAAAATTCACAATAACAAATCGGGCCGGAGGACTTTCCTTCGGCCCGATTTGTTATTGTGAAGTTATAGTTGGTATAGGAAAAAAGGGTGAGGCCGCCAAAGCGACTTCACCCTTTCGGAGTTAGTGGAAGGTTGGGTAATGCTTGTGTTGAATGATTCTTTATTCCTCTTCCTGTGTCTCTGCGTATGCCTTGAGGAGTTTTTCCTGCACGTCGCCAGGAACAAGTTCGTAGGAAGAGAATTGCATGGAGAAGGAACTTCTTCCTCCGGTGATCGAGCTGAGCGAAGTGGAATAGGAGGCCATCTCTTTCAGAGGCACTTTTGCATTCAGCTTCTCGATTCCGCTTTCACTCTCCATGCCCATGATGATTGCCCGGCGTCCCTGAAGGTCGCTCATGACGTCGCCCATGGTGTCACCAGGAGTGTAGACCTCAACGTCATAAACCGGTTCCAGGATCTTGGGATTGGCATTCTTGAAGGCCTGGGAGAAGGCATTGCGGCCAGCAAGACGGAATGAGATTTCGTTTGAATCAACGGGATGCATCTTGCCGTCGTAGATCATGACGCGCACATCACGGGCGTAGGAGCCTGTGAGGGGACCCTGCTCCATTCTGTCCATTAGACCCTTGACGATAGCCGGGATGAAACGGGCATCAATGGCACCACCGACGATACAGTTGTAGACCACAAGCTTGCCTCCCCAGTCAAGAGGAATTTCCTGCTTGTCGCGCACATTCATCTTGTATTCCTGATTTCCGAATTTGTAGGAATCGGGTTCAGGCATTCCTTCTGTGTAGGGCTCGATGATAAGATGCACCTCTCCGAACTGACCGGAACCACCAGACTGTTTCTTGTGGCGATAATCAGCACGGGCAGCCTTCGTGATAGTCTCGCGATAGGGTATCTTCTGTTCGATGAACTCCATGGGGAGTTTGTCGTTGTTCTCGATTCTCCATTTCAGGGTTCGGAGATGGAATTCGCCCTGACCTTTCACAAGGGTCTGGCGGAGTTCCTTACTTTGCTCGATGACCCATGTCGGATCCTCTTCATGCATGCGGGTGAGGATGCCCATCAGCTTTTCAGCGTCGCTTTCAGTCAGCGGACGGATAGCCCTGACATATTTGGGCGCGGGATATTTAATGAAGTCGAATTGCCAATCACAACCCTTCTCATTAAGGGTGTTGCCTGTGCGGACGTCTTTCAGCTTTACAGCAGCGCCTATGTCGCCTGCCTCCAGCTTCTCGATGGGAGTGCGAAGTTGTCCGCATACGGTGAAAATCTGTGCGAGACGCTCTTTGCCACCACGGGAAACATTTTCAAGATCAGCACCAGCCTTTAAAGAGCCGCTCATAACCTTGAAATAGGAAACTTCACCAATATGGGGTTCAACAGAGGTCTTGAAGAAGAAAACTGAAAGAGGTCCGTTTGCATCGGGAGCGACAGGTTCACCCTGAACCGTTTCAGGAGCCGGCATATCGGAAACAAACGGGCAGACGTTGCCAAGGAATTCCATCATGCGGCGCACAGCCATATCTTTCAGAGCACTGACGATGAACACAGGATAGATTCCACGGTCGATCATTCCTTTACGGATTCCTTCTCTCATTTCATCTTCAGTGAGATGTCCCTGCTCAAAATATTTATCCATCAGGGTTTCGTCGTTCTCAGCTGCGGCTTCTACAAGAGCGTTGTGAAGTTCGTTGGCTTTCTCGAGCTCGCTGTCGGGAATCTCAGTGATGGTAGGCACTCCTCCATCCGGACCCCACTCATATTTCTTCATCAGAAGAACGTCGATCATCGAATGGAAACCGGGACCACATTCAAGAGGATACTGAACTGGGATAACTTTGGAACCGAAATGTTCGCGAAGCTGTTCGATTACGTTCTCGTAGTCAGCTTTTTCTCCATCGATTTGGTTGAGAGCGAAAACAACCGGTTTTTTGAGCTGTCCTGTAGTGCGGAAAATATTCTGAGTTCCGACTTCCACACCATAGTTGGAATCTATCACAATGACTCCGGTGTCGCACACTCCAAGAGCTGTATAGGAATTCCCCACGAAGTCATCGGCTCCCGGACAATCGATCACGTTAAGCTTCTTGCCGTTGAATTCAGCGTTGAAAACAGTTGAAAATACGGAATAGCCATATTCTTTCTCCACAGGGAAATAGTCTGACACCGTATTTCCGGCGCCGATATTTCCGCGACGTTTTATAACTCCACACTCGAAGAGCATCGACTCTGCAAGTGTGGTTTTCCCGGAGCCCTTCGATCCTATGAGGGCAATGTTTTTGATTTCGTCAGTTTTATAAACTTTCATGCTTATAAGATTTTAAGACCCGTTTAGGTCAGTGCGTTTCTGACTTTTGGGGTACTCATTTTAAATTTGGGTGCAATTTAGTGAAAAAAATCATACCAAAGTGTAAAAATTTATATGTTAAACAACATATTTGGGAATTATTTGCTAATTTAGCATCTCTTTTGAGAGAAGACTAAGTCACCAAATTCGGGATTTTTCTTCGATTATTATAATATAAATGACAAATTCTCAATTATATATCCATGTCCCTTTCTGTAAGGGGAAGTGTATCTACTGCGATTTTTTCAGTGCTGGCTTTAATATTGCCGACTGGGAGCTTTATTCGCGTTCTGTGTTGAGAGAGCTTGAGGAGAGAAAAGGTGAGTTGGAGGTTTCTCCTCACACCTTATATATAGGAGGTGGTACTCCATCCTTGATTCCTGACGTTGAATTTCGCCTTCTCACAGACGGGATAAGGATGATATTGAATAAAGAGGAGGGGTGGAGAGAGTATACGGTTGAGGTCAATCCGGAGGATGTGACTGAAGAGAAATGCCGGATGTGGCAAGCAGCCGGAGTCAACAGAGTGAGCATGGGTGTTCAGTCTTTTATAGATGAAGAGCTAAAGACAATTGGGCGGCGTCATGACTCCATAAAGGCTAAGGAAGCATTTAAAATTCTCAGGAATTTTTTTGATAATATCAGCATTGACCTGATGTTCGGCTTGCCAGGACAGAATCAGGAGTCATGGGAAAAAAGTGTCAGAGAATGTCTTATGCTTCAACCTGAACATATATCTGCTTATACTTTGATGCTGGAACGGGGAACACCGATTACAGTGCTTCACGAAAAAGGAAAAATCAACCTTCCGTCGGAAGATGCCAACGTGAAGATGTGGCATTATCTTTCAGAAAACCTCGAAAAAGAGGGGTATGTTCAATATGAAATATCTAATTATTCTCTTCCAGGACGAGAGTCTATCCATAATTCAGGTTATTGGAAGGGGGTGCCATATCTAGGCCTCGGCCCTTCGGCTCATTCTTATGACGGAGGAAGAATTCGAAAGGCGAATTCGGCAAGATTAAAGGAGTATTTAAAAAGATTCGGCCACGAAACACACGGAAAGGGAGAGGATTTCTATAATGCTGAGTTTCTCAGTGATGAAGAATTGAGAGAGGAGTTCATTATGTTGCGAATGAGGATGAGGGAAGGATTGCCCCTAAGTGAATTCAGATCAAGGTTCGGATTTGGGGCATCGGAGCGTCTTGAAAAACTTTCCAGGCGTTATCTGGACGAAGGATTCCTTAAATGCGAATCCGACTGTTTGAAACTGACGGATGCCGGAATAATGATGTCTGACACTGTTATTCTTGAGCTGGCAATGTAGTTTCCTGGCAATATTGATAATTGAGAACATAAAAACCGGATTATTTTGTTTTGGATGGAAAAAATTCGGTTTTCATTTTGAAGAGTGAAAAAATAGTTATAATTTTGCACCCATATTCAGAAAATGGTTCAGGTTGAATCATTGCTAAAACAAGACAATATATGTCTGAGAGAAAAAGACTATATTTCACAAAGATGCAAGGAGCCGGCAACGATTATGTATATGTCGATGCCCTTGGATCTCCCACCTCTCTAAACATTGATGACATTGACCTTCCGGATTTGGCCCGGAAGATAAGCGACCGACATTTCGGCGTTGGCGGTGACGGGTTGATAGCCATTTTACCCTCCGCTAACGCCGATTTTCGTATGAGGATGTTTAATTCTGACGGGTCGGAAGCGCAGATGTGTGGAAATGCGAGCCGGTGTGTGGGAAAATATCTCTATGATCTTGGTTTCACCAAAAACAAGATTATTCGGTTGGAAACAGGTGCCGGAATCAAAATTCTTCATCTTTCAACGGAAGGATCGGAAGAGGTGAAGGAGGTGACGGTTGAAATGGGAAATGCTTTTTTGAAAAGAGGAGAGATTCCTATGGCCGGAACGCCGGAATCCAGTGAACTTGAGGAAACGCTTCATATAGATGGTATCCCCATTACTGTGATGGGAGTTGGAATGGGAAACCCCCATGGAGTGGTATTCGTGGATGATATAACAGATTTTCACGTCCACACACTCGGGCCGAAACTTGAGATTGATCCATTATGGCCGGAGAAAGCCAATATTGAATTTGTCAAGGTTCTTGACTCCCACAATATTGAAATGCGGGTTTGGGAGAGAGGATCAGGAGAAACTCTTGCGTGTGGAACAGGGTCATGTGCTTCAGTGGTGGCTGCTTGCCTGAAAGGGCTGACTGATGAGGAAGTCAACGTAAAACTGCTTGGGGGCATCCTGAAGATAAGATTCGATAAAGAATCTGGAAAAGTCTTTATGACAGGTCCTGCGGAATTTGTGGCCGAGGGATACTTTTATTTGTGAATTAATAAAATGTGATTATGATTGAGGTTAACGATAATTTCAGACAGCTCCCGGTGTCATATCTTTTTTCGGAGGTTGCAAAGAGGATCCGCGATTACAAGTCGGAAAATCCCGAAGCGGAAGTCATCCGAATGGATATTGGAGATGTCACCCGACCGCTTTTCCCTTGTGTCGTTAAGGCTATGCATGAAGCTGTGGACGAACTTGGCAGAAAGGAGACATTCCATGGCTATGGCCCTGAGCAAGGTTATTCATTTTTGCGTGATGCCATTTCGTTGAATGATTATAAGCTTAGGGGAATAGAGATTGACCCTGCTGATATTTTTGTAAGCGACGGAGCGAAAAGCGATTTGGGGAATCTTGGCGACATATACTCTCGCGATTGCAATGTGGCGATAATGAATCCTGCCTATCCTGTTTATGTAGACGACAGCGTGATCGATGGAAGAGCCGGAACGCAGGAAAACGGAAAATGGAGCAGGATAATCTATCTTGACTGCAATCCTTCGAACTCGTTCATGCCCTCTTTGCCAAAGGAGAGTCCAGACATCATCTTCCTCTGTTTCCCTAACAATCCGACCGGACAGTCAATCAAAAAAGAAGAACTCTCATTGTGGGTGGATTATGCCCGGGAAAACGGGTGCCTGATCATCTATGATTCAGCGTATGAATCTTTTGTTAGAACCCCTGATGTCGTGAGGTCGATCTATGAAATTGATGGCGCTTCTGAAGTGGCAATTGAGGTGAGGAGTTTTTCCAAAACCGCTGGTTTCACCGGCTTGAGGTGTGGATATACTGTTGTGCCGAGAGCCTTGAAAGGAAAATTCGCTGATGGAAGCACCATAAGTCTTAACTCCCTTTGGAATCGAAGACAGACCACAAAATTTAACGGCTGTTCTTATGTGGCACAAAAGGGTGCGGCTGCAGTCTATAGCGAGGAAGGGAAAAGAGATGTGATAGCCAACACCGATTATTATCTAAAAAATGCCGGGATAATAAAAGATGCATTCAAGGAAATTGGGTTCAGCGCATTTGGAGGGGTAGACTCTCCATATATCTGGGTTTCTTCTCCTTCGGGAGGAGATTCATGGGAAATGTTTGATTTCCTGCTTCATGAATGTGGCTTCTCAACAACTCCCGGCAGCGGATTCGGAAGTAATGGTGCGGGCTGTTTGAGACTAACCGGGTTCAATACTCTTGAGAATACCCGGAAGGCTATGTCTGTATTGATTGAAAGGTTTAAAAAGTAAGTTTCTACAAAATAAGAAAAAGGTTATATGTCAGATCTCAGATTCAAAAGTGTCGAGGAGGCGACATCGCGTAAGGCTGTCAAAATAGAGATGCCTTCGGAACGGGTTGACAAGTATTATGCTGAAAAGGTTTTCAACCGTCAGAAGATGTTTGAATATCTTCCCCGCCCAACTTATGAGGCACTGGTTAAGGCTATTGATAATAAGGAGCCGATCAGTCGCGAGGTGGCCGATAGTGTTGCTGAGGGTATGAAGAGATGGGCGGTGGAGCAAGGTGCCCGTCACTATACTCACTGGTTTCAGCCGATGACCGGTGGAACGGCTGAAAAGCATGATGCTTTCATCGAACATGATGGCAAAGGAGGAGTGATAGAGACTTTCACCGGCAAACTCCTCGTTCAGCAGGAGCCCGACGCATCCAGTTTTCCCAATGGTGGAATCAGAAACACTTTCGAGGCCAGAGGATATTCGGCATGGGACATTTCATCTCCGGCTTTCATCGTCGACAACACGTTGTGTATCCCTACGATCTTTATCTCCTACACCGGAGAGAGCCTTGATTACAAGACTCCTCTTCTGAGAGCTTTGAATGCTGTTGACAAGGCGGCTACCCATGTGGCACGATATTTTGACAGTAACGTGAACCATGTCTTATGTTATCTTGGGTGGGAACAGGAATATTTTCTTGTGGATGAGGCTCTCTATGCCGCCCGTCCGGATCTTGTAATGACAGGAAGAACCTTGATGGGGCATGAGAGTGCCAAAAACCAACAGCTGGAAGACCATTATTTCGGAGCTATTCCGAGTCGGGTAGAGGCGTTCATGCTTGATCTGGAGATTGAATGCCATAGGCTTGGAATCCCGGCAAAGACACGGCATAATGAGGTTGCGCCCAATCAGTTTGAGCTTGCTCCGATTTTTGAAGAGGCCAACCTTGCTAACGACCATAATCTTCTTCTGATGTCGCTGATGAATGAAGTTGCCAAACGACATAATTTCAGGGTGCTTCTTCATGAAAAGCCATTTGCGGGAGTCAATGGAAGCGGAAAACATAATAACTGGAGCCTTGGAACCGACACTGGAAAACTGTTATTCTCTCCAGGAAAAACTCCGAAGGAAAATCTTGAGTTTATCGTGTTCCTGAGCAATGTCATGGCAGCTGTTTTCAAACACAATGCTCTTCTCAAGGCGTCGATCATGACTGCCACTAATGCACATCGTCTGGGAGCGAATGAGGCACCTCCAGCCATCATTTCGATGTTCCTTGGAACTCAATTGAATGAGCTCCTTGACAGCATTGAGAAAAATGAGGCCGATGCTTTGATCATGCAGGGTAAAGGGGGGATGCGTCTCGACGTCAACCAGATTCCTGAATTGATGATTGATAACACAGATCGAAACCGCACCAGCCCATTTGCCTTCACAGGCAACCGGTTCGAATACAGGGCGGTAGGCTCTTCGGCCAACTGCGCTTCCGCGCTTATAGCCCTAAATGCTGCCGTAGCCACTGAACTGTCGGAGTTTGCTGAGAGAGTAGACAGGAGGGTTGCCGCAGGTGAGAATCTTGAAACAGTGTTGCTTGATGAAGCGCGCGATAATATCATAAGGTCGCGTGCCATTCAGTTTGATGGAAACGGCTATAGCGATGAATGGAAGATTGAGGCCGAACGAAGGGGTCTCGATGTGGAATCATCGGCTCCATTGATGTTTGACTCCTATCTTTCTCCTCAGAGTGTTGAGATGTTTGAGAAATCGGGTCTCTTCTCGCGTAAGGAACTTGAGGCGAGAAATGAGGTGAAATGGGAGATGTATTCCAAGAAGCTTCAGATTGAAAGCCGTGTTCTTGGGGATCTTGCGATAAATCACATTATTCCGGCTGCTGTTTCCTATCAGAGACTGCTTCTTGACAATGCCTTTAAGATTAAGGCGCTGTTTGATGATGAAAGTGCAAGAAAGATTGGAGGGGCAGACCTTCAGTCGATAGAAAAGATCGCGGAGCATCTCAATTCGATAAAGACCCTCGTTGAGGTGATGATTAAAGAACGTCACATAGCCAACAGGAAACCATCGGAACGAGACAAGGCAATCGCTTATCATGACAACGTAGCTCCTGTAATGGAAGAGATAAGACATCATATTGATGCGCTTGAGCTGATGGTGGATAATGAGATCTGGCCACTCCCGAAATATAGAGAGCTCCTTTTCGTGAGGTAAAAAAATGATTTTCTGAAAGAGAATGATAGCAAATTGATCCGGTCGGAATTTTCGACCGGATTAATTTTTAGAGGAGTTTTAAATATTAATTAATGTTAAAATGAGAAATTTTTTCATGTTATTAAACATGGTTTGAATATTTTTTTGTAATTTTGCATTGAGTTTTTCATGGTATTAGATTTTAAGGTTACAGAGATTGGTTGTCGGGATGACAATCAATTTTTTTTTGTCCTGTTATCTTGGAAATAAAGTAATGATTCTGAATAGAGAAAAACTCGGAAAGAAGGAGAATATCGTTTAGACGATGTTTTTGTGCGCAAAAACAATGTTGTTTAGCATATTTTTTATAATTTTGCGACTTCAAACAGAAACGATATGAATTTATCCGGACCTATTGAGTTTAAGCCGAAATTGTTTACGGCTCTCCGCGATTACTCGCTGTCGCGGTTCAAATCAGATTTGATTGCAGGAATAGTTGTGGGCATTGTAGCTCTCCCGCTTGCAGTTGCATTTGCGATAGCAAGTGGGGTGAGCCCGACCGTTGGATTGATCACAGCCATTATCGGCGGTTTTCTTGTGTCTGTTCTTGGAGGATGCTCCGTTCAGATTGGAGGCCCCACAGGAGCGTTTATTATAATTGTTTATGGGATAATAGAGAATTTCGGACTTGAAGGTCTGGCGCTTGCAACGTTTATGGCCGGCCTTATCCTTGTGTTGATGGGAGTGTTTCATCTGGGAACGGTGATCAAGTTTATCCCTTATCCGATTGTTGTTGGCTTCACTGCCGGTATTGCCTTGACAATTTTCTCAACCCAGATGAATGATTTCTTTGGATTGGGACTTAAAGATATTCCCGCTTCCTTCCTTCCAAAATGGGGGATGTATCTTTGTAATCTTAACAGGATTGACTGGATCACTACACTAGTGGCATTTGTTTCTTTGGGAATCATCATTATTGTTCCGATGATTTCAAAGCGTTTGCCCGGAACTTTGATATCTATTATCATCGTGACTTGTGTCGTGTGGTTCATTAATGGTAATTGTGAGGGAGTTCATGTTGCTACGATCGGTGACCGTTTCGGATCCATGACAACCGATCTTCCGACTCCGGAGGGATTTAAATTATCGATGGACACGATCAACCTTCTCCTCCCTTCAGCTTTTACCATCGCGATTCTCGGTGCGATTGAGTCTCTTTTGTCGGCCACTGTTGCTGATGGCGTAACAGGATCACATACGCGAAGCAACACCGAGCTGATAGGGCAGGGAGTTGCTAATATTGTTGTTCCATTCTTTGGTGGAATACCAGTGACGGGAGCCATTGCCAGAACGATGACGAATATAACAAACGGTGGTCGCACCCCTGTTGCGGGAGTGATCCATGCTGTTGTCTTGCTCCTGATTTTCCTATTCATGATGCCGCTGATCAATCTTGTGCCGATGGCATGTCTTGCTGCGGTTCTTGTTATGGTGAGCTATAACATGAGTGGATGGCGAACCGTGAAAGGTCTCCTGAAGAATCCTAAAGGAGACGTAACTGTCCTGATCGTGACATTCCTTCTTACGGTGATCTTCGATCTGACTATTGCGATTGAAATTGGATTGTTGCTCGCAATAATCCTTTTCCTGCGCCGTGTCACTGAAAATACTCAGATCAAAGTTTATAGCGAGCAGCTTGATATTGCAGATGGAACGGAATTGAACCAACATGAAGTGTTGGATGTGGCCAAGGGGGTACAGGTGTATGAAATTGACGGACCGTTCTTTTTCGGTGTTGCAACAAAATTTGACGAGATGATGAGGGCTACCATTGGAGAGAAGCCTATTGTGCGTATTCTCAGGATGCGTAAGGTGCCTTTTATTGATGCAACGGCAGTCCATAACCTTGAGATTCTTATCAGATCCTCACAGGAGGAGAATATTCATGTGGTCCTTTCAGGTGTCAATCAGAATGTTAGAGAAGTGCTTGAGCACTCCGGCATTGATCAGTTGATCGGTAAGGATCATATCTGTGCCAATATTTCGATAGCTGTCAGGATGGCAAATAAAATAGCTGATTCCCATCTGCCGGAATGAGAAATACTCTCTCAGAAATGACAAAGGAGCTTTAAACTTTAAAGCTCCTTTGTCATTTCTGAGAGTCTGTAGGTATTAAAGTGGGTTCACTCACAATCTTTATGTGTAGTGGACCTCAGAGTGTAAATCTATTCTCAGCAAGTTCGGGAAGGAGAGCAAAGTCAATTACTTCTTCAAGGGTGTTGACGTAATGAAATTCCAATCCTGAAAGATAGCGTAAATTTATTTCCTCAATATCCTTACGGTTTTCTGTAGAAAGAACGATATCAGTTATTCCGGCGCGTTTAGCCGCAAGAATCTTTTCCCTGATTCCACCCACCGGAAGCACTTTCCCTCTGAGAGTCATTTCTCCCGTCATAGCGATATGGTCTCTCACTTTTCTCCCTGTGAATGCAGAAGCGAGCGAAGTCGCCATAGTTATTCCTGCAGAGGGACCGTCTTTCGGAATAGCTCCCTCCGGAACATGAATGTGAACGTTCTTTTTATTGAACAACTCTGGATCAATCCCAAGTTTATCTGCATGAGCACGAAGGTACTGAAGCGCGATGGCTGCAGATTCCTTCATTACGTCGCCCAAATTTCCGGTGAGGGTCAGTTTCTCTCCGTTTCCGGGGGAAAGGGATGACTCGATGAAAAGGATGTCGCCTCCCGCCTGTGTCCAGGCAAGTCCTGTCACCACTCCGGCAAACCGGTTGTTCTCATAGGTGTCGGGGTTCACAATCTCTTTCCCAAGATATTCCCTCACCTTATCCTTATCGATAATTTTGGGGAATTCTTTTCCTGATGCTTTTGCCCGGGCTATTTTACGGAGGGCTGAGGCAATCTTTTTTTCCAGTTGTCTCACTCCTGATTCACGGGTGTAGCGATCAATTATAAGGGAAATCGCTTCATCTGTAAAACGGATCTCGTCATTGTCAAATCCTGTGTCGGTAAGCGCTTTGGGAACAAGGTGCCGTTTGGCGATCTCCAGTTTCTCTTCCGGAATATATCCCCCTATTTCAATAATCTCCATTCTGTCGAGCAGCGGACCAGAAATCTCCGAAAGGCTGTTGGCCGTGGCTATGAAGAGAACCTTAGAAAGGTCATAGTCAAAGTCGATGTAGTTGTCATGGAAGTGTGAATTCTGCTCAGGATCCAAAACCTCTAAAAGAGCAGTAGAGGGGTCTCCTTTGAAATCACGACCAATCTTATCAATCTCATCAAGAACGAAAACAGGATTCCCGGTTCCACACTTGGCAAGAGCGGAAATAATTCTGCCAGGCATCGCGCCGATATAAGTGCGTCTGTGTCCGCGGATTTCAGCTTCATCATGCACTCCTCCAAGAGAGATTCGTGCATATTCGCGTCCAATGGCCTTTGCTATCGAGCGTCCGAGTGAAGTCTTTCCAACCCCCGGGGGGCCATAAAGGCAAAGAATAGGAGCCTTCAGATCATTGCGGAGTTTAATGACTGCCATCTGTTCAATGATCCGTTCTTTCACTTTCTCAAGGCCATAATGATCCTCATCGAGCACTTGCTCAACCCTGTCGAGGGTGAATTCTTCCGAAGAGAAAGTATTCCAGGGAAGATTGAGCAGATTGTCGATATAAGTGTATTGCACGGAATAGTCCGGGCTCTGTTTATTGTAGCGGAGCAATTTCTTATATTCTTTGTCGAAATGATGACGGGCCTTTTCCGACCATTTCTTTTCGTCGGCTCTCTTGAGAAGCTCATTCTCATCATCGTCTTCTGTTTCGCCAAGTTCTGATTTTATGGAGCGGATCTGCTGTTCCAAAAACATACGCTTCTGATTCTCAGACATATCTTCGTGAGTACGCCGATGAATCTCCGCTTGAATCTCAAGCTTTTGGATGGCAACGTCAATCTGATGCATGAATTTTTCAATAAGTGCAGTCTCATCTTCACACATCAGGAGCGAGGCTCTTTCTGAAACACTGAGGGGAGTATTGTTTGCAAGAAAATACACACATCTCACCGGATCCTCCTCCATGCCTTCCAAGGTGGCGTTGAGTCTTTCCTTTTCATCATTGTTGGCAAATGAGAAAAGCCGGCTCAGTTCCTTCTTCAATTCCTCCATGAAAATGGTAAGCATTCCATGATCCGGGATTGGGGAAAGGCGTCCGAGAGGTTTTGCCGCAGCTATGACAGGATTGGATTTCTGCATTATCTTGGTCAGTTTCGCTCTTTCGCCTCCGACTAGAAAAGCCACACGATCGGCCCCGGGAATATTGATTATCTTCCAAACTTTGCATATTGTTCCGACAGGAAAATAGTCTTTTATCCTGTCTCCTTTCTCTCCATCGTTCTTCTGAGGCATCGCGAGAATGCACTCCTTGGATTTATGCGCCCATTCAAGAAATGAAAACATCTCGTCGTCCTTGATCCGCAGAGGCTGCGGGAGGCCGGGAAATGGAACGACATCATCCAGTGGAAGAATGGGAAGTTGCGTCCTATTAAATTTATAATCAAGCTGATCATCGGAAATGGGAATCTCCGCGATGATGGTGCCTCCGATCTGTGTTTCGGCGGTGATATTATTCTCTTTCGGCTGTTTTTTCTTTTGCATGGTGCAAAGTTACGGAAAATTCCTTATTTTTGCGATATGAAAGAGCGATTGTTTAGCTTCAAACAATTCCGGGTTAGTCATGGCCGGAGCGCTATCCCTATCGGAGTAGATGGGGTATTGATCGGTGCATGGGCCTATGCCTCAGGAGAAAAGATATTGGATGTCGGCACCGGATGCGGTGTCATTGCGCTTATGCTTGCTCAGCGTAATGAATCTGCAGGAATTATTGGAATTGATGTCGATATTCCTTCTGTGGAGGAGGCGAGAGAAAATTTCGTGGCGTCACCTTGGAAAGAAAGACTCAGAAGCATTGAATGCAACGTGTCGGAGGTGGCATCCCGACTTGGATTATTTGATTCGGTTGTAAGCAATCCACCTTTTTATAAAGCCGGGGTAGATCCGGTTCTTTCATCTCGGATGCTTGCGCGCCATCAGGGAGAACTATCGCCTGAATCTCTTATTCATTATTCTTCGGAGTTTCTTAAAGAGGGTGGGACATTGTCGATGATAGTCCCATCTGAAATGACCGAAAGCCTGAAGCAGATTGGAATGCAAAAAGGATTCGTAACAACCAGAGTGTGCCGGGTTGCGCATCATGAGGGAGCACCGTTTAAAAGAGCAATGGTTGAGCTGAGAAAATTGTCTGGATCTGATGGAGGGGGAAGGAGTGAGGAAGAAAATGAAGAGCTTATTCTTTTCAATCCGGATGGAGCACCTTCTGATAGGCACCGGGAATTGTGTGGGGATTTTTATCTGAAGTTCTAATTTTTAAACCAAATACAGAATAAATTGTCAATAAGATAGAATGACAGATACTCTTTTAGGGTAAATTACGTTATATAGGTATAATTCAAAACAACATGGATATGAAAAATAGACTCATACTTGCGGGATTGCTGCTCTCTTCGAGCCCTTTGCTTTTTGCACAAGGATATTTCGAAGATGACATCTACTACAATCCAAAGAAGAGCCAGACGTCTACTGTCAAGGTGAAAAAGGAGAAGAAATCCAACTATATCGCCAATATGGGAGATATGGATGTGGATTCCTATAACCGACGTAACCAATATTATCTTTCTCCCGCCGACACCATCGGCTCAGGTGTTGAAAACGGAGAGGATTTCGTATATACTCAGAAGATCCAGAAGTTCTATAACCCTACGATTGTGGTTGACAATGCCGACATCCTTGGCGATGTTCTTGCCAACTCCTATGGGAATGTGGAAATTCAGATAAATGATGCCGGCTATCCAGTTTTTGTGCCAGGCTATTCCTACGGTTGGCCCTCCTATTCAAGATGGGGATTCAATGCCGGTCCTTGGGGCTGGAGTGTAGGTTTTTATGATCCCTGGTATAGCGGCTGGGGCTGGGGACCCTCATGGGCATGGGGGCCTTCATGGTCATGGAACTGGGGTCCCTCATGGGGTTGGGGACCGTCGTGGACTTGGGGGCCAAGCTGGGCTTGGGGCCCATCTTGGGGACTTGGCTGGGGACCTGGTTGGGGACCTGGTTGGGGACCTGGACCCGGGTGGGGAGGACATCATCATCCGATTGCTTCCTGGAATCCCAACGGGAATCGTCCGGTGGGTCCGAGGCCAGGTTGGTCAGCAAACACCCGTCCGACCAACAATTCGTCTCATCGTGTTCCTGCAGGGACTCGTCCGGGGAATTCAGGGGTACATGCTGGCTCTGTAAGTAATCGTCCGGGATATGCCACGGGAGTAGTCAACAATAATGGGAAATGGCAGTATGTTAATGGAGGTCATCGTGTTCCTGCCGGCTCAGTGAATGGGTCTTCAGCAACTAACGGAACAACTGTCGGTGGCCACAGGGCTCCTGCAAACAGAACCAATAATGCTACTGTCAATACGAACCAGAATCGCAACACTCGAGATAATACGAATTCAAATTCACATCGAAACTATAATAACAACACGAACCAGAATAATAACCGTTCTACAACCACCAACCGCAGTACGAACCGTAATTACAATAATTCCGGCTCATATAATTCTGGTGGAAGCTTCGGTGGCAGCAGGAGCGGCGGCAGCAGCTTCGGCGGCGGCAGAAGTGGTGGTGGAAGAAGCGGTGGCGGTGGTCGTCACAGATAAATCGTTAACCTAAATCATTGCTATGAAAAGATTCCTGATAATTCTTTCAACAGCTGTGGCCGGAACGGCCGCAACATTTGCTCAGAGCGCAATTGATGCATATCGTATCTCTCAGCCAGACATGAAGGGCACTGCGAGATTCATGTCCATGGCAGGAGCTTTCGGTGCGTTGGGTGGTGATCTTTCGAGCCTTTCTCAAAATCCGGCCGGCATCGGCGTCTATAGGAGTGGAGATTTCGGTTTCACCCTTAATCTCGATATGCAGAATTCCCAATCGAATTCCATGGGAATGACAACGGATTGGAGTGCTACAAAGTTTTTGGTCAATAATATCGGAGGGGTTGTGACCCTTCGACTCCCCTCCCAGACGGTGAGAAACCTTAATATAGGTTTTACTTATAACAAGGCAACTTCCTACAATCGTCAGTATGCCGGCTCGATACCTAATCTGAGCAATTCCCTTAGCAATTATATAGCCGGGATCTCCAATGGTGAGGGCGTGACTCTGGGAGATGTCGTGTCATCAAATAAATTTGATCCATATAACCCTAATGATGGAGGTTATGCGGCCCCGTGGCTTTCTATTCTTGGATATGACGGACGTCTGGTGACTCCGTCTGATGATACGGCGGATGCAGTGTGGTATGGTCAATGGGGTAATGGAACATCCGGAGCAGGATCGTTCGCAGTAAAGGAAAGTGGTTCGCTCGACGAATATAATATAGCTTTCGGAGGCAATATTTCCGACGTGCTTTACTGGGGTATGAATTTTGATATTATCAACGTCAATTATACCTTGCGTTCCCGTTGGAGCGAATCGCTTGACAATGCCTATGTTGCAGATGCTAACGATGTTATTTCTCCTACAACATCCGATTGGGATCTGGCAAACTATTACAACATCAATGGCAGCGGGTTTAATTATCAGCTTGGAGTTATCCTTAAACCTGTCCAGGAGCTCAGACTCGGTGTTGCCGTTCACACTCCGACATGGTTCAGCCTGACGGAAAACTATGGTGCTTCCGTGGATTATTCTTATGGAAGCGGTATCAGAGGAGGCACAGACACCAATAATGGTGACCTCGCATATAACAATATGGATTTCCGCACTCCCTGGAAGGTGATCGGAAGTATTGCAGGCGTTTTGGGAAATAACCTGATCCTCTCAATGGATTATGAGTGGACACCCTATAACAAAATGCATTTTGCAGAACCCGGATCTTACGGTGGAATCCTTTCAGGTCCCGGAGGATGGGATGATGGTTTTGACTGGTTTGGACCTTACGGATATGCAAAGCAAGGCACCACGCGTTCTTATCTTGGACCGGATCAGGATATGTTCTACTATACAAATTCAGACATTAGACAATATTATAAGGCAACCAATACCATTCGTATCGGTGCGGAATATAGAGTCACTCCTTCTCTCAGTCTGCGTGCCGGATATAGCAATGTCAATTCTCCCGTGAAGCAGCGGGTGAGTGATGACCAGGAAACGATATACACTTCCGGCACACTTCCCAACTATCGTTTTGATAATAAGACAAACTATATTACGTGTGGCATGGGATACAGGTTTGACCGGTTCTATGTTGATCTGGCCTATGTTTATAAGAACATGAAATCCACATATCATGCTTATACACCGGATTTTGAGGAGGGGACTAAAAATGTTATTCCTTCTCCCCAGTCTGCGCTTTCACTCTCCAATAATCAGGTGGTGCTGACTGCCGGATTCAGATTTTGATAAAAGATAACAATTGTTTTGAAGGGCGGTTTCTGAAGAAGGAGCCGCCCTTCCGATTATTGAGGATTTAGCCTTTCGGCCAACAGGAGGACTGGGGTTTCCCCAAGTCGAGTGCCATAGATGAACGTGTCGATTCCTTCACGGAGAGACAATTTTTTTCTGAGAATGTCGGCCGAAAGAGGATAGTTTCTTGTGGAAACATTTATTCTTTCACCTTTCAATTGCTTAAGGTCTTTCTTTGTCAGCACCCGACATAGTTGCAGGATTCTTCCCGGAAAATCCTTATATAACTGATTGCTGATAAAAAGATGGGATGATGGACCAAGTTTCTTTATGGAATTGAATCTTTGCGAGATGATATTCCATGGCGCGAGTTTCATTATCGAAGCATCCGGCTCATAAAGGAAGGAATCTTCTTTTAGATCATTGTCATCTGCCCATTGGATTTCATTTCCATTCTCCTCAGACGTATAATGAAATTGAGAAATCATTCCACCACCAGAATGAAGATTAATGGCATCAAATGAAATGAGAGGGCAATCATTTCTCAATTCAAGCAATACTTCCTTACATTCTCCATCAACAGATATGCATCTGACAGCGCATAGCGAAGGGAAATCCCGTAGAGTCTGGGAAATATCAAGCATCGGAGAAGCCTTGACAAATATCACCTTTGTCTTATTGAGTATGAGGTCCTGATTTGAGATGATGTCTGGTGAGCAGTCATGAAGGTTAAAGAGCCTCTCGTTTCCATCGCCTCTTCTTGCCGGATCGATAAATACGAAATCAAAATATTCATCCGGATTCTCCTTGAGCCATTTAATAGAGTCTCCCGTAAAGACGGTTATGTTATCTCTCCCGAGTTCCTTGGAATTGTGTGAAAGGATATCAGCTTTAAGGGGATCGATCTCAAAGGCCATAACGGATTTTGCCTTTCCTGCGATGGCCAGTGTGTCAATTCCCAGACCTGTTGTCAGATCAGCTCCTGAAAGATTCCCGTCAATTAATGACGCGTGGAAAGAGGCCACTGTTTCATTGGAAGCCTGTTCTCCGGAAAGAGCCGTGGGGAATACAAATCGTGAAGAAGAAAGGACACCCTTTAGTTTTTTCTTAAATCTTTTCCGACATTCAATCTGCAGGATAGCAAACTCAGGGTCGAAACCGGTGGTTTTATTTCTGTATTTCAACCTTAGGACCGACGGATCATCATTGAGATGCAACCGTATGAATTCAAAGAAACTGGATGTGTCTGTAAATTTATGAAATTCCATGCTAAAAGGATTGAAATGCAAAATTAATCAACAATAATGATTTGTCAAAAATTTCTGAATTATTCGCTTTTTAGGAGGGGAGGGGAATAGGAAGACAGGATTTTTTTGTAATTTTGCGACTTAAAGATGAAAAAATTGGCAGCGATAAAATTGAAATATCTGAAACTGGCGGTGATTGCCGCTTTAGGTTTTAATCTGGTTCACCTTTCTGCTTCGGGAGCTGAGCCTAAAAAAAAGGAATTCACTCTTGTAGTGGATGCCGGACACGGAGGAAAGGATCTCGGTGCTTCTGAAAACAAGGCGCGTGAGAAAGATATAAACCTTGGTGTTGCTCTTGAACTACGGAATCTTTTGCAAAAGAATCATAAGGACATTAACGTGGTGATGACACGTGATGATGACACTTATCTCACCCTTCAGCAACGTGCTGATGTCGCAAATAAGTCAAAGGGTGATCTGTTTATTTCAATCCATACAAATTCAGTGGATAAAAGCAACCGGAACAGAAAGAATATTTCCGGAGCTTCCGTTTATGCTCTCGGATTGCATAAGGACGACAACAACATGCTTGTTGCACGACGAGAGAATTCTGTCATTGAGCTTGAACAGAACTATGAGCAGAAATACAGTGGCTTTGATCCGTCGAAAGATGAAAGCTATATCATATTTGAGATGGCTCAGAAAAAAAATCTGAGTAAAAGCATTAAATTTGCGGAGGAGGCACAGAAGCGTCTTGTGGAGTCCGGGAGAAAAAGCCGGGGAGTCCATCAGGCTGGCTTCTGGGTTCTCTGGGCCACCTCTATGCCGTCAGTGCTGATTGAGTTGGATTTTATTTGTAATCCGGCATCTGCTGAATATCTTTCTTCGGAAAAGGGTAATAAAGAATTAGCGGAAGCAATCTATAAAGCGGTTGTAAGCTATAAGGATTCGTGGGAGAAAAGTAACGCTGCGGCAGCGGCCTCGCGCGAAAAGATTCCGGAAGTGAAGGAAAATGAAGTGGTGTCGGTTAGAGAGAAGGGAGAGTCCCGACGGGTTGTGAAGGCCCCGGCTTCGTCAAACTCTCAGGATGTGAGGCGCAAACGTAGGTCGGATTCGTCGAAAAAGATTTCCGACACTCGCAATCTTGAAGTGGATGCCATCGCACTTCATAAGGAGTCGGAAAGAAGTGGCCAAACAGAGTTGCAGGAAGAGGAGGAGATTGTGGCTGTCGCTGCCCCTGTCGTGAATGATGATCCGGATCCCAAAGGGAAAAAAAGCAAAAAAGAAAAAAAAGCGAAGAAATCCCAGAATAATACCACCAGGAAGCGAGATGCACACAACGCAAGGATTGAGAAATTTGTTACTATATATAAGATACAGGTTCTTGCTTCCGCTGAACTTCTCAAGCAGGACAGCCCTCGTTTCTGCGGATTGAATCCGATCACAACTTATAAGGAAAACAATCTTTATAAGTATTATTACGGAGAAAGTGAGAATCGTGGAGAGATCGATGGAATGTTGAAGGAAGTCAAGAAATTGATTCCTGATGCTTTTGTGGTCTCGAGCATGAAAAGTGTTGACAAGTCTAAACAATAACCGTCAAAGATAAAACTGTTTTGCAACTATGAAAAAACTGATGTCGAAAGAGTTTGGAATAGGCCTATCCGTGATTGTGGCCTTGGTGATTCTTTTCGTTGGCATTGACTATCTGAAAGGGATCAATCTGTTCAAGCCTGCCAATTTTTATATTGTCCAATATGACAATGTTTCCGGTCTTGAGGTTTCGGCTCCCGTCAACATCGACGGTTTCAAGGTGGGGCAAGTGCGCGAGATTAATTTTAATTATGAGAATCCCGGAAAGATTGATGTCGTGCTTGCCCTTAATAAATCCCTGCATCTTCCGGAGGATACGAAAGCTGAGATCGGAAGCAGTCTCCTTGGGTCTTCTTTTGTTGATCTTAAGCTTGGCTCGAGTGAGAAGATGCTTGAGGTGGGAAGCACTCTGCAGGGAGTTAAAAAGACCGACATGATGGCAAGCCTATCCGATGAACTAATGCCTAAGATTCAGGGTGTGCTTCCAAAGGTGGATAGCCTTCTGATGAATCTTAACAACCTTGTAGGAGATTCTGCGATTGTGAAGTCTCTTCAAAATCTTGAGGGTCTGACCGGAAACCTTAAACAGACATCCGCTTTGCTGAACACAATGATGAGACGAGACATGCCGGGGCTTCTCGGGAGTGCAAAGAAAGTTGCGGTTAATCTGGATTCAGTGACTGCTGATCTCGCTATCCTTTCGGCTCAACTCAAGGGATTGCCGATCGATGTAACTGTCGACAACGTCAATCAGCTGACGTCTAATCTTGCAAAATTCTCGGGTCAGCTCAACAATCCGAATTCCTCTCTTGGGCAGCTGATGAACGATCCTGAACTTTACAACCGACTCAACACAATTGCAGCGGATGTTGATTCTCTGATTGTGGATATTAAGAAGAATCCCAAGCGCTATATCAGCATCAAGCTTCTCTGATCATCCGGTCATGTTGCCGAAGCCGGCCATTGCCGACATGAGATAATCTTTGGATAAGTCTCATGTCGGTTAAAATTTTTTAATACTTATTTTCAGATGGTTAATTAAAAATCGTAATTTGCAAGTTCCGGATCTCTTTTTTTTCTACTTTTTTATGTGTTATTTTGCACTCCGTTTCGCACCAATGATATGAAAGAAGAGCTTAAAGACAAATGGGCGCAATGCCTTGAAATCATCCGTGACAATATCGGGCAGGCCAGGACCGACACCTGGTTTGCCTGCGCTGAACCATTGGAATATGAGGGCGGAACGTTTACTCTTGGACTGCCTTCCTATTTCTATTTTGAAAAATATGAGGATGATTTCATTGAACTTCTTTCCGGAGTGTTGAGGAAGGTGTTTGGTGTTAACGTCAAACTCCAGTATAAGGTAAAGATTATCAAAAGTGATAAGGCAAGTGTTGTCACCCTTCGTCCTCCCCAGGCCAGTCATCCTATAAAGAATAAGCTAAACCGGTCTGCTCAGGCGCCTGTGGCTCCGATGGGGGAGAATGCGGAATCTGATAAAGATTTCGATCCCCAGCTGAATGAAGCTCTGACTTTTGAAAATTACTGTGTCGGGGAAAGCAACCGGCTTCCATATACGATTGCTGAATATATAGCCAATCAACCTGGAAAAAATGATTTCAATCCGTTTTTCCTTTATGGAGAGGTCGGAGTCGGAAAAACTCATCTGATCCAGGCAATCGGCATTAGGGTGAAAGAAAGAAATCCGCGTGCGAAGGTGCTTTTCGTGCCGATGCGTCAGTTTCAGAATCTTGTTGCCAACGCCACGATCCATAAGCAGATTCCGAGTTTCCTGAATTGGTTTCAGCAAATGGATATGCTCTTGTTTGACGATCTTCAGGAACTCAGCAATCATGATGGAACTGCGAAACAGCTTTTCCCTATCTTCAATCACCTGCATCAGAATGGAAAAGCTCTTGTGTTCACCTGCGACCGTCCTCCGGTTGAACTTGATGGGATAACCGATCGTCTGATCGACCGTTTTAAATGGGGAATAACAGAGCAACTGCCCAAACCTGATTTCGCTTTGAAAAAGAAAATTCTGGAGTTCAAGGCAGCTAAAAACGGACTTAATCTTTCCGAGGAGGTAATATCGTTGATTGCTGAGCAGTCAACGGGGTCGGTTCGTGAACTTGAGGGAATAGTAATGGGAATCCTCACGAGATCCATCACTTTGAATGCCCCTATAACTCTTGAGCTGGCTCAGGAGGTGATGAGACATTCCATCAAGAAGACTGTGCAGAAAACCATCAATTTCGATATGATAGTCGAGGCAACGGCGGAATATTACAAGTTGAATCCAGATGTTATATTCTCCAAAAGCCGTGTCCGTGATATCGCCGATGCCCGACAGGTGATCATGTATCTCAGTCATAAACTGACAACTCTTTCATCTTCTGCAATAGGAATGAAGCTTAATCGTCGCCATGCCACGGTTCTGCATGGAATTTCTGCAATAGAAGACAGGCTTCCTTTCGCAAAGGAGCTTTCCTCGGCTATCAATGCCATAGAAGGAGATCTCCGGAGATAAGCTCTCCGGAGATTAAGGGTAATCTTTATCCTTCAAATTTGATGTTGTCAAGAATAAGCCTGATCATTTCTTTATGAGGTTTGAGGAGCTCGATAGAGTCGGAATCCTTCAGCAATTCCTTTTCAAGATCTTCCATACTGAATCCTGATGTCTTGGTAGCCAAGCGATAGCAAGTTGTCGCTCCTTTAAGATTGCCTGAGAGCAGATTGGAATGGCCTTCATTTATAAGGTCGGAAGGTTTTGTTTCGTCTATCAGTTTCAATTTCTGATAAACCTCCATGCTTTTCCCGAAATCCCCGTTGAGGAGTTCAACCCATGCGATTGCCCTCAGAGTCTGAGGTTGATCCGGCTTTACATAGTCGGCATGATAGAAGTTTACAAGAGCTTCCTGGTATTTTCCGGATTCTGCAAGGGAGTAACCGAAATTAATCAGCAAGTTATGATTCTCCGGTGAGAATTCCAACGCTTTGGCATAATATTCCGCAGCATCCACGTATTTCTCCAGAAGCCGGAAGCAGACAGCTATCTTTTTTAAGAGCCATTTGCTGTCGGGGTGAATAAACTCAGCTTTTCTATACCATTCCAGCGCTTTTTCTATTTTCCCGAGAGCATGATAGCAATATCCGATTTTCTCCCAAAGCTGTGGATCTTCTTCGGAGAGGCCGGATGTCTCTGAGTCAAGTTTCAGAAGTATGGGGAGTGCCTCAGTGTAGTAACCTCGTTTGAAATAGAACGTTCCGACAAGATTCAGTATCTCTGAATTCGCGAGAATATCGTTGACAATTGGCAACGACATGAAATCAAGAGGAGCGGCAAAGGGGTCGATGAAATCATTCTTCCGGCGCGAAAGCTTAAAGAACCTATATATATCGCGAACATAACGTGTCACTTCAGTGTCGAATTCAGGAGCAGAGGATTTAAATCTTTTGTCGGCCAAAGCCTCCTTTAGCTGATCCATCTGACCATCCATCTTCTCAGTGATCATTTTTCGTTGCTCCTCCGGCATCCTTGAAAGCGACAACGCGAAGGAGAATTTATCGGAATCACACATCACACCTTCCATATCAAGAAATTTATAGAAGAAGCCGGAATCTTCAGAAAAGGTTGCCGGCAGTTCGTGATGACGGGTGGAAAACGGAAGAAACCAATTGGAGACAGAATTGAAGAAGGGATAGGATTTAAGGTTGGAGAACGCCATCATCATGACATCCCCGCCATCCATCTGCATCTCAGTTAATTCCTTAAGCTTGTCGCCGAGGCCGTTTTTACTCATGATCTCTTCCCATTCCGGATTCTCCTCAAGCATGCTGAGATCTGAATTTTCCGACAGACTCCTGAATTTACTTAGAATTTCCGGACGGAGTTTCATCAACTCAGGGAGAACCTCATTTTTCATTTTGTTTGAGATCCGTTCGGTGTCTCTTGCCCTTATAAGACTCATGACGATCTCGCGGAGCTGCCGATATGCCACAATGGAATCTTTCCACGTCTCCAGACGTGCTGACAGAGCCATATCGGAATTAATTCTTTCTGCATTTGCAGCAAGAATCATGACAATGGCGGTCATAGCCCGAGCTGTCAGCCGTGGAGAAATATCTGCGTCATAAATGTCAAGAAGTGTGTCAAGGCCCTTCCGGTCGAAATATTTCAGATTCCCGAGCAAAAGAGCGGAAATAATCTGCGACTTAAATTCAAAAGGTAGGTCTGGATCCTTCATGGCATGAAGAAGAACTTCATAATCTGAAGATCTGTCGCCATACATTGTCCAGACATAATCGAATAGTTCAGAGAGGGCTTCATCAGCTTCCTTGCGAAATTCGGAAGATCCATTAGCTTCGTGCGATAGATTGTCCATGGTCTGAGCTTTCCGATAGCGGTCGATCTTCCCCTTGAGGTCTGAATGACGGAGACGTTCGAGACGCAATGTAGAAAAGTAGATGTCGGAACTGTCAGTGGCAAGAGCCTCACGCAGGAGATAATCGTTGATGAACTGTAGAGATGAGATAATATCAGAGATTGTTTTCACCCTTCCTTCGTCGATAAAACCCTCAAGGGTGTAATGGATCATATATTTATAAGTTTCCTTTTGCTTCCCGAGCAGATCTGCAACCGCAGGATTCTTTTTTAACCCGGGAAGATTCTCAAGTGCCATTATAGCGTCGTGGATACTTCTTTCGTTTAGAAGCTTCTTGATCTTCTCATGAGTTCTGAATTGAGGATTCTGTGCCATATTTTTTTAAGAAATTATTTTTGATAAGGGGTGGGAGAGAGGTTTAAATAGGGTTATTTCTAACCCTTCATCGCTAATATAACAAATGACGTGCCGAAAAAGTGGAAATATTAAGTGTCGGTTAACACTAAATTGATTAAATTTGCAGTCGGAAAGCGGAATCATAATGATGGCGGACTCTCGTCTGGTTCTGTTTCTTCTAAAAAAACAGTCGCTATAAATGAATAATCAAACAAAAGAATTTATATGGTAATACAAAGATGGCAATCATTGCTCCTGCTTGTTGCGGCAGTCATGATGGGATGTTTCACGTTTATGTCTTTAGGTCAGCTTCAGACTACAGATTTCTCGTTTAACTTCACGACTTTTGGTTTCACTTATGAAGGCGAGGCAACCGATGGTGCTCCGGAAGGAACATTTCTTCACACATGGTATTTGTTTATAATCTCTATCACTACCTCTGTCGTCTTCCTTCTTGACATATTTTTATTCAATAATCTTCCGCTTCAGAAGAAAGTATGCCTTGTGGGTATTCTGATGACAATTGCTTCTTGGGCATCTTGTTTCAGCCTCGGATATTTTGCAATTGAGGGTGGGTCCATCAGTTGGTCGGCAGCCGCATGGAGCCCTGTAATAGTAGTTTTTGCGGCAATCATGGCCTACAATAGGATCTCCAGAGATCATAACCTGTTGAAATCTGTGGACAGGATACGTTAATACCTGCTCTCGTAATTTTTTTCACGATAATGTGGTTTGTCTGTTGGCAAGGTTAGGATTTTTTTACTAACTTTGTAGACTGATTAAAGCGGATTGTCCACACTTTGGTGAAACAGGAGATTCTGCAAATAAACTAACTCGCTGAGACAAAAATCTCTGTGATCATTTTTTGACATTACTCATGGCAAAAGAACTTAAAAATCTGACTAAGCGTAGCGAAGACTACTCTAAATGGTATAATGAACTGGTGGTGAAAGCTGATCTTGCAGAGCAGAGCGCCGTCAGGGGATGTATGGTGATCAAACCCTATGGCTATGCCATCTGGGAGAAAATGCAGCAGACTCTTGATTCCATGTTTAAGGAAACCGGAGTCCAGAATGCTTATTTCCCTTTGCTTATCCCTAAATCTTTCCTTTGCCGCGAAGCGGAGCATGTGGAGGGATTCGCTAAGGAATGTGCTGTCGTGACTCACTATCGTCTTAAGAACGACCCTGACGGCAATGGCGTGATCGTTGACCCGGCTGCTCGTCTGGAAGAGGAGCTGATTGTCCGTCCTACTTCTGAAACTATTATCTGGGGCACATATAAGAACTGGATCCACAGCTATAGGGATCTCCCTCTCCTGATTAACCAGTGGGCAAACGTAATGCGCTGGGAAATGAGGACCAGAATGTTTCTCCGCACTTCAGAATTCCTTTGGCAGGAAGGCCATTGCGCTCATGAAACCGCCGAGGAATCGGAGGCAAGAACAGAGCTGATGCTCAATGTTTATGCTGATTTCGCTGAGAAATATATGGCGATGCCCGTAATAAAAGGTATAAAGAGCCCCAATGAGCGTTTTGCAGGAGCGATCAACACATATACTATCGAGGCTATGATGCAGGATGGTAAAGCTCTTCAATCCGGCACTTCCCACAATCTCGGTCAGAATTTCGCCAAGGCGTTTGACGTCACTTTCATGAATAAGGATAATAAGCCGGAATATGTCTGGGCTAATTCATGGGGAGTCTCTACCCGACTTATGGGAGCTTTGATAATGACACATTCTGATGATAACGGTCTTGTCCTTCCTCCACATCTGGCTCCTATTCAGGTTGTGATTGTTCCAATTTATAAAAATGCGGAGCAGCTGGCGGAGGTTTCAGAGGCAGTCAAACCTATTGTTGAGGAACTGAAGAAACTCGGTGTCAGTGTGAAATATGATGATGCCGACAACAGACGCCCCGGCTTTAAATTTGCTGAATATGAATTGAAGGGAGTTCCTGTGCGTCTTGCCCTTGGAGCGCGCGACCTTGAGAATGGAACTGTGGAGATTATGCGCAGGGATACTCTTGAGAAGCAGACTGTGCCTCTGGAGGGTATTGCCGCAAGAGTGGCCGACGAGCTTGAGGATATCCAGAAGAATCTCTTTAAAAAGGCTCTTAAACTCCGGGAAGAACGCACGTATAAGGTAGATTCATACGAGGAATTCAAGGAACGGATTGAGAACGGCGGGTTCTTCCTGTGTCATTGGGATGGAACTTCCGAAACAGAAGAGAAAATCAAAGAGGAAACCAAGGCGACAATCCGATGCATCCCGATGGATGCGGAAGAAGAGGAAGGTTTCTGCATGGTGACCGGAAAACCCTCTAAAAGACGGGTCGTTTTTGCAAGAGCATATTGAGAAACTGCGGTCTTTCAGCTTTTTTTAGCATGAAAGACCGTTGGTGTCTCATGAAGATAATAACTCTTTACCGACAAAATTTCGGCATAAAATGGTACTACATAAAGGAATAGCAATATCATTGACACTTTTCACCGCTTCGGTGGCTTATTCTTCGCCTCTGACGATTGAAGATTATTGTAGCCCGGCGGGACCCCGACCTGTAGCAATCCGGGAAATCACTCCTCTTGCTGATGGTGAAACGTATGCCGCCATCAGTGAGGATAGGAAAAGCATCGATATATATAGTTTTAAAACCGGTAAGAAAACCGGGGAGCTGTTTAGTATCGCCTCGCAGAAAGGAGAATTGAAGATTCAGGAGTTCGATGGTTTTGAATTGAGTGCAAATGGTTCGAAGCTATTGCTTTGGAACAATACCAGCAAGATTTACCGCAGGAGTTTCACGGCTGAGTATTATGTCTATGACATGATGCGTTCTACAGTGAAACGTGTGAGCACCAAAGGTGTGCAACGTTGTGCCACCATTTCTCATGACGGTAGGTTTGTTGCATACGTCAGAGACAACAACATTTTCATCTCCAGCCTGGATTACGGCACTGACAATCAGATTACAAAAGATGGCGAAAAAAATGCGGTCATAAATGGTGCGCCTGATTGGAGCTATGAGGAGGAATTCTACATGGAGAATTCATTGTGTTGGAGCGGCGATGATAATGTCTTGGCCTTCCTGAAGTTCGATGAGCGTAATGTGCCGTCTTATTCTTTTGATAATTACCGTAGTTTCTGTGACAAGGATCCTTTGGGAGATCCTTATCCCGAAGCTTACACGTATAAATACCCTCTTGCAGGTTATCCCACATCTGTTGTGAGTGTTAATGCATACGATCTTGACAATCGTGTGATCAAGAAAATGGATCTTCCTATAACGGATGATGACTATGTTCCTTCACTTGCTTTTGCAGGAGAAGATGGCAACCGTTTGATGGTGATGGTTCTGAATGGAGACCAGAATCAGTTGCGGTTGTTTAATGTGAATCCTTTGTCGACGGTAGGAAAACTCCTTCTCACAGAGACATCTGAGGCATGGCTAAGTCCAAAAACCTATCAGATGGTGAAATATGATAAGAATGGTTTTGTAATCGCAAGTGAGCGCTCTGGCTATCGTCATCTGTATCAGTATGATTATAGTGGAGCCATGCGTAGACAGATTACAAAGGGCGATTTTAATGTCACGGATTATTACGGCAAGAATCCCGTAACCGGGACACACTATATGCAGACAACTTCTTTGGGAGCAATCAATAGGAATATTGCTGCGGTTGATGTTAAGGGAGTCCTCACTTTGCTGAATAAAGAGGAGGGAACGGCATCTGCAAAATTCAGTAAGAACTGTGGCTATTATGTGCAGACCTATAGTAGTGCGACGCAAGCTCCTCAATATAGGATATTTAATTCCAAAGGCGTCAAACTCCATGATCTGGAGTTGAATGAGGAATATATGAAAAAATATGCTTCCGCGCCTAAAATGGAATTCCTCAAGGTTAAGAACGACTCTGGAGAAGAGATGGATGCTTATATTATTAAGCCGGTTGATTTTGACTCTTCAAAGCGCTATCCGCTTCTGATGTATCAATATAATGGACCAGATTCCCAACAGGTTGAGAACAGATGGAGAATGGAGGGTGTCCATTATATTGCGTCGCAAGGCTATGTGGTGGCTTGTGTCGACGGACGCGGAACAGGAAATAGATCACGGGCATGGGCTTTCTCTGTCTATAAAAAACTCGGACAACTCGAGACTCAGGATCAGCTTGCAGGTGCACGCTATTTCTCGTCGCTTCCTTATATCAACCCTGAAAAGACAGCTTGTTTCGGCTGGAGCTATGGTGGATATATGACGTTGATGGAGCTTGGTGACCCTCAGTGTAAGTTCAAGGCTGGAATCTCAATGGCTCCGGTGACAGACTGGCGATTCTATGATGCAATTTATACCGAGAGATATATGCTTTCACCCGGACAAAATGCATCCGGCTATGCAGAGGCATCTGCACTGGCAAGAACGCGCAATCTGAAATCTCGTCTTCTCCTTATGTCGGGCACAAGTGATGACAACGTTCATTTCTATAATACTCTGAAATATGCCTCTAAACTGAATTTTGAAGGTAAGATCTTTGAAATGATGGCATTCACAGGTTTTGAGCATAGTCTCGGGATGTGTAATGCAAGAGTGCAGCTCTTTAGAAAAGTTGTTGATTTCCTCAACACTAATTTGTGAGCGGAAGGAAAGTATTGGTAAGGAATGTCGAAGAAAGAAATTTGAATCTAAGTCGATAGTATCATGCAGGATCTTGAAAAAGTAAACAGCATAAGATTATATAGTCTTTGGAAGAATCTTACGGTGGGATTGCTGACAGTCATCGCCATGATGACATTCAGCAAACTTCTGCCATATTATCTGTCGCCGGCGATTTCTCTTGTCGGAGCGGCGTTTCTGTATACTTATATTTTTGAGTCAAGAACGAGACACGACACCTCCTGCATGGTTATCCCTTATGCTCTGTTGTATTCATTAGTGGGATATTCATTCGTTACAATTCTTCTCAATGTGCTCTATGCATGGGGAATTCAGACTTTCCCACATGAATTCGTATTTTTTACCAATCCGTTTATTCCCTCATTGATTTTCAACCCGATCTGTTTCCTGACAGTCCTCATTATTGACGTCAGAAGAAAGAAACTTTCAATATGCAGGGAATGTAGGGTCAACAGCAGCAGTTTGAACGGGGGAGGATCGCTATCCGGATTGTTCAAATATGAATCTCATTTTCAGCTTAAGAACCTGATCGTTCTTTTCGGGATTCTTTCACTTGTAGTTTGGAGCTATTATCTTGTTTTCTATGTAAATATTAATATCAATGCCCGCGACTGGTATATCTTCACCTGGATGAATATCATTGCCTTCATTCTTGATGAGGTTTATTTCATCGCAAGATACTATAATCTTTATCTTGACCTTCAGGAAAACAACGAGCTCATTACTCCGGAAGAGCTTAAAGATATGTCGGCCAAGACTTATCTGAGATATTACGTTATCTGTGGTAATTACCTATATGTTGATAATCACACCATAGATCCCAAAGTGCCGTATAAGGAGATTATTGACACTCCATTCTTTACGAAACGTTCTGTCAACGGTATCGGAATCGATGAGATAAAGCGTATTATACATCGCATGACGGGGCAGGAGGGTGAACTCAGATTTTTCTTTGGTGGCAAATCCCTCGATATATCAAACCGCAGCATCTTACGCTATTTCTATTTTCTTGACGGGAAGATTGAGGATTATGGGGAGTTGCCTACTAAAGGAGAATGGATGGACTTTGATGAGATTAAGTTCTTGTTCTCAACAAACCGTGGTCGGCTTGCCAGAATTGCGGTTTCCGACATGTCACGTCTCACAACCATTATGTTGACCGAAAAAACATTTGATGAAAGAGGCTACCGGAAATCACAGATAAGGAACTATAGGCCATCATTCAATCTTATTGACGTTCGCAGATCAAATCTTGATTTTCAGGATGATAAATGGCTTAACATATCTTTGTTTAATTCCGACACTCCTTTCTATGGCTTTAAACGTTGGTGGAGGAACCTTCTGAGCAGCCGTAAGAAGAATAAGAATTCATGGCGGTGAAACTGCTGACAATAGTTGGGCCGACAGCTACGGGAAAGACTTCGAGAGCTGTTTCATTGGCCCGGGAGCTGAATGGCGAGATAATCAGTGGAGACTCCCGACAGGTGTATCGTGGGATGGATCTTGGCACTGGGAAAGATCTCGGGGAATATGGAAATGTCGCATATCATTTAATAGATATCTGTGAGGCAGGCGAGAAGTATAATTTACACCGTTTTCTCAAGGATTTCAAGTCCTGCTTCACGGATATCTGCGACAGAAAGAGATTTCCTATTTTATGTGGTGGCACAGGAATGTATATTGAAAATGCTTTAAGTGGCGTTCAGCTCCCTCAGGTTCCGGAGAATCTCCGGCTCAGGGAGGAGCTGGAGAAAAGGTCGCTTCCTGAGCTTGTGGAGATCCTGAAGGGTTATAAGACACTTCATAACGTAACGGACGTAGACACTGTCAAGAGGGCCGTCAGGGCTATAGAAATTGAGGAATATTATAGAATGAATCCCGGAGAGGCAGCTGTTGCTGACCGCACTAAATCAAGACCCATGGATTCTCTGATTATCGGAATTGACATCCCGAGAGAGGAGAGACGTAGAAGGATTTCGTTGCGTCTGCAGAATCGTCTGGATAACGGGATGGTTGAGGAAGTGAGGCATCTGATTGATAGTGGTGTAGATCCGGAGGATTTAATTTATTATGGCCTGGAATATAAGTATCTGACGCTACATGTGATAGGAAAGCTCAGCTACGAAGAGATGTTTTCAAATCTGGAAATTGCCATTCATCAGTTTGCTAAACGTCAGATGACGTGGTTTCGGGGGATGGAAAGGCGTGGATTCAGGATTCATTGGCTCCCGTATGATCTAAGCGAGACTGACTTCAACAATGAAGTCATAAAGCTTCTCTTTTGATGAACTCGTTTCTAATGCCACGATACTAATAATATATGATTACAGGACAGATAAAGAATCAGATAGATCAAATCTGGGACACTTTTTGGACTGGAGGTATCACTACACCCATAACCATCTTGGAGCAGATGACATATCTGTTTTTTATGAAGATGCTTGATGATGCACAGATACGTCGTGAGGCAATTGCCAATTCTATTGGAGAGGCAGTAAATGATCCCACTTTCGCGTATGGTTCTTGGACTAATCCGGAGTCGGGACGCCAAGTTGCGCTCAACGACTTGCGCTGGCATGTATTCAAGGATTTTGATCCTGAAAAGATGTTCCGCACTGTAAAGGATGATGTCTTTGCCTACATAAAGTATCTTGGAGGAGAGAAGGGAGAAGATTCAGCTTACTCCCGATTCATGAACAATGCCGTCTTCATGATTCAGAGTCCCCGTACATTGGTCAAGATTGTGGAAGGTATTGATTCCCTCGATATGAACAATCGCGATACGATGGGAGACGTCTACGAGTACATGCTTGGAAAGATGGCAGCGTCCGGCAATAATGGTCAGTTTCGCACTCCGCGCCATATCATCCGCATGATGGTGGAACTGATGCAACCTACTCTCGAAGATACCATCTGCGATCCTGCAATGGGTTCGGCTGGATTTATCGTTGAGAGCGCAAAGTATATACGTGAGCACTACAAGTCTGAATTGAAGAAGAAATCGAATGCCGAGCATTTCCGCAACACTATGCTTCATGGCTTCGACACCGATGCCACTATGCTCCGCATTGGTTCGATGAATCTTATGCTCCATGGTGTCGACAATCCAACGGTGGAGTATCGTGATTCCTTGTCGAGCGACAATACAGATGAAAACCGCTATTCATTGATTCTTGCTAATCCTCCATTTGCAGGTAGTCTTGACTATGAAGCAGTGTCCAAGAGTCTTTTATCGATGGTTAAGACTAAGAAGACAGAACTTCTGTTTATGTCGCTCTTTATGCGTGCGCTCCGCATTGGTGGTCGCTGCGCTTCTATTGTTCCTGACGGAGTTTTGACAGGTTCATCCAAGGCACACAAAGCTATCCGTAAGGAACTGGTGGATGGTCATCGATTGCAAGCGGTAATTTCCATGCCATCGGGTGTTTTCAAACCATACGCAGGTGTATCTACCGCCATCCTCATCTTCACTAAGACCAACAGTGGAGGCACCGACAAGGTCTGGTTCTACGATATGAAGGCGGATGGATTTTCCCTCGACGACAAGCGCAATCCGATTGCCGACAATGACATCCCCGATGTGATTGCCCGTTTCCGTAATCCAGCCGATGAAGAAGAACGCAAGCGTACCGACAAATCCTTCTTTGTGTCGGCAGAAGAAATCCGCGAACATGACTATGATCTCTCTTTCAACACCTATAAGGAGACAGTCCGCGAAGCCGTGGTCTATGATTCCCCAGAAATAATCATGGATAGACTACACGATCTCGAAGAGCGTTTTCTCAAAGGAATGTCTGAACTCAGCAAAATGATCGTCAGCCATGAAGCATAATTGGGAGTATATACGGTTAGGTGAAATATGTTCTGTCATAGGAGGAAGTACGCCCAAAACAGACATTCCTGAATACTGGAATGGTGAATATAATTGGTATACACCAGCCGAACTTGATGACAAAAAATACTATCGCCATTCAGTTAGGAAAATCACGGATGAAGCAGTTAAGTCATGTGGGTTGACTCTTATGCCAGCAGGAACCGTTCTTCTCTCCTCAAGGGCTCCAATAGGCAAAGTAGGAATTATATTAGAAGAAGCATATTGCAATCAGGGTTTCAAAAACTTGGTTTGCAGTTCAGCTATTTTCAACGAGTATTTGTATTACACCCTTCTTTATTTTAATGAAGAAATAAAAGAAAAAGGGAAGGGTTCTACCTTTAAAGAGATATCCAAAACTGTTACTGAATCTATTAAAATACCGGTCCCTCCAATTGATGTGCAAAAACATATAGCAACAGAGTTGGATAAGTTGAATGAGATGATAGCGACTCGTAAGGAGCAATTGAAAGTACTTGATAATCTTGCACAATCCCTTTTCTATAGTACTTTTGGGGATCCTATAACGAATCCAAAAGGATGGCCTCAGAAGTTTTTTTCTAGATGCTTTCGACTCAATAGTGGTGAGGGTTTATCAGCTAAAGATATAAAGACAGGACCTTATCCTGTGTATGGGGGTAATGGAATAATAGGACATCATAATTTTTCAAATCTGGGAGGAATAAATTTAATAATTGGACGAGTTGGTGCTTTATGTGGAAATGTTAGACTTGTCTCAGGTGACATTTTTGTGACTGATAATGCATTTGTTGTGTATTTACTTCATGATTTTAACCACACTTTTGCATTACATTTACTTACGATTCTTAACCTAAGAAAATATGCAAAAGCGGTAGCTCAACCTGTGATATCTAATTTATCTCTAAAAAACATTCCTCTTATATTACCTCCTCTTCACCTCCAGCAACAATTTGCGACGCAAGTCGAGGCGATAGAGAAACAGAAGGAAATGGTAGAGGCTTCAATAGCCGAATTGCAAACACTTCTTGATTCGCGGATGGATTATTGGTTTAACTGAAAATAACGACAATGATAACTGCTGAAGATATAAAGAGACTTATTAAAGATGGCGAAGGTCTTCATCTTGAGGTTAAAGCTTGTAAGGATCAACTTCCGAAGGATATCTGGGAGACATATTCTGCTTTTGGCAATACAAGAGGTGGAGTGATACTGCTTGGTGTGACCGAACATAAGGATAAGCCTTTGGATCAACGATTTGAATTTACTGGAGTTTCCGATGCTTATAAGGTAATTACTGATTTCTTCAATATTGTCAATAATAAACAGAAGGTTAATCGGAGCGTTTTGGTAGATAATGACGTTAGGCCTGTTGAAATTGACGGCGTGACCATTATACATATAAAGGTACCCGAGGCAGATTATAGACAAAAACCAATTTTTATCAACAATAATCTTCAATCCGGTACATTTAAAAGGATACATGAAGGTGACCGACACGTCACTGATGAGGAACTTGCCATGCTGATTCGTGACAGTTCAGATAATGCGGATGGTCAAATATTAAATCATTATGGATTTGAGTACATTGATTTGGAAACACTTCACGGGTATCGCAATGCTTTCAACGGTCATAATCCAGGTCATATCTATGAGAAACTATCAGATCTAGAATTCCTTTCAAATTTGGGAGGCTATGGGTCCAATCCTTCGCAGCAAACAGAAGGAGTAACCGTGGCTGGACTTCTCATGTTCGGGAAAAGCGTTACTATCCATCAAGTTTTTCCAAATTTCAGATTTGATTATCTTAATCTAATTGGCATAGAGCCGGGCAGTAGCAAGAAATGGAACGACCGTCTCACTGACGATGGCCGTTGGGTAGATAATATTTACAACTTTCTCTCCATTGCCTTGAATAAACTTCTTTTTACTCTTCCCTCAGAAGGAACGCTTAAAGGGGTTATTAGAATTGATGGTGGAGATCTGTATGAAGGAGTGAGAGAAGGTTTTATTAATACCTTGACATATTGTGATTACAGACTTGGAGGGGTGCTCCGAATTGACCGCAGATCAGATTCAATCATAATGCGTAATCCAGGGATTCTTCGTATTTCGCCTGAACGTATCTATAACGGAGATTATACACAGGCACGAAACAGCACTATTCAAAGAATGCTCAGGATGGTAGGATTTGGCGACAACATCGGCTCTGGATTCCGAAAGATACTTAACGCATGGAAATCTCTTGGTTATTCGCATCCTGATATTCACGAGGAAAGCGAAGTGAATGAAGTATGGCTTACACTTCCTCTGACAAAGGCGAAAGTATCTGAGAATACAGTTGAAAATGAGGAGGAAATAAGTTCGAGCTCACGCTCAAATAATGCAAGCTCTTTAACAAGCTCTGATGCAAGTTGTGACAAGTTAACCGATTGTAATTCTGCAGATAACAATAAAGATGTGACAAGCTCGGTGACAAGCTCGGTGACAAGCTCGGTGACAAGCTCGGTGACAAGCTCGGTGAATTTGAGTTTGGAGGAAATTCAGTTAATAAAGAATTATTGCAAAGAATGGAGGAATATTGGAGACATTTCCCAAACCATAGGACGTAATCGACGACATACTCGCAATAGAATCATTAGAAAACTCTTGCAGGAAGGAATTCTTGAAATGGAGTATCCTGATAAACCGACACATCCAGCTCAGAGATATAGAGTAGCTAAGTCTTCAAATACTAAAAATAGGAGCTGATATTATGCTGAATTTCGATTACCTTAAAGACATACCTGAATTAGCGTCGCTTTACCACTATTGTGACTCAGCTGAACGGCATCAGATTGATGATCCTGAGATTTCTGCAATCAATGCACGTCGTGCGTTGGAGTGGATGGCTCGCGCCATTTTCCGCATGAAAGGGGTTGAGATAGGCGAACGATGGTCACTATTCCAGATTGTCGATTCCGATACCTTCAGGGAGTTTGTTGGAGACGACCGACTGATGATGGCTGTGCACTATATCCGTAAAATAGGAAATGCTGGAGCTCATGATAATCATGTATCGAAAAAGAAATCGTTTTTCGCCTTACTGAACCTCTATAACTTTATAGGGGCAGTCTTGCTGAAACAGCAGGTGCTCATAACGCTGAAGCCATTTGATAAGACACTGATACCAAACTCATCCATTACAGTTCCGACTAAACCGGTAGCAGTTGAGACAATCAAAGAATTTACGGAGACGGTAGAACCAGAACGCGTTGAGAAAGCTTATACGGATGCAGTCGAAATCGAAAAGCATCTCTCTTGGGGTGACATATCTGAGGCTGAGACTCGTAGACTATTCATCGACCTGATGCTCCGCGAAGCCGGTTGGGAAGTAATGGAATCAGACGGTGATAAGCTGCCTGGAAAGGCCTGCGTGGAAATCGAATTGTCGCCAATGCCAAACAATGAAAACAAGGGATATGCCGACTATGTCCTTTTCGGTGATGATGCACTTCCATTAGCTGTAATTGAAGCAAAGCGAACAAGCAAAGATCCGGAATCAGGACGTCATCAGGCAGAGCTTTATGCAGATGCATTGGAGGCGGAATATGGAGTACGCCCGGTAATATATTACACAAATGGATATGATACGTGGATTATTGATGGTCTCGGTTATCCAAAACGAAAACTCCTTGCCTTCCACTCAAAGGAAGACTTGGCCCGGATCATAAAGCGTCGTGGACGTAGCGATGTCAAAGATATGCAAGCCAAGGCTGAGATTGCCGGACGTCATTATCAGCTGCAAGGCATTAAGTCTCTCTGCGAACATTTCAACAAGAAGCATCGTCGTGGACTTTTGGTGATGGCGACAGGCACAGGCAAAACAAGAACGGCGATAGCTTTGGTGGATGTGTTGAGCCGTGCCGGTTGGGTGAAAAATACATTGTTTCTTGCCGACAGGACTTCATTAGTGGTGCAAGCTCATAAAAATTTCGAGAAACTGCTGCCAAACAGTTACACCATGACGGTGTTGAGCGACCGCACTAAGGATCCCGACATGAAAGCGCGGATCACTTTCTCCACATACCAGACCATGCTCAACCATGTCGATACCGAAGAAAAGTCATATTCCGTCGGTCATTTCGACCTTATCATTATCGATGAGGCCCATCGCTCGGTATTCGGCAAACTCGGAAGCACGCTGAAATATTTTGACTCCCTTGTGGTAGGACTGACTGCAACTCCTCGCGATCAGGTTGACAAATCGACCTACGATCTCCTCCAACTTGAAGGCGGCGAACCTAACTATGCATACGAGTATGAAGAAGCTGTGCAAGATGGTTATTTGGTAGACTATGTGGGGTTGCAAAGAGGAAGTGCCGTTGTGCGTCAGGGTATCAAATATGATGATTTGTCTCAGTCTGAGAAAGATCAACTGGAATCAGTTTGGGAATATGAGGCAACCCTGAATGCTATTGATGATGGGAAAGGAGTTCCCCGTGATATTCAGAGCAGTGAGATCTATAAATACATATTCAACATCGACACTGTGGATAAGGTGCTTCAAGACCTTATGACCAATGGTCTGAAGATACATAGCGGTGAAACCATAGGCAAGACAATAATCTTTGCCTTCAACAAGGAACACGCTAAGCTGATTGTAGAGCGTTTCAATGCCCTTTATCCTGAGTATGGAGCTGAATTCTGCCAGCGCATTGACTACTCGATCAATTATGCGCAAGACATAATCGAGAAATTTGAGGTCCGTGACAAGATGCCCCAGATTGCTGTCTCTGTTGATATGCTCGATACAGGAATCGATGTGCCGGATATTCTAAACCTTGTATTCTTCAAACGCGTCCGCTCTAAAATCAAATTCGACCAGATGATTGGTCGAGGTACGCGTCTTTCTCCTGACATTTTTGGACCTGGCAAGGACAAGGAGAAGTTCCTTATCTTCGACTGGTGTGGAAACTTCGAGTATTTTGGTAAGAAGATGAAGCAACCCAAGGAGGGAAGAATACAGTCCTTATCGGAAAAGCTGTTCGGTGTCAGAGCCGATATTGCTTGTGCTTTGCAGACGGTGCATTATCAGAACGATGACTTTGCCAAGGGATTTCATGATGAGCTGAAACAGATATTGTTGAGTCAGACTCAGCGTCTTAATGATGCGTACATATCAGTCCGCGATCATTGGGAGGCTGTGAGCCATTTCCGGTCACCAGAGACCTGGCAATACATTTCGGCTGTCGATGTGCTCACTCTGAAAAATGAAGTGGCTCCATTGGTTTCATCTCCCAATGAGGATGAATCGGCATTGAAGTTTGACCTTTTGGCTCTCAACGTCCAGCTTGGTCTGGTAGACCCGGAATATGCCACTGACTTTTATGAAGGGAAGATCACTCTCATAGCCTCAGCATTGCAAAAGTTAGGAAGTGTGCCGGAAGTTATGGCAAAGATGGATACTATCAACGAGGTGTTGACTCCAGAATTTTGGGAAAACAAGAGTCTCTCGTCGTTGG
>CAYROR010000017.1:0-50974 GCA_964425935.1 uncultured Sangeribacter sp.
AGAGCGTTTGACTGGCAGTCAAGAGGTGACCAGTTCGAGTCTGGTATGCTCCACCAAACGGCGGATTCAGATCTTTCTGAATCCGCTTTTTTCTTGCACCTATGGCCGGACCATACAGATGTTTCTTCAGGATTTTCAAATAAAAAAGTTTAGGAATTTTCATTTTTCATATCAAATTGTTGCATATTCAAAAAATTTATTATTACTTTGCATCGCATTAGCAAGGAAAAGCGATATTGCGTCTGGTTTTGTCAATTTATCGGCACCTGCGCAAGTCTGATGGCAGAAAACTGATGAAACATATTCCTTGCTATTCTACAGGTTATTTTAACGATGGCTCTTCTCATTAAGAGTCAGGATAGTAAAAGTTTTATTATGAAGGCAACTGAAGTAATGGCAGATCTCCGCAGTCGTTTCCCAAACGAACCGGAATATCTGCAGGCCGTTGAGGAAGTAGTGACTTCCATCGAGGATGTTTACAACGAATATCCTCAATTTGAGGCAGAGAATCTGATCGAACGTCTTTGCATTCCCGACAGGATTTTCTCGTTCCGCGTAAGTTGGATCGACAGCAAAGGGAAAGTCCACAATAATATGGGCTACCGCATTCAGCACAACAATGCCATCGGTCCCTACAAAGGTGGCATCCGTTTCCATGCATCCGTAAATCAGTCGATTCTCAAATTCCTCGCATTTGAGCAGACTTTTAAGAATTCACTGACCACCCTTCCGATGGGAGGTGGTAAAGGTGGTTCCGATTTCTCTCCGAGAGGGAAAAGCGACATGGACATCATGCGTTTCTGCCAGGCATTCATCGCAGAACTATGGAGACAGATCGGCCCTGACACTGACGTGCCCGCTGGTGATATCGGCGTTGGAGGACGCGAAGTCGGATATATGTTCGGCTACTATAAAAAGATGGCCCGCGAATTCTCAGGAACATTCACTGGCAAAGGACTTGACTTCGGAGGCTCACTGATTCGTCCGGAAGCCACTGGATATGGCAATTGCTATTTCCTCCTAAATATGCTGGCTACAAGAGGAATCGATATCAAAGGGAAAAAGGTTGCTGTGTCCGGTTCTGGAAATGTGGCCACCTACACCACTCGCAAACTTACCGAACTTGGCGCGAAAGTCGTTTCAATGAGCGATAGCGGTGGTTCCATCATCAAGGCTGATGGCTTCTCAGAAGAGCAACTTGACTATATCTTCGATCTGAAGAATTACTATAGAGGCAGAATTAGCGAAGTTGCCGCAAAATATCCCGACGTCACCTATATCCCGGGTGAAAGACCATGGAAGCATGTGAAATGCGACATCGCAATGCCCTCTGCCACACAGAATGAAATTGATGGAGACGATGCACAGGCACTTCTTGACAACGGCACCTTTGCTGTGAGCGAGGGAGCCAACATGCCCTCAACTCCGGAAGCTATTAAGAAATTCCTTGATGCCAAGATTCTTTATGCACCCGGGAAAGCTGCCAACGCAGGTGGCGTTGCAGTGTCAGGATTGGAGATGACGCAGAATTCAGAGCGTCTTTCATGGAGCGCTGAAGAGGTTGACGAAAAACTCAAAAGCATCATGAAGAATATCCATGAGCAGTGTGTCAAATATGGAAAAGAGGAAAACTCAGACTTCGTGAACTATGTCAAGGGAGCCAACGTTGCTGGTTTCATGAAAGTGGCACGCGCCATGATGGCTCAGGGAGTGCTCTGATCACTATCTCATACGAAAAAAGATTTCCGGACTCTTCCAATTGGGAAAGTCCGGAAATTTTTTTCATGAATTTTCATCCTTATTGACCATTTGAGGGATCAATCGATAAACCGCCTTGTCAATCCATCGTAAGCGTCTATTCTGCGGTCACGAAGGAAAGGCCACCAATGTCTTACGTTCTCAGTTCTTGAACAGTCTATTTCAACGATAAACTCTTCGGGAGTGTTATCCGATGCCATCTCCAGAATCTCTCCCTGTGGCCCCGCCACAAATGAGGAACCCCAGAAATCAATTCCTGATGTCTGCCCGGATGGATCCTCTTCAAATCCACATCTGTTGACGCTGACAACCGGAATGCCGTTGGCTACGGCATGAGAGCGCTGAATTGTGATCCAGGCTTCACGCTGGCGTGCTTTCTCTTCAGCGGAATCGTCAGGATTCCATCCGATCGCCGTCGGATATATCAGAATCTCCGCTCCTTTCAATGTCATGAGACGGGCGGCCTCAGGATACCACTGATCCCAACATACGAGCACTCCAAGTTTTCCCAAAGATGTCTCTATCGGCTTGAAACCCAGATCTCCGGGAGTGAAATAAAACTTCTCATAGAAACCAGGATCATCTGGAATATGCATTTTTCGATAAGTTCCAGCAACCGTGCCATCGGAATCAAACACCACCGCCGTGTTGTGATAGAGCCCAGGGGCCCTTCTTTCGAAAGCGCTCGCAACAAGCACTATCCCATTGTCTCTCGCCGCATTGGAATAAACATCGATAAAATCCTCAAGCGACACCGCATAGCGGAAATTGTCAACATCCTCAGTCTGACAGAAATAAACAGAATCATGAAGCTCAGACAATACGATCAGATCTGCCCCTTCATCAGCAAGATTCTCAATCGCCCCGATATTTCTCACTCTATTGAAATCAACATCGGGAGAAAAAGAGTGTTGAACCACTCCAACTTTAATTCGATCGCAATTCATAATATTCATGCGGTTATGGTTTGAAAAATTAAGGATCAGAAATTCATTAACCCTTTCGGGAGTTGCATGGTGGCACAATGAAGAGAGCCATGCTGCTTGATGAGCGTGCGGCAATCAACTCCGACAACATCATGATCGGGAAAAACTATTTTTACCGTCTGCATAGCGAGAGCATCATTCTGCGGTTGAGCGTATGTTGGCATGAAAACTGTTGTGTCGGTGACCAGATAATTGGCGTAGGTTGCAGGCAACCTCTCCCCCTTTTCATCATATATGGCATCCGGGAGTGGAAGCTCCACGAGATTAAAAGGCTCCCCGACAATATTCCGGAACATCATCAGCTGTGCTTTCATTTTAAGCAGCTCTTCAAACTGAGGATCTTCGATATTGCGGCATCCTGTGAAGAGGATCGTATTCCCGGGAGCTATCCGCGCAAGGGTATCGATATGTGAATCTGTGTCATCCCCTTCCAAAGCTCCATAATCCAGAAACAAAACATGTGTCACGCCGAGTCTTTGTTCCAGAATCTCCGCGATCTCCTTCTTGGATTTTCCGCCGTTTCTGTTTGGAGAGCAGAGACACCGTGTTGTTGTCAGCAGAGTCCCCTCCCCATCAGTTTCGACCGATCCACCTTCAAGGATAAAATCCCGTTCATTTCTATAGGAGCGCGGTTTAAAGAAAGATTTTTTGTCAAGATTCAGATTAACAAGATTATCCTTGTCGGATGCAAACTTCAGCCCCCAGCCGTTGAATCCGAAATCAAGTGCTCTTAGCCGATCGTCCTTAAGAACTGTCAGTGGTCCGTAGTCACGGGTCCACGTATCATTTATCTCGGTTGTCACCAGAGTGATAAGTTCATCCCTGCAATCTGAAAACAGCTCCATTGCATCTGAATCCGGACAACACAAAACAATCACCCTCACTCCACGGTCGGTCATGGCCTTGACCAGACGGTGATACTGCTCTCTCGCTTCATCCAGAATATAAGCCCAGTCAGTATCTTTATTAGGCAAAGCCACCATTATCCCCTCCTGAGGAGTCCATTCCGGTAAGAAATTTCTCATTTTAACTTATGGTTAAGATTGTTGCACGCAGCCATTCCTTGTTGGCGCGACAGCAAGCCGATAAAGGGGCTTACCAATCGCAAAAGTAATAATTTTTTTTCTAAAATATCATTCCGTCTTCCTAAAATAGGGAGTTCTCTCCGAAAAGTATTAAATTTGCAGGGAAAACTGATTTGAACAATACTCCGGGCCTTCCCTCTCCCCCCTTAAGTCCGGTTTCAAACCATTATAAAATGACTAATAACTGCATCAAACCCGACACAAACAAAGAATTTGCTGAAATGACAGCATTATGCCGGGACATTTATGAGAAAAAATTATCCGATTACGGCACATCGTGGCGAATCATGCGCCCCTCCAGCCTGACCGACCAGATATATATCAAGGCAAGAAGAATACGCTCCATTGAGGAGAAAGGAGAGGCTAATATCGCGGAAGGAATCGAGTCCGAATTTATCGGGATCGTGAATTACTGTGCGATAGCCTTGATTCAGCTCAAGCTTGGCCCGGGAGATCCCATCAGACCCGAAGAAGCACTTAAGCTCTATGAAGAGGCAATCTCAACCGCAACTGCCCTCATGATGAATAAGAATCATGACTATGACGAAGCATGGCGTCACATGCGTGTTTCCAGCCTCACCGACATCATTCTCCAGAAGCTTATGCGAACCCGGGAAATCGAGAACCATAATGGGAAAACCCTCATAAGCGAAGGCGTAGATGCCAACTACATGGATATGATCAACTATTCCCTCTTTGCTTTGATAAAGATAAGGATTTATGCTGAAGAACCTTGATCGGAAGACAATACTTTGGCTGACATGGCTTTGCCGGATTATTGTCGGAGCAACGTTCATTCTGTCGGGATTCACCAAAAGCGTGGATCCCTGGGGCACGGTCTATAAACTTGAGGCATACGCCGCGGCAATGTCGGTCGACGTTTGGACTAACCTCACAAAAGCAGGAGCTTTTATTCTTGGCGGGATGGAATTTGTAGCGGGAGTCATGGTAATAGCAGGATGTTTCCGGAGAACCGTATCAATCGCATGCGTTGCAATAATGACAGTCATGCTTCCACTGACATTCTGGATCGCTATCCAGAATCCTGTTTCCGACTGCGGATGTTTCGGAGATGCCATCATTATTTCAAACTGGGCCACATTCTGGAAAAACATCCTCCTGATGGCAGCTTCTCTATGGCTTTTATTCTATAATAAAAGCTGCCACTGGCTTGTATCCCCTGCACTGCAATGGCTCTCCCTCGTAGCCACCTCTCTATTCATCATCATAGTTGAGACGTTTGGCTTCCTATCACAGCCACTCATCGATTTCAGGCCTTACAAAAGAGGAGAAGCTATATTTTCCGCAAATAACGAAGGAAGCGGAGAGGAGTATCAATTTGTCTATAAGAAAGGTGAAGAGGAGATCATAATAGGAGAAAACGATCCTGTTCCGGCAGAAGAGGAAGGATGGGTCTTTGCGGAGCGACGCGAGATAGCTGCAGAAAAAAAGGATGATTCTGGTCTTTCTTCTGAAAAGACCTTCCGGATCTGGGATAAGGATTCGGAAGAGGATGTTTCGGAAGAGGTGGTTTCAGCCGACGGAAAAACTCTCCTTGTAATGATTCCTGATCTTTCTAGAGTGTCGCCAGCAACCACTTGGAAACTCAACTCATTATATTCTTGGGCGAAGATACACAATGTGGAGATGGCAGGAGTTGTGGCGGGTTCACCCGAAGATATTGAAGAATGGGAGGATCTGTCGATGGCCAGCTATCCGATATATACTTCCGACGACACTGCCATAAAGGAGGTTGTCAGAGGGAATCCGGGAATCGTATATCTCGTCGATGGGATCGTTATATGGAAAAGCACACTTACGGCTATCGATATTGACGATTTCCAATCTCCTGAAACCTCGTCAGATGCTTCGTCGTTTGCACTTGATAGCCTGAGGATACTCCGGAACTGCCTATATATCTACATTATAGTTATGGCATTTCTGATATTCCTTTCTTTCACTCCTATGCTTCGCAAGTTTTTTAAGTCTCACTCATGATGATATGGCTCGCCCCGGAGAATCGTCATTGCCCTATAAATCTGCTCCACAAAGAATAGCCTTACCATCTCATGGGTGAACGTCATCCTTGAAAGGGAAATCTTCTCATCAGCGCGATTATAAACCTTTTCCGAAAAACCGTATGGGCCACCGACAACAAAAACACATCTTTTCTTTCCCGACGACATGATTCTCTCTATTCGGGAGGCAAACTCAATAGAGGAGAATTGCTTCCCTCGCTCATCCAGGATCACCACATGATCTGAATTATTCAGGCAACTTGTTATAAGCTCCCCCTCCCTCTCTTTCTGCACAGAGGGAGACAACGATTTTGTTGTCTTTATATCTTGTATTGACTCCAAACTGAATGGTATGTAACGCCTCAGCCGGGTTGAATATTCCTCAATTCCCTCTTTAATGAAAGATTGAGTGGTTTTTCCTATTGTGAGCAACTGAATATCCATAAAAAAGAAGTTGGTAAATTCCTTTAAAATTAGTAATTTCGCAGAAAATCCACAAAATTATAAAAAATATGGATACAAAAGAAGAACTCCGGCAACAGTTGCTCAATCTTGCCTTTGCCGAGGATGTAGGCGACGGCGACCATACCACCCTTTCCACAATTCCTGCCGATGCTATGGGGCGCTCCCGTCTGATCGTTAAGGAAGAGGGAATACTTGCAGGCGTAGAGGAGGCTTGCAAGGTTCTGCAGAAAGTTGACCCTACCGTAAAAGTCACGGTAATGATCGAAGACGGAGCTCACGTGAAACCAGGCGATATAGCATTTGTGGCCGAGGGCCCCGTGAGGGCTTTACTTATCGCTGAGCGAACAATGCTCAATATCATGCAGCGGATGAGCGGAGTGGCTACAATGACAAAGTGCTATCAGGATGAATTGGCAGGACTGCATACGAAAGTGCTCGACACTCGCAAGACTACTCCTGGCATGAGGATCCTTGAGAAAGAGGCTGTCAGAATCGGAGGTGGAAAGAATCATAGAATCGGTCTTTTCGATATGATTCTTATAAAAGACAATCACATCGATTTTGCAGGCGGAATTGAAAATGCCGTGACCAGAGCTAAAGAATATTGCAAGGCAAATGGCAAGGATCTTAAGATTGAAGTTGAGGCCAGAAGCCTTGACGACGTGAAGAAGATTCTTGAGATCGGGGGAGTTGACCGAATAATGTTTGACAATTTCACCCCCGAACTGACGAAAGAAGCCGTGGCAATTGTTGGAGGTCGCGTTGAGACTGAGTCAAGCGGAGGAATAACACTTGAAAACCTCCGTAAATATGGAGAGACAGGTGTCGATTTCATTTCTGTAGGTGCCCTGACTCATAGTGTGAAGGGACTTGATATGTCGTTTAAAGCATTCTGAGGGATGCCGGTTGATAAAGCAAAGAAAAACCGCGACCTTGAATTCGGCAGATTTGCCGAAGACAGGGCCGCGGATTATTATATCTCACTTGGCTACGCCATTAAAGCCAGAAACTGGCGTTGCAACCGCATCGAAATCGATCTGATCGCTCAGAAAGAAAACATAGTTGCATTTGTGGAAGTTAAGGCACGAAGCGGCAGGGACACACACCCTGTCGACGCCGTCACCCCCGACAAGATGAAAAGAATGTCGCGGGGTGCTCATATTTTTCTCAACACTATGCAGGGAGATCTTGAATATCGGTTTGATATCTTTACTCTAACCGGAGATTTTCAGGATTTCAAGACGGAAGTGTTTGAGGATGCTTTCCTTTCTCCACTATTGAGATGATTGTCAAGGGAAGTGAGATCAGTGCTTAACGTCATAGCCCTGATTCTTCAGATAATCAAGAATCCGGTAGTCCATTGCATGACGGTAATAATCCAGTATATGGCCACACCAGTCATTATCGGTGGTCCCTCCTGAACGGGTAGCATTGTAATTCTTCACAACCGCGTCATATTCAACCAACCGGTCGGTCAAGGCCGCTGCATCCTCACAATATCTGTTCTTAAAGAAAACTGTCTCGTTCGGCTGTTTAGGCTTGAGATCGGGGTGCTCGCGAGGAACTCCGAGAGCAAGTCCGCAAACAACGAAAACACCTTTTGGAAGATGGAGAAGCTCCGCCACTTTTGCCGGGTCAACCGTTCGCAGATACCCGACGCAGTTACTTCCCAATCCAATTGACTGAGCGGCCACAACCGCACTCATCATCGCCAGAGAAGCATCGATGATTCCAATGGTGACACCATCCATTGTGTCTGTGAACGGTGGCATCTCAAGGCCTTTCCTTTCCGCAAGAAGCGAAATCTTGTTATAGTCGGAACAGAAAATCAGAAGACGGTTACAGGTCTTCAGCTGTTTCTGGTTTGTCAGAGCATAAAGCTCCTCCTTAAGGGCTTGATCAGAGATGTCGATAACAGAAAACTGCTGGCCATTATAGCTTGTCGGTGTGTTTCTGATGGCATCAAAAATAAAATTCATCGATTCCTCAGGAATCGCCTCTCTCTCGTAGCGGCGCACGCTTGTGCGTTCGAGAAGACTCTCTTTTACAGATTTCATTATTCTTTGTTTATATGTAATTGTCTAAAATAAGCCGATGAAAATGGATGCCCACAATCATCGGCTTTTATAAGGCCACACCAAAGAAAATTGTGATGAAACTCCGATAGACAGGATTTGAGGACCTCCGGATCTTTGTAATCCGCCTGTGCCAACGGCAACTCCATAGGAGTGGGGCCCGCCATTAACCCGAAGGCTGGTCTCGGTATTTCATTAATATTTGATGAGTTTCCCAAGATACTTTGATGTGGTTTGGGTTAAAGCTCTCTTGCTTTATTTCTCTCTTCTTTTATAACGCAAAGTTAAATGAAATGGTTGACTTTTGCAATAGAAGCCTCACAAAAGTTATTGACAATGCAGTTATACCCCTATGAAAACAGGGAGACCCGGTCTGTAGGATTCAGGATCTGGACTAAATGATGAATTTGACAAAGAAAGCAACTCACTTAACCCACTTATCTTGCTTTCAGCAATCTGACGAAGCATTTCGCCCCGGAATTCCTTTAGTTTTCCGGCATGAGGAGTCTTCAGCTCGCCTCCGAAAGTCACTATCTTGAAGTCGGGCTTCTCAACTCTTGCAAATGCCTTCACTATTTTCCAGTCAATACACTTTGCCGCCTCTCCAGGAAGAAGATTTAATATTTCATCTTCATTCCGCTGTTTTAGGAATTTCACAAGAGCGACAGTTACTTTTGGTTTCCAGAATTTCCACATCGGCTCATCTCCTTCAGCAGCCGGAGTATTGAAATCAAGCCTATACGGTTTGATTATTGATTCACAACCCAAAATGCCATAAAGAGATGAAATAATTAAAACTCTTTCCTTTAGAAATGCCTTTGAATCATCATCAAGCGTAGGATAAGAGAGCGCGCGGAAAACTTCTCCGGTATAACCCTCCACTGCTTCATATCCTGAATTTTTATCCGGAAAATCATAATATAGCTTAACAGCCTTCTGTGCAAGTGGAACACTTATCCCAATCAGTTTTGCTAAACTTCCGGCATCCTGATTCCTTAGGAATCCGGCAATTATATCGGCATCCGCTTCAAATTCCGGGCAATTCTCAAGGAAGACGTTTTTAGAAATATCCTTTTGAATAGCCGACATTGTCTTTGATTCTGCTGCAAGAATAATCATGGTTCAAATAAATTTTGCCTTCAAAGAAGAGTTGACAGATGATCTCAATTAAAAGAAAAACGGAGACAGGCCTCAACCCATACTCCGTTTTTGTCGCGATAGCATTGTTTTATTATTTAAGGCAATGTCTGCGACAATCACCTTTTACTTTATTGACACGTGGATCGGGAATTGGTTTAATCAGGCTCAAAAATTATTTTCTTTTTCTTCCCTTAAAAAACGAGAAAACCTTCCTTAATGTGCCGAATGCTGAAAACCCTATCATGGCATAATCAATATAATTAAGGCCGTTCAGAAGTTTCCCGGCAATGAATCCTGCCTTTCCAGTCAAAGATTTGGCAGAATAATTCGGGGAGAAAGGGGAAGAATCCTGAAGTTTCTGCACACTTTTCAAGATGCGGCTCTTGCAAAATTCCCTATGAAGGAGCGCGAGCCCCCTCTGATACCTCAATTCTTCAAGTGTATAGCCCTTGAAGGATGTGTCCGGCTGTGTGATTTTCTGTGCCTGATGGTTTGCCTGCTGGAGATCATTCATAATCATTCAAGTGGTTTATTATTGGCATCCAGAATAACTTTTGTTATGAATCGGGAAACCGGATTGATTATCAACTGTTTCTTGAAGAAATAAAGCGACACGAGCAATAAAAGGACTATGCCACCGACCGTGAGATAGGCAAGAGAAGGCGCCATTATCAATTTGAACACATCTGCAAGTGCAAACAGAAACATGATGAAGACCGGCAACAGCAACAGAAGTGCCAGACCGCCGATAATCATAGAGCTGACCAGAACAATAAGTTTTTCGGCAGCTGTCAATTTTATATAGTTGACTTCAAGTTTGGCCCAACTGATGCTCTGAGAAATAATCTCCTTAATATCGTCAGAAAGTTTTGATTTCATATTGGATCTGAAATATGACTTCTCCCGCCTCTAATCATTCGGCAGGAAACGTTATTTTGGTTATGTGTGAAAAAGAGGGAATGTAGACATCCCCTCTTTATGCCGGCCGATCAATTAATATTGACAGGCAATCAGTTAATGATTACGCTTCCTCCTTTGCCAATTCGGCTACAAGAGCGTCAACTTCACTGTCGCTGATCTTTATTCCCTTTCTTTTGAGAATATCGCAAATCTTGTTTCTCACTTCAGATCCCTTTTCAGGAGCGAGGAGAAGAGCTGCGCTGCAACCTACTATCGCGCCTCCAAGAAAGGCGTAGAGGATATTCAATGCTTTCATATAGACAAATTTTATGGTTTAGTTCTTTAATCCCGCTCTTTGAAACAACAGGATCTTATATTCACAACGGAAATCTCAGGATTATATTTGATTTCCGGCAAGCTGTTTTTAAAGAACTTTGTCGAGCTGGTCTTCGATTTCGTCAACAAGCTCCTCCATTTTGTCTTTCTTGAGGCAAATGCCCTTCTCTTTAAGAGCCTTTACGATTTTCTTGCGGGTTTCATCGCCCTTTTCAGGAGCAACGAGAAGACCGACTGCCGCTCCGGCAATCGCTCCGCCGATAACGGCGCAAATCACATGTATTGCTTTCATATCTATAAATTTTTAGTAATTTTTACTTCTGTATGGTCTTTAGGAGATTCAACACAACCTGAAAAACCTGCATTTATCTTTATAACAACTCAGATGTCATTTTTGATTACACACAATTCAAAAAAACATCTTTCCGGAATTTTTTCAACTGATCAGCGATTCAACGCGAGAGCAGGATTTTCTGTCGCCCTACAATAGGCCATGATTCCTTCGGATGAGAGTTCCACGGTGGTGAAATCCCCTTGTGGAGTTATCATTTTGACGTGAGATTCATCTATCATTGTCATAAAGGGAACACTCTCCTCCCCTTCGGCGGCTGCCGACCAAGTCTGAGAATCTACATCGAAATCAAGCCTGGTCTTATTTCCATCAGGAGCCGTGATGTCATACCCTTTTCCGTCGCAAGCAATATAGTATTTTCCATGGTCAGTCTCGATGGTCTTCATGGAAGCTTCCACTGGATTATTGCCACTCCAGAACTCAATGGAATTCAGCACGACAAGATCTGCAAGCGATGTCACTTCATAGACCGGGATAACCCAGAAGGCAAAAAACACGAGTTCATTGACAAACTTTGAACTTACCTGGCGGTTCCATGACAGCACTTTATTGGTCAAGGCAAAACTTCCTATGCATGACTGCAACGGAAAACATGCGGCAACTGCCAGAATAATTCCTACTTTAAGGGTGATTTTCTTCATAACGGTTGGTTTGTTCCTGCTATATGAATAAAAATGGAATAAAAGCAAGCGATCTATCAGACAAAACCACAAAGGAAATTGCGACATCGCCTACTTTAGTTTATAACACTCGTGGCTTATGATTTGTTCATACCTTTGAAAACAGAATATGTTTCCATCACCCTATCTACAAAATCAATTGTCTCGCTTCCTCGAAAATAGCCATTCTTGACAACCGGATCATTATAATATTGCGGACGAGACTTCATCACCACAGCCTCCCCGACATTCCCAAGCCATTCCTGAGGATTCAAACCATATTTTTCAGCAAGTGCGATTGCATCATTTATATGGCCGAGCCCTCCGTTGTAGGCAGCCGCAATAAACTTCAAACGCTCTCCGGAATCCGTTATCCTTTCACTTAATGTTTTGTCAAGATGAGAAATAAGACGGGCAGCGGCGGTAATATTGCTTTCAGGGTTGCGCAAGGAGGCAACACCGATTCCCATTGCCCTTGCTGTGATAGGCATCAGCTGCATGATTCCTATCGCACCAGCCCAGGAAACTATATCATTATTGAAACGAGATTCATTATAGGCAATAGATGCCAGAAATTTCCAATCGAGATCATATTCTTTGCCAATGCGCTTAAAAATGGCATCAAACGGTGAAACATCGCCATTTTTCTGCGGCTCATAGTCACGCATAAAGGCATCTTTCTCATATTCCGGAGTTGATTTGCTCATCTCAAAATACTTTTTATAGATCTCCCTGATCAATGGAGAAGCTTCCTTCTGCCGGTTCCATCTCTCAAGTTTCACCGCAAGCGAATCACAATTCTCCCCCACTGCCCACGACGAGAATTGCTCCAGACCAATCTTCATCCCGACATCAAGATGAGGGAAATATGATTTGTTAAGTTCCGCAATGTCGGAATCTACCACTGTCAGGGGTATCTCTCCCGAATTTACCATCCCGATGAGGTCTTCCGTAGCCAGAGTGTCTTTATGAATGGGGCGGATATCAATGCCGCCCCCAAGCTCATCGTTCAGATTTCTCAACCTGTATTCATATTTCGAATCCTTCTCAACATAAACCGTTCGCCCGACAAGTTGAGTAACGTCTGAAATTCTTTCGCCACCTTCCGGCTGGACCAAAACTTGCCAGGTTACTTCATTAGGGCCACAATATTTCACTTCGTTCTTATATTCCTCAATTCTGGGAACAGGGTAGGCAGCAAGCTGAGCCTTCCCCTCCGAAAGCATTTTCAGCAGCGACTGCATCGAAGGCGCTATCTCGAGACTAAGCTCCATGTCATTGTCTTCTGCAAATCTTTTAAGATTTTCATATTCAAACCCCATTTCCTGTCCGCGATAGGTGAAATATGAAGTCGGGCCATAAAGAGTTGCCGCGTACAACGTATCCCTGGGAGCGGAATCACCCGATCCCTCTCCACTTGAATGAGCTTTTCCACACGTCGACAATGACAGCAATAATATCGGAAAGATGGAAAACAATAGTTTTCGGGATAGTGAAATCATAGAAAAGAATTTTTATTCTTCAAAATTAGTGATTTGTTTTTCAGATACAAAAAAGGGAACGAAAAAAATGAGCCGCCACAGAATAAAAAAGTTTTTTCGCAAGTATACTTGTCATTTGAAAACTTATATGTATCTTTACACATAAATCACCTAAAACTAATTCCAAAACATGAAATTCAAACATTTATTCCTGACAGCAGCGATTCTGATCGGCTCTATTCTTGGAGTTTCGGCTGTCAACATCACTCCTGCACCTGCGGAGATGACGGTCGGAACAGGCACTCTGAAGCTTCCTCAAAAAATCAAGATAGGATTTGCTTCCGATCTTCCGGAAAATATGAAGGCTGAACTTAATTCCATCAGTAGTTTCCTAAATGAAGCAACCGGGATTGAAGCAAGCGTGAAAAAAGGGAAAGGACTCTTCAATATTGTATACGACGCATCTATCCCGGCAGAGGGATACTATCTGGATATCAATCGTAAATCTGCCACAATCAAAGCTTCATCTCCGGCAGGACTTTTCTATGCATTCCAGTCGGTCAAGCAACTTCTTCCCCCGAGTGTTGTTCTTGGGAAAAAAGGGACCTACAGTCAATCTTTCTCCTTGCCTGAAATCCAGATATCGGATTCTCCCCGTTTCCCATATCGTGGGTTCATGCTTGATGTCAGCCGTCATTTTTATGATGTGGACCAAATTAAGAAAATGATCGATGTCATGGCGGCCTATAAGCTCAACCGTTTCCACTGGCACCTGACCGATGATCATGGCTGGAGGCTCCCCATGGAGAAATATCCCCAGCTTACTGAAAAAGGGGCAACTGCACATCGTGTGCTCCATTCAAACTTTGAGAACCAGACTCAATGGAGAGACAATTCCACAACTGATTACGGCCCGTTCGCCTACACTAAAGAGGAATTGAAAGATGTGGTTGAATATGCTAAAAAGCGTCACATCGAGATTTTGCCGGAAGTGGATATGCCAGGCCACATGGTTGCGGCCATCCATGCATATCCGGAGTTCAGCACAGATCCGCAGAGTAAGCTTGTGCCTGATTCGGTTGCTATGGACTCAGATCCAATCGCTAATCAACCGATGTCTCATTTCACCCACAATATCTGGAACAGCGGTGGTGTCTCGCGCGATGTCCTTGACGTTTCAAACCCTAAAGTAATGGAATTTGCCAAGGAAGTTGTCGACGTGCTTGCAGATGTTTTCCCCTACGACTACATTCATATCGGCGGCGACGAATGCCCCACACTCGCTTGGGAACTGAGCGAATCGTGTCAGAACCTGAAAGAGAATCTGGGATTGTCTGATTTCCGTGAATTGCAGGCATGGTTCACCAACCAGATTGCCGATTATGCAGCTGAGAAACATGGGAAAAAGATCATGGGCTGGAATGAGCTTGTAACTGATAAAGGAGCCGACATGAACACAATTAAACGGATCTCTCCTGTCATTATGTGTTGGGTCGGAGCAGATCAGGCCGCCCAGATTTCTCAACAAGCCGGCCTCAATCATATTTACACCCCCTGGGACAAAGGCTACTACATCAACCGGAGCTATAAAGGATTTGATAAGATCGGGGCTGGAAAAGATGGTTCCATTGAACAGACCTATACCACTCTCCCGCCGGATAATGACTTGTGTATTGGTGTTCAAGGAACATTCTGGTGCGAACAGGTTGATCGCCCGGAAGATCTTGAATACCTTGCTCTTCCCCGACTGATTGCAATTTCCGAACACGGATGGTCGCCTGCCGCGAAAAAGAATTTCGAGGACTTCATGAAGCGTCTGGAAAACAACGCCCTTATTCTTGAAGAGGGTGGTTATAATTTCGCACGCCATCAACTAAGAAAATAACCGGGAGAAACGATGATTCAGCCTCCATATTCCCCTGCGTCCGACAGGTATGACCGCGGAATGAAATATTCCCGTTGTGGAAAGAGCGGAATCCTTCTTTCGGAAATTTCGCTTGGATTCTGGCAAAATTTCGGAGAAGTGGATCCGCTTGGGAGAAGCCATGACATAATGCGCTTCGCATTCGACAACGGAATCACCTCTTTTGATCTCGCCAATAACTATGGACCCGGCTACGGCACCGCCGAGGAGACTTTTGGCTATCTTATGAAGAAGTCTTTTTCTCCATTCCGGGATGAAATGTTCATTGCCTCTAAGGCAGGCTACGACATGTGGCCAGGCCCATACGGCAACTGGGGTTCGCGGAAATATCTTTTTGCCTCTCTTAATCAGAGTCTAAAGAGGATGAACCTTGAATACGTTGACGTTTTCTATAGCCATAGATTTGACCCTGAGACTCCTCTTGAAGAGACATTGCAGGCTTTGGTCGATATCGTGCGTCAAGGAAAATCCTTATATGTGGGCATATCCAGATGGCCTAAGGAAGCGGCTGAATTTGCATTCCGTTATCTCAGGGACAGAGACACGCCATGCCTTCTTTTTCAAGACAGGCTCAACATTCTCGATCGCAAAGTCAGGGAATCAGGCGTTTTGAACGCAGTAAGGGAAGCGGGGTCCGGTTTCGTAGCCTTCTCCCCTCTTGCACAGGGATTGCTGACCTCACGCTATCTCGGGGGGATTCCGGAAGGATCGAGAGCCACGAAAGAGCGGTTTCTGAAAAGTTCACAGATCACTCCCCAGCTTGTGGAGCGGATTAAGAAGCTTAACGATATCGCGCTCACAAGAGGACAATCACTCGCTCAGATGGCCCTTTCTTGGGTTCTTGATCATGAAGGAGTCAATTCTGTTTTGGTTGGTTGCAGCTCGGTTGCCCAACTTGCAGACTCTATCGAATCCGTTAATAATTCCTCTTTCTCAGAAGAGGAATTATTGGAAATCGATAGGCTATCTCTGTAAACGAACAGTTACAGTTCTGCGTAATAAAAAGACTCCGCATGCCTCAATGGAATGCGGAGTCTTTTTTATCAAATGAAAGATCCTCACTGTTTCTTCTTTCCGAAATGTTTTTCAAGTCGGTCATATTCCTTCTTGGTTAACCGCATGAACGATCCATGCTGCGGAGATTTCACTCCTTTAATATCTTGAGGTGAATGGAAATTCCTCATATTCTCATCAGCCCGGCAGATACGGTAATGTTTCGGGTTGGATGAATACTCAATATAAGCAATACACCATGTCGGATCATTGAAAAGCTGGAACGCCGACACTCCCTCACAGCTTTTATTTCCCTCGAAATTGACATAGTCACTATCGTCTGGCACACTCCATGGCCCATGAAGAGTTGGGGCAGTGGAAGTGAAGATACCGGGTGTTCCCCCCTCCTTCTTTATCATCATGTGGTAGAGGCCGTCGGAAGGTAGATAATGAATGTCAGCATCGATCGTGGCATAACCCCAGTCGAAAAGCAATTTCGGCTTTGTTAGTGTTTTGAAATCCTTGTCGGCATAGGAATAATACATCCTGTCATATTTCTCTCCGTTTTCAGGGTTCCAAAGGGAATAATAGATCATATATCCCCCTTTTTTCCCGTTGCCCCACTCATAATCAGGATTCCAGAAAATCTGAGGAGCCCAGACACGGCATATCGTCGAATAATCCGAATAAGGATCTGGAGAATCCGGATCAGAGAAGATTCCTGGCCCTTCACGGAAATCAAATGTCACGGATTCCCAGTTGATGAGATCCTTACTCTGGAGAAGGTCGATACCATAATTGTTCCATTTATTACTCTTTGCGACACACATATCTGTGGTCACCATTATATATCCCGAGCCATCATGCTTGCGGGTGATGTAGGCATCTCGGGTTCCACCCTCAATCCGGGCGAGCTTCTCAGTGTCGAAGATCGGTTTTCCATCATTCAGGTCATGAAAATTGACACCATCGCGGCTCAACGCGTATGCGGTCCACTCCCCTTCATCGCTCATGTGGCAATAAAGGTAACCGTAGTCTCCCTTCTGAAGATTCTGAGCTCCGGCCAATCCGGGAAGAAAGAGGGAAAGGAGTAAAAAAGTCTTTTTGGTCAGGTTCATTATGGTTAATTTAGAAGGTTAGTTCATATTCAAGAATTCATCTCCGCAAAATTAACAAAAAATTCCGGATTTTCCCCAATAAGTCTCTCAGGTTTGGCATTTTCATCAATTATGGATAATTTTGCACTTGAATTCACCAAAACATGTCACATCCCGAGAAATTCAGACATATCTTTGACCGGTTATACCTCCCCTTGTCTATGTATGCACTGCGTATCACCGGCGACACGGAACTTGCCCGGGATGCCGTGCAGGAAGCCATGGTTGCACTCTGGGAGAAGATGTCGGCAAATGATTCCATAGCGAATCCCTCTGCCTATCTCTACCGTTGTTGCAGAAACAAAGCTCTTTCACTTATTCCATCCGACCATATTGGAATTGAGGAGATGGAAGACGTTTCAGAGGAAGATATCGATACGGCGGAACGCGACGCAAGAATCTGGAAAGCCATAGGAGAGTTGCCCGAAAGAATGAGGATTACTTTTCTTATGAGCAAACGTGACGGGATGAAACATAAAGAAATTTCTGAAGAACTGGGAATTTCCGTAAAAACTGTTGAGCATCAGATTGCAGAAGCACTGAAAAGGCTTAGGGAAGCCTTAGGGCCAAAACCCGGCAACGTGTTTTTTCTTCCTTTTCTATAATTTTTTTCAATTTCAGATAGGGGATTTTTTCGTTTTCTCTCTCATGCGAATGAAAGGTTACTTAAAACGACCTTAAACATGAAATGAAAACGAACGATAATAACTTTAATGAAAGTCTTGATTTCATAACGCGCCATTATCAGGAAGACGCATTTTCCGACGAACAGAAGGAAAAAGCTTTCAACTTCGTCACGGGGTCAAGACGACGCCACTCTATTTTCATGCGTCCGCGTAGAATTGCTGCGGCCGCTGTTGCAACAGCTCTCCTGGCATCAGCATCATGCTATTTCTACATTACACGTTCAGACAACAAAACGGAAAACCTGCAGCCCGCGCAAGAAATTATAAACTTAGAAACCACTCCGGTCGAGATTGCCACTGCCGTTATAGAGTTCAATGACTCCCCGCTCTCTGACGTTGTCAACGAAATAGAGAAAGTGTATGGAGTGAGAATCCTAAATACTCCTGAAAAGGAATATCGCCTCACCCTCCGATATGAGGGAAACGTTGAGGAACTCCTGGAGACTATCAACGAATTACTTGACATTCATTTGGAAATTGACAATAAGAAATGAAACGCAGTAGTATTTTTATGCTTTGTCTCGCCCTCGGGATCTCCAATGGCTTTCCCAGAAACGTCACTCTCAAGGCGGATGGAGAGAAAGCTGAGGTTGTCTTCGCCAATATCATGAAACAGACGGGGAAAAACTTCGTTTATTCTCCGGAGGTGCTTAAAGGATTGAAGATTACCATTGATGCGGTCGACCTGACGCTTGACCAGACTTTAAAAAAGATTTTTTCAGACACCGACGTTGAATTTCGCATAAAAGGGAACAACGTTGTTCTCTCAAAACGAAAAAACAGAAGTTCGGCACCCGTGTCATTTACCGTCAGCGGATTTGTCAGGGAAGAGGGCTCGGAAGAACCGGTGGCCGGAGCTGTCGTGACAATAGGTGCCCGGTCAACAATCACAAATGCGTATGGGTTCTATTCTCTTCCGGCCGACATGGGCATCACTAAGGTTGAGGTGAAGGGCTACGGCTATCTTTCCTCAACGACCGCTCCATTTGATCTTCACGCAAATAAGACCATCGACTTCTCTCTCTTCCACGTGAAAGAACTCAACGAAGTGGTTGTGACCGGATCTAAAACCAAAACCGAGGCATTGGACGCCCCGACTGTAGGAGCGCTGAGCTTATCCTCAGAAAAGATCCGTAAAACTCCCGTTGTTTTCGGAGAAAGCGACATCATTAAAACCTTGCAGCTTGAGCCTGGCATATCCGCAGGTGTTGAGGGATTCGCAGGAATGTATGTTCATGGTGGCAATTCAGACGAAAATCTGTATATGCTTGATAATATACCTCTCTACCAGGTGAACCATCTTGGGGGTCTTTTCTCCGCGTTTAATTCTGAAGTGATGCGCAATGTCGATTTCTATAAATCTTCGTTCCCTGCAAGATATGATGGACGCCTCTCCTCCTTTATGGATGTGCACACAAAAGATGGAAGCACTGAAAAAACCAACGGTTCCTTTACTCTTGGCCTGATATCCGGGGCATTCGACATCAACGGCCCAATTGGAAAAGATAAACGGACCACATACTCCATCGGTCTTCGCCGTTCATGGCTTGACCTGCTTACTATTCCTGCTCTGGCAGTGATCAACTCAACTGTGAACAAAGAAGAAAAAACACGTGCAAGATACAATCTCTCCGATATTAATGCCAAACTCACCCATCGTTTCTCAGATCATACAAAAGCATGGTTCATGATCTACTATGGAGAGGATTATCTTCTTGGTGGTTCAAAGACAGACTGGTCTTATGAGGGTAAAAAAGAATGGGACGACATCAACAACCGTCTTTATTGGGGAAATCTGGTTACATCAATTGGAGTAAACCATGTGTTTACTCCTAAACTATTCGGAGATTTCTCCCTTGCTTATACTCGATATTTCTCAAAACTCAAAGGTTCGGAAGACTATAAATTCTGGAGCAATGACATTATGGAATCTGAATGGCATGATCATCAGGAAACCAAAAACAATATCGACGACTGGATTGCAAGGGCAGATTTCGAGTGGCAGCCATCCTTCTCGCAAAGGATTAATTTCGGAGCTTCGCTGACTCTCCATTCATTCCTTCCTGAAAAATCTGTCAAGAGTGCTTCAAATGGGAATATTTCCTCTGTCCAGACCCTAAACATCGGTCCTTTCAAAGCCTTTGAAGCAAATGGATATATAGGTGACGACTGGAAAATATCCGACAGGTGGAGAGCAAATGCCGGAATACATCTGAGCCTTTTCCATATCGATAGAAAGACTCACAATGGAATCTCCCCGCGCGTTTCACTCCGCTATAACCCGACCCAGAACTGGGCTCTCAAAGCAAGTTATTCACGCACGGTTCAATATGTCCACCAGCTTTCAAAAACCTACATTTCACTCCCGACAGATCAATGGGTACCGATCATCGGAAACTTCAAGCCTCAGACTGCCGATAAGATCTCTGCGGGTGCCTACTGGATGCCCGACGACAGATTCTCGTTCTCTGTCGAACCATTCTATAAATGGATGGATAATCTCCTTGACTACTCCGATCTCTTCTATATCAATAATCAGAGTGCAAACTGGGCATCGACACTCTGCGAGGGAAGGGGCACATCTAAAGGCATCGATTTCAAAATCACAAAGGAGAGTGGAAAAGTGACCGGACAGATCGCCTACTCGCTTCTCTGGGCCGACAGAAAATTTGAAGGAAAAAACGGAGGACTACCTTTTCCGGCAAGATTTGACAACAGGCATAAAATTAATGTCTCCATCAACTGGAAAATAAACGAAAAATGGGAACTCAACAGTGCCTGGACCGGAATGAGCGGCAACCGTTACACTCTTGCCACTCAGGAATGGCTGGGTCCTGATCTCTATGATTCAATAATTCACGACAACTATGGCATCATAGGGAATGAACTCAAAGTTAGTGGAGGCGATGCGCCCCTGATCAGGAATCTCAACAACTATCGGCTCCCTTTCTATCATCGACTCGATCTTTCGGTTGTAAGACAGACCAAACGCGGATTCTGGACAATCAGCGTCTTCAATGCCTATTGCAATCGTAACACCGTGGCAATCAGATATGGCAACCGAAATGGAAAAAATGTTTTCCAGAAGCTAAGCCTCTTTCCCATCATTCCCTCATTCTCTTATACTTGGAAATTCTGATATGAAAAAGACACTCATAAAACCAATAATATATTCTTTGGGAGCATTATCTCTCAGCTCCTGCTACACGGATTTCGATCCGAAAATTGAATCGGACCCTGTCTTATGCATGAATTCCATCATAGAGACAGGTTGTCCGATCAAAGTAGAACTTTCCCGAACCTGGGAATGGACCAAAAGGGATCTTTCTTACTATCATTATGTTAGAGACGCTATTGTGGAGCTCTATATCAACGGAGATTTGAAAGACACAATGGAATTCACCGAAGATGGTCCCGACAATCCATACGGAAATCCTGACATCGGCTATTTTTCCGATATCTGTCCTGAAGCTGGCGATGAGATTAGACTCGTTGCGATCAGTCAGGAATTGGGTAAAGCAGAGGCGTCGGTTGTCATGCCATTGGAAGTGCCTATTGAAAAAATTGATGTCGAAACCACCTATTTTGATGAAATAGAATCATCGTATTCCACATTTTTCAGGCTCGATCAGAATTTCTCGGTATGGTTCACTGATCCTGAGGCCGACATTAATTTCTACAGACTTCTTATGCGGCCTGTCAACCCTGAACCTATTGGAAGCGGGATTTTTAATGAAGATTTTCTTGGCAATATTTTTGAAACTTTATATGCTTCCTCCCTCTCATACGACATGATAAATCATGAAAACGAACCCCTCTTCAGCGAACATGAGAGCGTTCTTGACGTGATTTTCGGATCTTCATCAACCTATTTCTCATTGTTTTCTGACCGAAGGATTTCCGGACAACGCTATCCTCTGCAGCTCCAGATGGAACGTGGCACACTTCGTACGTATAATCCGGAGGAAATTGAAAGCCTCTACGATGTGAGTCTGCGGTTCACCCTTTACAACGTTTCTGAATCATACTATAATTGGTTTATCTACGACTGGTATCGCAACGAGAGCATCCAGGGTGCTCTCGGAGACGCAGGTCTTGCTGAATCCATTATCCCGTGCAGCAATGTCTCTACTAAAGCCGGAATCGTTGCGGCATGTACCCCCTCTTCTTTTGAAATAAGCTATCGAGATTTCCTTAAGGAGCATTATAATCCCGGTTCTTCAAACGAGGATGATTAAACCATTTCTTCAATTCGACGTCTTTAAGATATAACAGCCCCATAAAGGCACGATGTTCCACCCAGAGGTAAGCCTCGCAAAACTGAAATGCTATGAGACGAATCGCTACATCAATCGTTGTAATCATCTCCCTCTTGATCGGATCAGGGTCTGCTTTTGCCGACCATAATCGTAAAGACAACCGTGAGAAGAAAGAACACCGCATGGATAGGGGCTCAAGAGAGCGCCCCGGTAATAAAAAGCAAGATAACAGAAACAAGTGGGATGAAAAAAAACCTAAAGACCACAACAACCATCCCGGCCATGTAGGGAAGCCAGGCAACAATCATCCCGGAAACAACTTCAGTCCGGGTAATAACCATCATCCGGGCAATGGTTATAGGCCCGGCAATCATAATCACCCCGGAAATAATATCAAACCTGGGAACGGACCCGGAATGAAACCACCCAGACCGGGCTACGGAGCGGCCTACAGACCTACCCCTCCCCCGCCACCTCCACATCCTCGACTCAATCAGATGGTGAGATATGCAACCCGTGGTTGTCATGACGTTGATGTCTGGCAGGTTGATTTCAACACTTACGTTGTAAGATATCGTAAAGGCAACCGAATTTTCACGCAATACATTTATCCGGAGATGGGAAGATATGGCAGGCCGAGTCTGATTTCTGTCAATTGGCAACCGATGGCTCCCTGGACTCTTATCCCTCCCATACAGCTGAACATCAATCTTTGAGTCTTCCCGACTCTGAAGCTCCCGATTCCAAACGTCGGGAGCTTCTTTTGTTATCCTAATTCCTGGAGGGCACGCGCAAGCTGATCCGGACAGGAGGTGGGCTTTGAACCACACCGGATTCCTTCAAGTCGCTTTATAACGTCTTCAGGTTTCATTCCGACAACAAGCCTTGAGATCCCCTGGAGATTGCCATGACAGCCACCCTCGAATCCCACTGATCTTATTATTCCGTTTTCCAACTCTATTTCTATTTTACGGCTACATGTTCCCTCCGTTAAATAAGTGTGTTTCATATTGATGTTGATAATTTGATTTTAAACATTCCACCTGTTGACAACTGGTGTCTTCCAAAATTACAAAATATTCTTCACATTGCCCATAAAGTTAGCTCCATTTCGTTAATTTTTCATCTATTCTTTTTGGTTTTCCATAATTTCACGAAGCGGAACGACACAATATTCCACGCCTGAAAGGCGTTATGTAATACTAAGGAAAAACACATACATGGATCAGAAATATATCGATATAAAGGGAGCGCGCGTCAATAATCTCAAGAATATTGACGTGTCTCTTCCATTGAATAAATTCATTGTTGTCACCGGAGTCAGTGGTTCCGGAAAATCCTCGCTTGCTTTCGACACTCTTTATGCCGAGGGCCAGAGACGATATGTGGAAAGTCTCTCAGCTTATGCCCGTCAGTTCCTCGGAAGAATGGCAAAGCCGGAATGTGATTATATCACCGGTTTGCCACCCGCAATTGCAATTGAGCAGAAAGTCAACACCCGAAATCCCCGAAGCACAGTAGGCACCTCAACCGAAATTTATGACTATCTGAGGATGCTCTTTGCCCGAATTGGACACACGATTTCTCCAGTTTCAGGACTTGAAGTCAAGAAACACACCATCGAGGATATAGTTTCAACTGCCCTCTCATATCCTGAAGGAACAAGAATGGCTGTCCTTGTAGACATCAATGTGCCGGAAGGCCGTGATTTCAGGCAACAGCTTGATATTTACGCTAAGGAGGGATACTCAAGAATTGAAAAAGATGGTTCATTCATTGATATCTCGGAATTCTTAGAGTCGGGAGAGGACCTGAGTGGTCACCGACTACTGATCGACCGTTTGGCCGTCTCCTCCGATAAAGATGAAATTTCCCGTCTGACAGATTCTGTTGAAACTGCTTATTTTGAGGGTCATGATCAATGCATCATAAAAATATGGGATGGTGATAATGTGCATGAACATGCATTCTCCAGAAAGTTTTCCGCCGACGGAATAGAGTTCAGGGAACCATCCGACCTCATGTTTAACTTCAATAATCCCTATGGGGCGTGCCCGGAATGTGAAGGGTTTGGTAAAATAATGGGGATCAGTGAATCGCTTGTCGTGCCCGACAAGTCCCTTTCTGTTTTTCAGGATGCCGTGGCATGCTGGAAAGGTGAAAAGATGAGTGAATGGAAAAAATATCTCATAAAGCTCGCACCTCAATTCAGCTTTCCGATCCATAAACCATATTCTGAACTGAGTGATTCTGAACGCGATTTCCTATGGCATGGCAATAATACATGGGAGGGAATCGACGGATTTTTCCGATGGGTGGATGAGAATCAATATAAAATCCAGTATCGCGTTCTCAAAGCAAGATACCGGGGGAAAACCACCTGCACGGTATGCGGAGGTTCAAGACTTCACAAGGATGTGGAATACGTTAAAATAGACGGGCACACAATTACTGAACTTGTGAGAAAGCCTGTTTCTGAGCTCCGGAAAGTTTTCCAAGACCTTAAGCTTTCTTCCCAAGACGCTCTAATAGGCAAGAGACTCCTCACAGAAATCAATAACCGTCTGGAGTTTCTTGACGAGGTAGGACTCGGCTATCTGACACTCGACCGTCTTTCGTCAACTCTGTCTGGTGGAGAAAGCCAGCGCATCAATCTGGCAACTTCTCTTGGTTCTTCCCTTGTCGGGTCGCTCTATATCCTCGATGAGCCAAGTATCGGACTTCATTCAAGGGATACTCAGAAGCTAATCTCCGTTTTGCAGAAACTGAAAAAAGTGGGTAACACCGTGGTCGTTGTGGAACACGATGAGGAAATCATGTTGGCGGCAGATCATATTGTTGATATAGGAAAGGATGCTGGGCGTCTTGGAGGAAATCTGGTTTATCAGGGCAATCTTAAGGAAACATTGTCTTCTAATGAACCTACCGACTCATACACGGTTGACTATCTGCGGGGTGATCGAATAATACCCTATTCTCCCCTTCGCCGACCGTGGAAGAAGTATATAGAAGTGAAGGGTGCACAAGAAAACAATTTGAAAAATATTGATGTCAAGTTTCCGCTTGGGGTCATAACCGTTGTCTCGGGCGTGAGCGGTTCTGGAAAATCCACCCTTGTCAAAGAGATTCTTTTCAAAGCACTCTCCCGCCACCTCGGAGAAGGGACCGAAATTCCCGGAACCCATAGGAAGCTCTGTGGGGATCTCAGCGAGATAAAAGCTGTGGAGTTTGTCGATCAGAACCCAATAGGAACATCAACAAGATCAAATCCCGCCACTTATCTCAAAGCCTTTGATGAAATAAGAAAACTTTTCTCAGATCAGCAACTGTCCAAACAGATGGGCTTCACTCCAGGTTATTTTTCCTTCAATTCGGAAGGTGGTCGGTGTGAAGAATGTAAAGGTGAGGGAAAGATCACTATTCCAATGCAGTTTATGGCCGACATTCAGGTTGAATGTGAGGTTTGCCATGGGAAAAGATATAAGCAGGAAGTGCTCGATGTTCTTTATCGGGGGAAAAGTATTTTCGATTTTCTTGAAATGACGGTTGATCAGGCAATCGAATTTCTAAGTGAGAATCCGGGATCAATTGAAAAGAAGATTATCAAGCGCCTGAAACCGCTCAGCGATGTTGGCTTGGGTTACATCAAACTCGGACAAAGCTCCTCCACCCTCTCCGGGGGAGAAAACCAGAGAGTCAAACTCGCCTATTTCATGTCGGAAGAGAATCAGGGGCACACACTTTTTATTTTTGATGAACCCACCACCGGACTGCATTTCCATGATATCGCAACCCTTCTGAAGTCGCTTAATTCACTTGTTGACAAAGGGCATACGGTATTGATCATCGAGCACAACATGGATATGATAAAATCTGCCGACTGGCTGATCGACATTGGTCCGGAAGGTGGAGATGCAGGTGGTGAAATTGTGGCGCAAGGAACTCCTGAAACTGTAGCATTGTCCGAACAATCTTACACGGCGAAATATCTGAAACCAAAACTCTCATTGTCATGAATAACCTGAAAAATGCAGCTCTATTATCAGCTATTATTCTTCTTGCGCATATATCTTCATGCCGCAGGGTGGAGAATAATACCGACCGAGAATCAGCGACACGGTTGTTTGAACTCAGCGAGCGGCTTATAAGGACATATTCCGATAGTCTACAACTGGCTTCAGACACAACCGCACTTTTGAGGATTGAGAAATCCTTGACCGACAAAATGGCTAAAGTGAATTTTCAGTTCCCCCCGAACACCGACATCACTTTGACTGAGGAGGAAAACGATTCTCTCGCCCACATGATGGAAAGATTCCGGGAGAAATATGATATGAAAATGAAAGAGATGATCGGCAGGCTTCCGGTGGATTCTGCTTCTTTCATCCCCTCTCCGGTAGTCCCCGTTTCAGTCAGTCAGGAGCCGCATCCTGCAGCTACCACAATCAGTGTCGATTCGATAACGGCGGTCGCCGGCGATTAAGAACAATGGCTCCTGAAGTTTTCTGGAGCCTTTATTTTTTCGGCACATTCCAAGTTCCCTTAATACACAATGTCGTGTTGTCATGACAACCGTTCCTCGTTCCACACCGTCGTTCGACGCTTCAAGAGCAGGCTGGATTGTCATGACTCCATGACTCTTATAAAATGCCTCACTCATCGAATTGGAGACATTATCCTTATAATCGAGAGATTTTTGCGGATAAGGAGCGGCAGCGTTTTCTTGTCGGCGTAGATCCAGAGGATAAGTTGATCTGTTGGCCGCATCCAGGGCTTCCACAAGGCTTCTTCTCAAAGCTGATATTTCCGATCTGGGGATGAAAACATTCTCCCCGAGTGAGGATTCATAACTGTCAAGATGATAAATGGTGGTTCCCAATTTTGCGAATTCATCCTGATAGTTCATCGGCTTTCTTGCTTCGCTCCGATTCACTTCAAGTGGAATCCTCACATACATTCCTCTCTCATCATGAGCCTCCACACCCTTATCATCCATCCTAACAGAGACACCGATCCTTCTGACGGCAGTCTCCTTTCCCATCAGTTTATTCCATTGAAGATTTGATGTCCTGTGAATCTCCGCACCACGGGGAATAACGATATCCTTTCCTGTGATAATTCGTCCGTTCTCAACCCGGTTCACATTGACACCGACATATTCTCCACCTTTATCAAAAAAGCTTATTCCATCCCCATTATTGAGATCCGAGATCTTACGGATAATCTCACCCATTGATTTGGGAGTTTTTATTGAAGCAATGCTTTCCGGCTGTTTGCCACCGAGAAAATAAGTGGTGAATCCTCGGTTGAAGCTTTTCGACACTTCAGGACTGAAACAACGTTCCACTCTTCCAAATGAACTTCTTTTATAAGCGCCATCTGAATCAGCTATTATCCTGTTGAGTAGCAAATCATAATGGGAAGTGATATTTTTGACATATCCGGCATCTTTAAGTCGTCCCTCAATCTTGAACGACGCCACTCCGGCCTCAATGAGTTCCCTCAAATGAGGAGTGGCATTGAAATCCTTTAAAGAGAGCAAATGACGGTTTCTGACAATCGTATTTCCAGCACCATCAACCAGAGTGAAAGGCAATCTGCATATCTGGGCACATTCTCCACGATTTGCACTTCTGCCCGACGATGCAAAGCTTGCATGACACCTTCCGGAGTAGCTTACACATAAGGCTCCGTGAATGAAACATTCCACAGGGACATCTACAGCCTCAGCAATTTCACGGATTTCTTTAAGCGTTAGCTCTCTGGGGAGCACAAGCTGAGAAAAACCAACCTCCTGCAAGAACCGTGCTTTCTCCGGGGTCCGGATATCGCATTGCGTGCTTGCATGGAGTGCAATCGGAGGAAGCTTCATTCGTAGAATAGCCATATCCTGCACAATCAAGGCATCTACACCTATCCGGTACAGATCATGACACAATTCCTCAACCCTCCTAAGTTCGTTTTCGTATATTATGGTGTTAACCGTGACATAAACCCTTGAACGAAAACCATGAGCAAAATCCACAACCTCCGCTATAGAGTCAAGATTATTGGAAGCAGCCTTTCTTGCGCCATACGCGGGACCTCCAATATATACAGCATCTGCTCCATGCTTTATAGCTTCTATGGCAACAGGAGCATCAGCCGCAGGCGAAAGAAGTTCAAGTTTACGACTCATTTCTTCATCATTCTGTCCATCTCTCTCCGGTCTTCCCGTTCCTTAAGGCTCTGCCGTTTATCGTAAGCCTTCTTTCCCTTTCCGATTCCAATGACAATCTTGGCATATCCTTTCTCATTTATAAATATCCTCAAGGGAACAATCGTGAATCCTGCGTCAGCACTCTGCTTCTCAATCTTGGAGATCTCCTTTCTTGACAGGAGGAGTTTTCTGTCGCGACGAGCCACATGATTGTTATAGCTACCATAGAAATATTCGGAGATATGCAGCCCTTTTACCCACACCTCTCCATGATCCACGACACAATAGCTGTCTGTGAGATTGGCACGTCCTTCGCGAATCGATTTAATCTCCGTTCCGGTCAGCACCATTCCCGCCGTATAAGTATCGCCGATCTCATAGTTGAAACGGGCTTTCCTGTTTTGTATGTTAATCTGGCTCGCTTTCATTTTATTGTGTGTTAGATCTTTCTCCTTATTAAATCATCTCCTTTAATGCCCAATCAATCAAGGTGGGAACGGCAATTGTAAGGAGACAAAGAATTATCGTGCTTCGAAGCTTGCAATTCTCCGGGAAGATGAAAAATCTCACCCCTCGGCAAATCACGTAGACAGTCCACAAAGGAAGGAAGATAAGCAACGACCACATAATCGGCAGAAGTTCTATGGCTATGAAGAACAGGCACAAGGTGGATAAAGCAGTCAGCACAAACACTTTTCCAAATTCTGTGTTGAATCTGACCTTTGCCTCCTTAGGAAGTAAAAGTTCCAAAGCAAGCATTATACAATAGTAGCCCGCGAAGAACGAAACAAACGAAATCACAGCATCAATAAGGACCTCCGGAAGCGTCGTGGAAGGGGAATAGAAGAGCTGTGCGAATTCGCTTACCGCCAATATAGCCAGCAAGGGATAGAAGCACTCACTCTGCATCACTTCAGCCGATATCTTCGCTCTCCTCAACGACTTCCATCCCACGACAGGATTGAAGAGAATCTCCAGCATCAACAAAAATGGAGACTTCTTATTCACAGGAGGTTCAGGCTTAGTTTCCTCAGAATCTTCAAGCACGTAGGAATCAGGGCCGTCAGTTATGTTATTTTCAATTTCCTTATTATCCATAATCGAAATACAAAATTACATAAATCCTGGAAATCTCACAATCGGTAATTTTTATATTTCTAATTTTTTAATCTTAAAAAGAGAGGCAGGAAATTCCCCTGCCTCTCTCTCTAATTCATTCCATCTGATGATCAGGCCTCACGATCTTCGTTAAGCAGACGGATCATCTCAAGGGCGCTCTTCGGAATTCTTGTGCCGGGGCCAAAGATAGCGGCAACGCCAGCTTTGTAAAGGAAGTCATAGTCCTGTGCGGGGATGACGCCTCCGGCTGTCACGAGGATATCCGGACGACCAAGTTTCTCAAGTTCAGCGATCACCTGCGGGATAAGGGTCTTATGACCGGCAGCAAGTGAGGAAACACCGAGAATATGTACGTCATTCTCCACAGCCTGACGCGCTGCCTCAGCAGGAGTCTGGAACAAGGGTCCCATATCGACGTCGAAACCGCAGTCGGCATAACCTGTGGCAACAACCTTTGCTCCGCGGTCATGACCATCCTGACCCATTTTGGCAATCATGATACGTGGCTGGCGACCTTCGCGTTTTGCAAAGTCAGCAACTGCCTTGCGGGCTTCCTCGAATTCAGGATCACCCTTCTCTTCACTGCTATACACTCCTGATATAGTTTTAATAACTGCCTTATATCTTCCGACAACAGCCTCACATGCATCCGAAATCTCACCGAGAGTTGCGCGGACACCGGCTGCCTTAACAGCAAGGTCAAGAAGATTACCCTTGGAAGGATCTTTCACACACTCTGTGATTGCCTCAAGTGCAGCCTTCACTGCGGCTTCATCTCTATGGGCCTTCACATCCTCAATGCGAGCGCACTGCTCCTTGCGAACCTCTGTATTGTCGACTTCAAGGATATCAATCGGATCCTCATGATCCAGACGATACTTATTGATTCCGACGATTGTCTGCTTGCCAGAGTCAATACGTGCCTGAGTGCGGGCAGCGGCCTCCTCGATCTTCAGTTTGGGAAGTCCGGTTTCAATAGCTTTAGCCATGCCTCCGAGCTTCTCGATCTCCTGGATATGCTCCCATGCCTTGTGAGCGATCTCGTTGGTGAGAGCCTCAACATAGTAGCTGCCACCCCATGGGTCAACCTGCTTGGTGACGTAGGTCTCTTCCTGAATATAGATCTGGGTGTTGCGGGCAATACGTGCTGAAAAATCCGTAGGAAGGGCGATTGCCTCGTCAAGCGCGTTGGTGTGGAGTGACTGGGTGTGGCCAAGAACGGCGCCCATGGCCTCCACACATGTGCGGCCAACATTGTTGAACGGATCCTGCTCTGTGAGGCTCCATCCGGATGTCTGGCTGTGGGTGCGCAATGCAAGCGACTTCGGATTCTTAGGATTGAACTGCTTCACGATCTTTGCCCAAAGCATACGAGCGGCACGCATCTTTGCGATCTCCATAAAATAATTCATGGAGATGGCCCAGAAGAAGGAAAGACGCGGAGCGAAGGAGTCGATATCCATTCCGGCGTTCACTCCGGCACGCAGATACTCAAGGCCATCGGCAAGAGTGTAGGCGAGCTCGATATCTGCAGTAGCTCCGGCTTCCTGCATGTGGTAACCGGAAATTGAGATGGAGTTGAACTTCGGCATGTTCTTTGATGTATATTCAAAGATATCGGCGATGATCTTCATCGAGAATGCCGGCGGATAGATATAGGTGTTGCGCACCATGAACTCCTTCAGGATATCATTCTGAATAGTGCCGGCCATCTCGTCGAGCTTGGCACCCTGCTCCAATCCTGCGTTGATATAGAACGCGAGAACCGGAAGAACGGCACCGTTCATTGTCATGGAGACAGACATCTTGTTCAGAGGAATTCCATCGAAGAGCACCTTCATGTCTTCAAGCGAGCAGATGGAAACACCGGCTTTACCGACGTCGCCTACAACGCGCTCATGGTTGGCATCATATCCACGGTGTGTGGGAAGGTCGAATGCCACGGAAAGACCCTTCTGACCCGATGCAAGATTGCGACGATAGAACGCATTCGACTCAGCGGCGGTCGAGAAGCCTGCATACTGACGGATGGTCCAGGGACGAAGAGGATACATCGCACTATAGGGCCCTCTCAGGAACGGGGGAAGACCGGAAACATAATCAAGATGCTCCAGACCTTCGAGATCCTGCTCTGTATAGACATGTTTTACGGGGATCAACTCAGCGGTGATCCATTCTGCCTCCTGATTAGAGGAGGCCGGAGCGGCATGACGTTCGCCGATGGCCGACTCTATATTGATTTCTTTGAAATTCGGTCTCATTTTTACTTCAGGAGTTTTGCATTAAACTTGATAAGGGTGTCAAGAACATTGACTCTGACATGGATGAATTCCTCGATACCCTGTGCTTTCAGATCCTCCATGCAAGCGGGAGCTCCGGCAACGACAAACATCGCGCGGCCGTCAAGAGCCTTGAAAGCTTCGGGAGCATAGGTGGCATATTCGTCATCGCTTGAACAGAGCACTACTACGTCAGCACCCTTCTCCATTGCGGCATCGATGCCTTCCTGAACGCTGTTGAACCCGATATTGTCAATGATCTCATAGCCTGCGCATCCGAAGAAGTTGGCTGAGAACTGTGCACGTGCAAGACGCATGGCAAGATTGCCGATCGTCAGCATGAACACTTTAGGACGCTTGCCACTTCTCTCGGTGTCAAGACGGAGCGTCTCAAACTGGCTCGCTGCACGATCGAACACAAGAGATTCAACTGCACCGTCAACCGGCTCTGCAGAGCAGCAGCAACCGCAGCATCCATCTTTCTCGATCTTGCCAAGAGCTGTCTCATTGAAGTTAGGATACTGGTTGGTGCCGAGAAGGATCTCCTTGCGACGGGCAACATCGCCGTGACGCTTAACACCCGACTCATTGACATTCTTCTGGATCTCCCCTTTCTTAAGGAGCTCATAGAAGCCACCCTCTTCCTCAACCTTATTGAAGAGTTCCCAAGCAACCTTGGCAATAGAAGCAGTGAGGTTTTCGATATAGTATGAACCACCGGCAGGATCGACAACCTTGTTCAGATGGCTCTCCTCACGAAGAAGGAGCTGCTGGTTTCTTGCAATACGCTCGCTGAACTCATCCGGTTTCTTATATTGAAGATCGAAAGGAAGTGTTTCGATGGAGTCAACACCTGCAAGAGCGGCACTCATGGTTTCCGTCATTGAACGGAGAAGATTTACATGTGCGTCATAGATTGTCTGGTTGAACTGGCTTGTCACTGCATGAACAGCCATCTTGCAACATTCATCTTCAGCTCCATAAGCCTTAACTATCTCGGCCCAAAGCATACGGGCGGCACGGAACTTGGCAAGCTCCATGAAATAGTTTGACGAAATGCCCATGTTGAACTTTATGCGTGCGGCGGCCTCACAGGGAGTCAATCCGGCCTCTGTGAGAATCGTCATCCATTCAGCACCCCATGCAAGAGCATACCCGAGCTCCTGAGTAATATAGGCTCCGGCATTATTGAGCATGCAGGAATCAACTGCGAAGCAACGAAGTCCGGGAACATCCTTCACAACCTCATACATTGCAACGGCCTCATCCTTGATTGAACGGGGGAAGTCGACACCATGACGGAGAAGGCGCTTGAAGGGATTGAAATCGATTGAGCCTTTGAACTCTTTCTCAACACCCTTCTCGTTTATCAGAGCCACGAGAGCCTTGGCAACCTCAACTGCCTTGCCCATGCAGCAGGAAACGTTGATCTCAACCTTTGCAAGGTCAACTCCCTTGAGAATGGTCTTGAGAGCATCTCCTCCCATCTCCTTGCCGAGCTTGATTCCGAGAGAATCCACACCTCTGTCAAGAATGTGGAGAGCCTCCTCATTGATAGCCTCAGGAGTTTCTCCGGCAACAGCCTGGCGGATGAGCCAGTCGTTGGAATCCTTTGTGCCTCTTACGTAGGGGAACTGGCCGGGGAGTGTGCCCATGTGGGAAAGGCCGGCAAGGTCGCTCCTGCGATAGAAAGGCTGAACGTTGAAACCCTCGTTGGTGCGCCATACGAGCTTCTTATTGAAGTCGGCACCCTTGAGATCGACATTGATTTTCGCTACCCAGTCTTCTGTGCTGACGGGTTCGAACATGTCGAAAAGTCTTTCTTGGTTAGCTGCCATAAATATTTATAGCTTTAGTTTGATATGGAATATTATTGTGTTTCTTTTCTAAATTAGGAATATCACACGCAAATTTAGGCATTAAACTTGAATTGCGGAAATTTTTCTCTTATAAAATTTGCATACACTCCCAATTTATTCCGTATAGAGCTGTTTGCCGTCGCAACGCAGCACTTTCCCGGGGAATTCATCGACAAACTGGAGATTATGAGTGGCCATGACCACACAATGACCGGCATCGGCCAAAGCGTGAAGCAGCGTCACGATCTGATAGCCTGTCTGAGGATCAAGATTTCCGGTGGGCTCATCAGCCAGTATCAGTTCTGGGCTATTGAGAAGAGCACGGGCAATGACAATTCTCTGTTGCTCACCCCCGCTCAATTCGTAGGGCATCTTATAGCTTTTGTTTGACATCCCTACATCACACAAAACCTCCTCAATCCTTCTGGAGATCGCTTCCTCATCGTTCCAACCGGTAGCCTTCATAACAAACCGGAGGTTGCCGCTAACGGAACGGTCCTGCAAAAGCTGAAAGTCCTGAAACACTATACCGATCCTCCTTCTGAGCATGGGTATCTGCTTCCGTTTGAGACGGAGAAGATCAAAACCGAGCACTTCAGCCGAATCTCCCCTGCTGACCGGCACCTCTGCATAGAGTGTCTTCATCAGGCTACTCTTTCCACTTCCGACCCGACCTACAAGATAATTGAATTCGCCCGAGTCAAGCGTGAATGAAACATCTTTCAACACGCTTTTCTCGGCACGCTCGATATCCACTTTTTTATAAGTTATGACTCTGCCCATCTCTTAATTTTTTAAGGATCATAGAACCATTTCAGACGGATAATGGTTAACAATTTAAATTGTGGTGCCCCACATTTTCAACGCTAAATCATTCAACGCTAAAAATCAAGGATATGTTTACATTAGGAATTGTCATGCTTGCGATCGGATGCATTCTCAGAATTCATACCCGTGTCAGCTCCCGCAATTACGAGAGAGCACTTGCTCCCCGCAACATCTACCTGCGCCATTCAACCATTCAGGATCTGAAACAATCGACACGCAGAAGATTTACGGATGCCAATATTCTGCTGGCGATAGGAGTTATCCTAATTCTCGTCACAGCAGTTTTCAACTGATAAGATCAGTTGTCGGAGTTCTCCGTTTCTGTTTCTGCCTCGGTATCCTCGGTAAACTTGGTGTAACCCTCCTCCGTGAGAAGATTATACCATGTGAAGAGTTTCTTTATATCGTTATCATACACTCTTTCCCTATCGAAATCCGGCAGAACTTCAGCAAACTCATCACGCAGTTTTCCTTCAGCCATGAGAGTCTTGATATCGATGACCTTACCATCGTTTCGGGCATATACCAGATCAAGAATTTCTCCGAGAGGTTTATCTCCCTGGTCAGTGTACATGGCTATGTCGCCGAGAGAAACAACTTTGTCTCGCGAATGAACGGGAAGACGCTTCTTGCTTTTAAGGTCTTCCACAAGCAACATGCGGTTGCCCTGCGAAATAATCTTGAAAAGTCCCGGCTTGCCGGTGATGGCTAAAATTTGTTTAAGCATAGCTTGTTTCTTTTATCTGTTTGGTTATAATTCTAATATATGTTGAGTCCCCTGATACCCATTTACACCGCTGATTAAACTGCAAACGTAAGGAAGAATCGGAGAAACATCATCGTTGCGGATCACCCGGACTTTGCATCCGGGAAAAGATCCGGATTCATTCCTCTGTACCATTATGCGTTTCAAAATCTCCTCTTCGGAAAGGCCATTGCGTCGTTTCACCCTCTCAATCCTCACGTCGTCGGGAGCCTCTGTGATCCAGATCTCGCTACAAAGACTGTCGAGTCCACTCGATTTAAGAATTGCAGACTCACAAACCACTGTCATCGAATTGCTCTTTTCTGAGAATCTGATAAAATCAGCCGCAACCACGGTATGAACAGCTTTATTGACACGATGCCTCAGTTCAGGATCTGAAAATATGCAGGAGGCCACAAATCGCCTGTCAAGCAATCCGGTTGATTCTAAATATGCCCGCTCTCCTAAAATCCCGACAATTTCTCTCCTGAGAGAACTATCCTTTTCCATCAGGGACTTAGCTTCTGAATCGCAATCATACACCGGAACGGAATTAAGTCGCAGTATTCTCGCCACAACGCTCTTTCCAGCCCCGATTCCTCCGCCAAGACCTATGATCCGCTTTCCTGAAATTCTTTCCGCCATAATTCAGCTGCTCAGTTTCTGACAATTGTGAATTCCACACTGTCTGTCTTCAAGGAAAAATTCAAAAAACGCTCCGGATAACTCATGATTCTGACTGGGAGCTTCGAGCCACTGATCTTTCCTATCGAATTATAATCAACCGACAGCCTTATATCGCGGTCATCATTATCTCCGAGACGGCTCATGGCAACATAATATTCTACAGGAACTTTAGAAGGGAATAAAAGAAGGCTCTCCCCTTTGGGGACATTTATGACATCAATCGTCACAGGAGTCTCCTTTCTCACAAGACGTTCAACAGGGAATGTAAGCATTATCGAGGATGGAATGATCCTTACACCTTCAATTCTGCGCAAACGCGTTTCAACAGTGGTAGTTTCCGACAGATCAGTCAATCTCACAGACTCCGTATAGACCTTATGGATTGTGTCTGTAGTTTTTTTCTCGCCGTAAACCAACACATAAGACGGTTTGGCCTTAGGACTACCCTCTATGACATTGCCAGAGGTTGTCGTTGCCGAGGCATCCACGACAATAGGAACCCTGCGTCCCTTTGACGTGGTATAGTCCAGATAGATTGAATCCACTGAGAGAGAGACGATCTGGGCCCCCGATCCGAATGCCGATTTCAAGGCCGTCTGAAGATCATTATGAGAAAAATTCAGAATCCCTTTTGACGCATACTCCTTGAAATTTACGCTAATGGAGGGATGGCGGTAGTGATTGCGCCACAAAGTGGTTCCTTTGTCGCGGACTGTGACATGAATTTTTTCAGGAATATCGCTGATGAACGTAACAGTGTCTGGACAGTTGACAATCGAGACTTTTACATTGAAACTATCTTGCGCACTATCGTTCAAAGCAAGAATAACCCAGAAAAGCGCAGCCACCGCAACAAACACGAGAAACAGAACCGTGTCATGAAAGGTGGTTGTGCCCTTCAGTGTTCTCCATTTCTCACGCACTTTGTCGATTCTCTCACTCATGGTTTCTTACTTAAGAAGCCGGCTCCGCCATTACGGATTCCGGCTTCCGGTGTTTCTGAATTTACTTATTCTCTACTTTGTCTGCTTCTGTTCCCGCAGGATAAACGGATCCTTTGTCAACTTTGATCATGACGCCGGGAGCCACTTCAAGGATAAAACAATTCTCTTTGATATCCTTGATCTTTCCATGGATTCCTCCTGCGGTCACAACCTTATCGCCATTTTTCATGGCTTCGCGTGCTTTCTTAAGTTCCTTTTGCTTCTTGCTCTGCGGACGGATCATGAAGAAATAGAACACCACAACCATAGCGACAATCATCAGGATGCCGCCGAATCCTCCTCCTTCACCCTGCTGCTGAAGAAGAACCGATGTTTCGGAAAAATTCATAACTATTTGATTTATTTCTTATTTTCTATAATTTTCTCTCTATCTTTTCAAAAGATTGTCCAAATCCTTCGGGAGTGGAAACCAATAGCCCGACCCTCAATAATCCAAACAACCCCACAAAGATAGAAAGTTTTGGATTATAAACCAAAGAATCACTTGTTTATTTTATTCTCCGCTCTTAGTTTCTCCACAATTCCTTTCAATAGTCCATTGACGAATGCTCCGCTCTTATGGGTGCTGTAGCTCTTCGCAATCTCTATATATTCATTGAAGCTTACAGACAGAGGAATCTTGGGGAAATTAAGAATCTCCGCGAGCCCCGTCATGGTAATGACAACATCCATGAACGCCATTCGCTCGCTATCCCAGGAATTGGAATTTATGCAATTCTCAATATATAATCTGTAGGTGTCTTTTTTCCTGACGACATCTGCCAGAAGACTCGCACCAAAGGTCGCATCCTCCTTATCCTTAAATTTTGGAAGAACCGGCTTGCTATCCGGATTTCTGTCTTCAAAACGTTTGAGTGTCTTGAGAACGAAAGTAGAGATTATCTCAAGATCATCGTTCCAGAATACCGACTCTGACTCAAGAGCCTCAAGGAATTCTTCGTTGTTGAGAATAATATGTTTGAAAACGTTTCTCCAGAAGATGCAGTCTGTGACGTAATCCGTGGCTGGAAACGACATGTATTCATCATATATATCTGATTCCATTATCGTCTTCAAAAGCGACTCAAGCAATTCCGTGTGGCCGTTAAACCAGCTGGTCTTGGTTTCATCGCAATATTTGATCACTTCCTCATTCTCCGAGATAGCCTTCGCAAGCCCGTTTTCTATAAATCTTGTGTTAGGATTCAAGTCTTCTGCCGTAGGGATATACTTGAACCTATTTTCTTCCAGCTGACGCTCACGCAGCATACACAATTCCACAGGAAGAAGAAGAAGACGGAAATAAAGTTCACGCGATTTATCCATGCTTGCCGACAATTCCTTAAGGGCGTCATCTATATTATCACGCGACGCATAGAAATTCTTGAACGTTTCAGCCATCATGGCCTTCATCCTGTCGACTCCTCCGAGAGTGTAATTCTCCCGTTCGCTGATAAGACGTCCTACTATCGGATCCGGGAAGATAATCATGTTAATTATCATCTCCCAAATCTGGTCATTCTCCTTGCCCAACGTCTGGGTGTCCTTAAGGTAGTTCTTGTAGAGGCCACTCTCCTTGATCTTCTCCACCAATGACGCCACCGCCGGCTCAAACGGGAACGGCTCATTGCGATATTTCTTCTCCAACGACCTTATCTTGTCGTCAGCAAGAATTTTCTTGATAAACCGGGTGTCGGCCAAAGGCCTCTCCCCTCCCCGTTTCTCCAATCGCGATGAGATGCAGACTGCAAGATAGAGGATGTCAAGATAAAGATTATATGCGAATCTTTTTTCCTTTGTAGGAGAGGAGGGCTGGGATTCCAGCATGAAATGGTTTTCTATCAATAAATAAGAATAAAGCAGTTGAACCACTTTCATCCTTATCAACACTCGATTGATCATAGTTTTGCTTTTTCAGATTATTCTTTCGGTCTGAACCGTTTTACACTGCAAAATTAGTCTAAACTGAGCGAATTTACAAATTCTATTTTATTTTGCTTAAAATCAGCCTCGTGTAAATCCTGATGAAAGACGCTGTCTCACGCCCTCATACATCATCACCCCGGCAGCAACGGAAACATTGAGGGAGCCAATATTTCCAAGGATAGGAATGGCGGCAAGATGATCACACATCCTCAGAACTGCTTCTGAAATCCCGGTGTCTTCAGCTCCCATCACGATAGCCACCGGAACCGTATAGTCGGCTTCCGTATAATTCATTCCCCCTTTTTCTGAAGCTCCGACAATCAGATAGCCGTTCTCCTTCAGTTTTCTGACTGCCGTCACGATATCTCTTTCGCGACAAACCGGAATGTGGAAAAGAGCTCCCGCAGATGCCTTCACCGCATCCGGAGTTGCCGAAGCACTTCCCCGCTCAGGAATAACAATAGCGTCAAGAGCTGCACACTCCGCAGTCCTTGCTATCGCCCCGAAATTTCTTGCATCCGTCACTCCGTCGAGCACGAGCATGAATGGAGTCCTTCCCTCCTCATACAGCATTGGAATCAGGTTGTCGAGTCGGTGATACGTGATCGGGGATAACAACGCTATGGCGCCCTGATGGTTTTTCATCGTGATCCTATTCAGCTTTTCCAGAGGAACTCTTTGAACAGGAATCTCATATTCCCGTGTCTTTTCAATGAGTTCCTTGGCAAGATCGCCACCTATTTCACGCCGGATAAGCACCTTGTCGATGGTCCTGCCGGCATCTATGGCCTCAATTATGGCCCTAAGTCCAAATATATAGTCGTTCTTTTCCATTTTTGTCTGTTTAGAAATTTAGCAATACACGTGCATTGACCCTGGCGGCCTCATTGACTTCCGAACCTGAGAGCATGGCAGCGATCTCATTTATCCTGTTCTCCTTGTCAAGAAGTCTGACATGGGAAACAGTGCGCTCGGAGTCGTCAGTTTTATAAACCTTGAAATGAGTGTCCCCCTTCGATGCAACCTGAGGTAGATGAGTGATGGCAAGCACTTGCATGTCGCGTCCCATATCCTTCATCATAACACCCATCTTGTCTGCGATCTCGCCCGAGACTCCGGTGTCGACCTCATCAAAAATCACGGTTGGGAGATGCATGCATGATGCCATTATTTTCTTTATGCTGAGCATTAATCTTGCAAGTTCTCCTCCCGAAGCAACCCGAGCCATGGGCTGGAGGGGATGATTCTTATTGAAACTGCACAGGAATTCAACCGAATCTTGCCCGTCAGACGTAAGCTTGGTCTGGCCGATCTCAACTTTAAACTGAAGATTCGGCAATCCAAGGGGGATTGCGGTTTCAAGAAGCCTATCGGCAAAAAGTTTCGCACCCTCCACCCGGCTGGCAGTGAGTGCATCTGCCTTAGCTTTCAGCACTCTTGCAAGTGCCTTCGCCTCTTTTTCAAGATCTGAAACGTCCTGATCCCCGTAGTCAATGGATTTCAACTTTCCTTTAAGATCATTATGAAGTGCCACAAGAGCGTCATTATCAGTCACCTTGAATCGTTTGATGCTGTCGTATAGCAGATTCATACGGGCCGTAACCCTGGCGAGCCTTACAGGATCTGCCTCAACCCTCTCAAGATAATCCCTCACAGTTTCACTGATATCCTTGAGCTCTATCCTGACATCCTCAATTCTCTTCAGTAGATCGGAATTTTCATCCTCATCACCAAACAATCCAAGATTGACCTTTTGAAGACTGGAGGTTGCGTCGCCGATCAAAGAGAGAGCCGCATTGTCGGAACCATCAAGAGCGCCGAATGCAATACTGAGATCTTCCCGGATCTGATCGGCATCGCTCAGCATGTCGAATTCTTGTTCAACCTTTGCGAGCTCTCCCTCTTTTGGCTGAATCTTATCAAGCTGCTCAAGCTGAAAAGCGATGAATTCCCTGTTCTCCCGGTTTTTCTCAATCTGATCCTTTATTCTTCTTATCTTTGTCCGGAGAGTGACATATCTCACAAAATCTGCTCTATAGCCGGAAATAAGTTCTGTATTTCCACTGAATGCATCTATTATTGAAAGATGGCTCGAACTCTGACTCAACAGGATATTGCTATGTTGCGAATGAATATCCACAAGATTTCCCGTGATCGAGAGCAACACCGGAAGCGTGACGGGGGTATCATTGACAAATGCCCTTGATCTGCCGTTTGGAGAGACTTCCCTCCGTATAAGAATTTCGCGTGGATTCCAGTCGAGACCCTGCTCTTCAAACACCATCTCCAATTCAGGATCAGGATTGGAAAATGAAGCCTCAATCACCGATTTTCTACTTTTATCAGAGATAGCCTTGCTTTCCGCGCGCTCTCCGAGCAGAAGAGACAGTGCGCCTAACATTATCGATTTTCCCGCTCCGGTTTCTCCTGTGATAATGGTGAATCCTGGAGAAAACTTCAGGCTCACATTGTCTATAAGAGCATAGTTTTGAATCGTGAGAGTCTCTAACATAGTAACCTTTTTTATTTAACACTTCTATTACCCTACAAATGGTCCGATCATGGTTTATCTGTTTCAATAATCCGATCAAGCCGTTCGCCATCCATCGGGTAAATCTCCTTGAGTATGGAGTGGATTTCCTTCTGCTCACTCTTCGGAGCTTTGGAATAAATATCGGTCAGTTCATCCAGTTTCGCATCCCGGAATATCGGAAGAGCCACGCTCATAGGAGAAACTTTATAGATTTCAGCCATAATCTTTATGGCGTCCGTAATCTCGGATCGTCCCTTCGGCATGCTTGTCGACATCTGATCAAGTCCTTTCCGGTGGTAAAGATATAACATTTCTCTTATTCCAGAAGTGTTGCGGTCGGTGAACGCATTTATAACGGCACTACGGTTTCGGTTATTATCGTAAAGACGCCATCCCTTTTCTCCTCCCGACTGAGCAAGCTGAACAACTTTAGCAGCCCTGTCATAGAATTCCTGCCCTCCGTAAAGAGAGAACGAATCATAATCGATTGCCAGCATCAGCAAGGAGTAGAAATCCAGAAGTCCCTTGAGATTACCCTCCCAGATGCTTTCGCTATGATTGAGATGATCACCTTCATGAAAATCAAACTCCACCTCAGTGTCTTTAAAATTAAACAAAGTGGTTGTATAGCTGCTGTTGAAAACCGGACGTGACAACTGCACCTGAAGATCGCCGCTTATTCTCCCCCCGGAAAAGTCCTTGACTGTCAGAAAAATTCTGCAGTCAATCTTCTCTTTCGGAGAAAACTGGTGATCTGTCCATCTGAAATCATTGATATAGGTTTCCATCTCCTGCTTAAGTTCATCAAAAACATTGCGGTTAGTGCCTTCCACCGACTCTGTGTTAAGCTCCACCACACAGTTGAGTTCCTGCCCACAGACAATCTGGCCGATCATCAGGAAAACAATCGCAAAAAACAAACTTAGGCAACCTGGAAACCTATCTAACATCTTGGCAGCGTATTATAACAGATTTTCAGATATCACATCCGCTATGTCGCGGGCCACTTCAGATTTAGTTTTAGCAGGGAATTTCCTCTTTTCACCATTTCGACCAATCATTGTGATACGATTGGTGTCTTTCATAAAACCGGCCATCGGATCACGCAGGGAATTCAGCACTATCCAGTCAAGATTCTTTCTTTCCAACTTTGAAAGGGCATTCTCCTCCTCATGGTCGGTTTCAAGGGCAAAACCGACAAGTATCCGATCCCCCTTCTCTTTTCCAAGTTCGGCCGCGATATCAGGGTTTCTGACCAGACGTATCGTCATGTCGCCGGTTGTCTCCCTTTTTATCTTTTTATCCGAACAGGTTTCCGGAGCATAATCGGCCACGGCAGCGCTCAATATGATAATGTCGGCGTTTGCCGATTTTTCAACACACTGTCTGTGCATCTCTCTGGCTGAAGTCACATCAATGCGTTCCACTCCAGCAGGAGTTTCAAGAGAAACAGGGCCAGAAATCAAAGTGACGTCCGCTCCCCTTTTGCAAAACTCCGATGCAATTGAAAAGCCCATTTTGCCACTGGAATAATTCCCAATAAATCTGACCGGGTCGAGATTCTCATAGGTCGGACCGGCTGTGACGACAATCTTTTTGCCCACGAAATCATTCCTCTCCTGAAAGAAATCCTCCACATACTCCACAATCCTTTCCGGCTCTTCCATACGTCCTTTCCCGACGAGTCCGCTTGCAAGCTCCCCCGCCTCAGGCTCTATTATTCTCACCCCGTCTTCCTTCAAACGCCGGATATTCCTCTGCGTGGATGGATGTTTCCACATGTCAAGATCCATAGCAGGAGCAACCATCACCGGTTCTTTCGCGGAAAGATAGGTCGTAATCAACATATTGTCGGCGATACCATTGACCATTTTTCCGATTGTGGAAGCAGTGGCCGGCGCAACGATCATCAGGTCAGCCCACAAACCGAGATCCACATGACTATGCCACTCACCGGTGTTTGCAGCAAAAAATTCACTGACGACTGGCTTACCGCTCAAAGCAGCGAGTGTGGCGGGAGTGATGAATTCCTTTCCGTTGGGAGTGATGACAACCTGCACCTCTGCCCCCCTCTTTACTAAAAGACGGAGAAGATGAGCTGACTTATAGGCAGCGATTCCTCCGGAAATGCCAAGAACTATATGGCGCCCCGAAAGACTTTTTCTTAGGGAATCATTTCCTTCCTGAGTGGCGTTCTTGCTCATATTTATATTTTAACTGAAGCAGAATATCCTTCGTGTTCTTCGGGAAATCTCCCTGCATTATCCAATCGAAAAAAGAGGGTTCCCTGCGAAGGATCTCCTTAACTGTTTTTCCCTTGTATCGTCCGAAGTTAAAGATCGGTTCATCTTTGTCGTTCAAGACAATGCGTCCCGCGAGATCAACATTTCTTCCAATGGTTGAAAATTTGGAAAGGAACTCAACATTATTCTCAAGCTCATCATATCTTTTGAGCTGTCCGAGAAGAACTTCATAAGTGGCCTGGGTGTCGGCAAGTGCACTATGGGCTCCGTCGAGCTCTGCACCGCAATAGAACCTATAGGCGGCCACAAGCGTGCGTTGTTCCATCTTGTGGAAAATATTCTGCACATCGATAAAATGACGTCCGGTGATGTCAAAATTGATTCCACACCTCCCGAATTCCTCCATAAGTACGGGCACATCAAATTTATTGCTGTTATAGCCCGCTATATCGCAACCCTCGAAAATCGTAAACAATGATTTCGCAATCTGCTTGAAGGTAGGTTCATCTTTGACGTCCTCATCCGTGATATGATGCACCGCCGTGCTTGCCGGAGGAATAGGCATCTCAGGATTGAGGCGCCGGCTCTTCTTCTCCTCTCTTCCGTCTGGATAGACCTTTATATATGAGATCTCGACAATCCTGTCCTGCGTGACATTTGTGCCTGTAGTTTCAAGATCAAAGAATATTATCGGTCTTTCAAGCTTAAGTTTTATGCTATTTTCCATCTTTCTCTGAGAATAGGAATTATTCAATCACTTGGAGAGGCATCTGGATGGCCACAAGCTGTTCGTTCGGCTCCTGTTCAAGCGGCTCGAAGACTCCCGGACGCGCGGGATTTGATAGTCTGACCACAACGTTTTCATCCGTGATGCTCGCAAGAATCTCAAGAGTATAGATGGAGCTGAAGCCAATAATCAAAGGATTACCCTCATACTCAGCGATTACCTGTTCCTGCGCCGAGGTGCCGTAATCAAGATCCTGCGCACTGAGAATCATCCTTCCCTCAGAGAGATCAAATTTGACAAGTCCCGATGCCTTGCTTGCAAAAATTGAAACGCGTCGCATGGCGTTCAGGAATGTAGCGCGATCCACAGTCACAGAAAACGGATTCTCAACCGGGATGACTCTGTTGTAGTTGGGATAGTTCCCCTTTATGAATCTGCAATTCAGGCTGAAATTCCCGAATTCAAACTTTGCCCCCTTGGAACCGATCGTCACCTTGACAGTCTCAGTCTCCTTATCAAGAATACTCCTGATGATTCCTGCAGGTTTAGAAGGCATAATGAAGGATGTTTCCACGCCCGGGTCACACTCGGAATTGATATATCTCACAAGTTTATGCGTATCACTGGCAACAAACGTGATATCGCCCTCATGGATATCCCAGAATATACCTGTCATCATCGGACGGATAGGCTCCGTGCTGACGGCATAAAGAGTCTTTTCTATTCCCTTGCGGACAACAGCGGCAGGAATCAGAAGCACTGTGGCATCGGAATCCATCTCCTCACCCCGCGGATATTCATCTGCATTGATTCCCATGAACTGAAATCTACCGGAGAGGAAATTTACTTCCACTTCGCCCGTTGTTTCGTTAAGAGAAAAAGTCAATGGCTGATTATTTACCTCTTTCGTGATTTCAAGAAGAGTTTTCGCAGGAAGAGCAATTGCACCGTCCGACTCGCTTTCAGCAACCTCCACTTTTGAAGAAACGATGTTCTCTCCGTCGCTTCCGGTGATAGTCAGCGTTCCCTCCGACAGGGTAAACAGGAAGTTGTCAAGAATAGACATCGCATTCTTGGAATTAATCACTTTGCTGACTGCCTGCAGCTGCTGCTGAAATACTTTTCCGTCGATATTGAATTTCATATATTCAGGATCTTTTTTAACAAATAAGGGTAGCCCGATATTCCATTCTTAAAAAATGGCCATATTTCGGGTTTAACATGCAAATTTAATAATAATTTTTGAATTCATGTGAGCGAAGACACAACAAAATAAGCCGCCGGGTCATTATGACTCGACGGCTTTTTGATATATCCGGTTGCAGATTAGAATTACTCGGAAACTACCTCAAACTCTATATCCTTGGCAACCTCTTTGTGGAATTTGATGGTGGCTGTGTAGACACCAACTTCCTTAACAGGCGATTTCAGATAGATGATCTTGCGATCAACATTGTGGCCAAGCTTCTCGAGAGCCTCAGCAATCTGAAGTGCGTTTACAGATCCGAAGACTGTTCCATTGGCGCTGGTCTTAGCACCGATTGTGAGCTTAACGCCTTCAAGAGCAGCAGCTGCAGCCTCTGCATCAGCTTTAATCTTGGCAAGCTTGTGGGCGCGCTGTTTCTGATCTTCAGCAAGCTGCTTGAGGGCAGCGGAAGAGGCGATGATTGCCTTGCCCTGAGGAATCAGGTAGTTGCGGCCATAACCATCTTTCACTTCGACAACATCGTCCTTATAGCCGAGATCGGCTACGTTCTCTTTGAGTATAATCTTCATTTTGTGTGTTTTTGTCGGGTTAAAAAATGATTACTTCATCAAGTCGGCAACGTAGGGAAGAAGAGCCAGATGGCGCGCACGCTTAACGGCCTGGGCCACACGACGCTGGAACTTCAGAGATGTGCCGGTGATGCGACGGGGAAGAATCTTTCCCTGCTCGTTGAGGAATTTCTTCAGGAACTCAGGATCTTTGTAGTCGATATATTTGATACCGCTTCTCTTGAAACGGCAATATTTCTTCTTCTTAGTGTCGACCGACAGAGGGGTGAGATAACGGATTTCGCTGTTTGCTGCCATGGTTATGCCTCCTTGTTTTCTGCTTCTGCCACGGGGGCTTCTGCGGGTGTTTCACTTGCTTTCTTTGCTCTCAGATTGCGACGCTTCTCTGCATACTCCTGTGCATATTTGTCAAGACGGAAGGTGAGGAAACGGATCACACGCTCATCGCGGCGGAAGGCCACATCAAGCTTCTTGACGATGGTGGGTTCACCCTTGAACTCAAGAAGACAATAGAAACCTGTCGATTTCTTCTGGATGGGATAGGCGAGCTTACGGAGACCCCAGGTCTCTTCGTTTACTACTTCAGCACCATTCTGCTGAAGAACGCCTTTGAATTTTTCTACCGCTTCCTTCATCTGATCATCAGATAAAACGGGAGTTAAAATGAAAACGGTTTCGTAGCAATTCATACGTTTTTCGTTTTGTTATGTATTATTGTTATTTCCGGATCCGGGTCCGAACGATCACAAATAATGTAGCGGACCCGAAAAACCGGTGCAAAGTTAGCTATTTTATTCCATTCCCGCAAATTATTTACGGTTTTTCATCTCTTTTAGCTTCTGCAATGCCTCTTCCCTCCCTGCGTTCACTTTAGAAGCATAGTGGGCGTCGCTGTCAACGGCAATGACGGCGCCCTTCTCAATAAGTTTCCCCCACCATCTGACGGATGGAAAAAAACGCTTTTTTTCTGCGTATGCTTTCGTGTTGATCTCCACGACAAGCCCGGAAGATTCCACTTTGCCAACAACGTCGTCAACATAGGATTCAAACCATCCCTCGTCCTCAATCCCGGGCATTGCATTGGAGGCATTGTCGGCAATTTTATCAAAATGGCCAAGCAGATCGAATCCTCCCCTCTCTATCATCATGAGCACCTGTTCGAAGTATTTCTCAACTACATATCTCACATCTCCGGCGAATCCTTCATGGAGCACCTGCGCAAAATGTTTATAGTTTCCGTCGCAATCAAATAATTTTCCTTGCTTGTTCGGAACAAAATGCACGGACCCGAGCCGGTAGTCAAGCGGAAGGTTCTGAAAATAGTCAATATGCGGCCCCCAGTCGGATCCAAGATAATCGATTTCAAGCGAAGTCAGTATCTCTGTCTTTCCGGAATATAACTCACGAAGCCGTGCCGTCTCGTCAAGATAAGCTCTCATATCATCGGCGCTCATGTTGCAGCTTGATTCTATATTCACCGGAGAATGGGGAGTGAATCCGAAATATCTGAATCCCGATTCAGCAGCTGCCGCCGCAATTTCGGCCATTGTGTCGCGGCCATCACAAAACTGACTATGCGCGTGAAAGTTATAGCTATCTGTCAGGTTTATTATTTCTTTCAGATCAGTCATAGAATCCACAAATTATCATGCCATAACGTTTTTAGACTCTCTCCCTCTAAGCCAGAACACAAAGATACCGAGAAACGCTGCGCTGACAAGCACCCCGGCCATCGTGGCCGTAACAAGAGAGATCTCCATGTTTAGCAATTCTCCGGTCACCGCATTCAGGCCCTCTGGCGCAAAGAAGATATATGTCGTGGTCACAAAGGTCATGAACATAGCCGGTATCAGAGTTATGAGATAGTTCTTATTCTCCTTGGCGAGATAAACCGTAATGGCCCATAGGGTGAAGACGGAAAGCTCCTGATTGCACCATGCAAAATAACGCCACATAACCTCGTAGGGAAGAAGCATAATGACAAAGCAAAGAATAAATATCGGCACCGACACCAGAAGACGCTTGATTATCTTCTTCTGTTCTATCCCCATGAAATCGGCAGCAATGAGACGAGCGCTCCGCAGGGCCGTATCGCCGGATGTTATAGGAGCCGCAATGACTCCAAGAATGGCGAGAAAACCTCCGATTGTTCCAAGCCATGTAGAAGTGATCTCATTGACAAGAACTGCAGGACTCGATCCGGAAAGATGCTCCTGAAGGCCTGAGTATCCCCCCGTGAAAGCGATAGCAGCAGCCGCCCATATCAAGGCAACGATGCCTTCAGTCACCATGGCTCCATAGAACACCGGTCGGGCATATTTCTCATCTTTCAGACACCGGGCCATCATCGGACTCTGCGTGGCATGGAAACCTGAGATTGCTCCACACGCAATGGAAACGAACATCATCGGGAATATCGGATTAAGATCAGGACTCGGTTTATGATTATAGAATTCATGCCACACCTCAGGCATACTGCTGCCATTTACTATTAGCATCAGAAGCACACCGAGAGCCATGAAAAGCAACGCAATGCCAAAAACCGGATAAAACTTTCCGATCACCTTATCCACCGGAAGGAGGGTGGCCGCAACATAATATGCAAAAATAATGACAATCCAGAAAATCCTGTCAAAGCTGTCAGGAGTGAGCATTGCCAGAAGATCGGCCGGATTATAAATAAACACGGCTCCTACTAATATAAGGAGTAGAAGCGCAAAGCCACGCATAAGCTGTTTGATCCGGTTGCCGAGCTGCATCCCCACGATCTCAGGGAGCGAAGCGCCATTGCTCCGGATTGAGAGCATACCACCCAGAAAATCATGGACAGCGCCGGCGAATATTGTGCCGAAAACAATCCATAAGAAAGCTGCAGGACCAAACATAACACCCATGACCGCACCAAAAATCGGTCCGAGACCCGCAATGTTAAGAAACTGAATCAAAAAAATCTTCCAGGTAGGGAGCGGAACGTAGTCCACTCCGTCAGCCATACGGGTAACCGGTGTCGGACGTGAGGAATCAACTCCAAACACACGGGAAACAAACGCGCCATAGATAAAGTAGCCGCCGATAAGGACAGCAAGCGCAATAAAAAAAGAAATCATCTGATGTTGGTTATTTCTACTGTTACTTACGGAGGTTTTTATAAACCTCGCTGCGAAGCCCGGCGACTTCCGCCCTCTTCTGCTCTATCTCTTTTTCAAATTGAATTATCTGCATCTTCACATTGTCGGCCCGCTTTTCTGCATAACGTCTCCGCAGGGCATCCAGACGTTCCTCCTCTTTGCGCAACGACTCGGAAGCCAGCAGATATGTCTTCATAGATGCCTGAGCCTGCACGGGAAGTTCCTCCATTCTTGTCAGGAATCCTCCGTTGTCCACAGGCAGATGAAACTCAGGCTTCGGAACATTGACAGATTGCGGAGCATCCTTCAATGCCGCCAATATCTCCTTATATTCTTTCACACTATTTTCAGAACGCGTCGACCTGAAATCAGAGATCCTTGCCTTTTCAATGATATCATCTGAATCTGGGTCATAATTCTTTCTGAGCTCATTAGTTTTATAGACGTAAATAGTGAGTTTATCGCCAAGGAGATTTCTATCGGTTGCCCACCATCCAATGCCGTTTTCCTCATCTATGGCAAGCATAAAATCATCGTATGGAGAATTAAACGGCATTCCTAGATTCTGCGGATGAAGATATTCTCCGGTCTGTGGGTCTCTGGAAACGACAAAAATATCATACCCTCCCATCGACCCCTTCCCGTCGGAGGCATAATATAGGGTTGTGCCGTCAGGCATCATAAACGGATATTCCGCATTTCCTCCGTCTCCGAGAATCGAAGGAGCCGCAACAGGCTCCTGCCACTCCCCATCCGTTAGGCGGAGGCTCTCCATAATATTAATATTACCATTGGAATCTTGAGCGCCCCACATGAGGAAATCACCGTTTTCATTCGAGAATGCCGCCACGGCTCCCTCTCTTTTATCAGAGAAAGGGATATCTTCCGGACCGAGAATATGCCCGGCGGAAGATGGGAGAAGATAATGCTGGAGGAAAGACTCAGCAGGGACAGCCAGAGAATCGATAATCTCTATTTTCTCCACCCTTGAAAGGGCGCTCTCCGCATTTGCAAGCTGGCTCTCGAATTCATCGAGTAGCGGACTCTCCTTCCCCTTTGATTTCTCAATATGTTTGCGATAGGCCTCATATAATTCAGTTGCCTCATCAAAATCATAATCAAGGAAAGCGAGTCTTCCCAAATAAAGATTGGCCGCGGAATAATTCTTCCCTTTTGCAGCACTCAGGAGCTCCTTTGCCTTCGCATAGTTTCCGGTTTCATATTGGCAGACTCCGGAAAGATAAAGAAATTGTCCGGAAGAAGCGCTTTTAGGATTAGCCTTAGCCTCTTTTGCAAGAATATCAGCTGCGCCCCACCAGTCCTGGCTTGCCATGAGCTTTTTCGCGTCGTCGATGAGATCGGCCGAAGCGGAAAGGGATGCCAGCGCAAGTATGGTCAATAACGTCCTTTTCATTAACGTCTGTTTTCAATCATTTTTTAACCCGACGGGGTGCCGGGCATTCGTTTTTCCACACAAAATTACTCATTTATACTGAATTTTCAAAGACAATACACACAATATCATGAATTTCATAAGCTATTTTAAATATTTTTTATTACCTTTGCCAAAATTTCCACATTAAAAATAAAAATTCAACATAAATTCCAAACTATATGAGCTTAAATATCATTGTACTCGCAAAGCAAGTACCTGATACCCGCAATGTA
>CAYROR010000018.1:0-49611 GCA_964425935.1 uncultured Sangeribacter sp.
TGACCTTGTTGTAACTGGGCGAAAGCGGGAGAGTAGGTAATCGCCGCCTTAACGACAGGCTCCAGACATAATAGTCCGGAGCCTGTCATTCTATTATCACATAGAAGGAGACTGCTGGCTCCACCTCTTCGCTTGCCGTAATTGGCCGAACAGAGAAGTCAAGCCTTATCACGCCGATGACCTTGTTGTAACTGGGCGAAAGCGGGAGAGTAGGTAATCGCCGCCTTAACGACAGGCTCCAGACATAATAGTCCGGAGCCTGTCATTCTATTATCACATAGAAGGAGACTGCTGGCTCCACCTCTTCGCTTGCCGTAATTGGCCGAACAGAGAAGTCAAGCCTTATCACGCCGATGACCTTGTTGTAACTGGGCGAAAACGGGAGAGTAGGTAATCGCCGCCTTAACGAGGACCGGAACGTTTCGTTCCGGCCCTCACTATTAATGTAAATATGTATGCGTGGAATTGATAAGAATTTTGGGAAGAGATATTTTTTTGTTGATTATTCCGTTTTCTATATAGTTGATAATCCCATTTTTTTGCCCCATGATCAGAATATTTCTTTTAGCAGCTGTATTGGTGTCGTTCATTTACTCGGACGCGCAGGTAAATGTTATTCCGAAACCCAAGAGAATAGAGACTCACGAGGGTTCTTTCAAGTTGAAGACCCACACGCCTTTATATATAAAGTGTGAGCCGGAGGATAAGGTGCGTCTTTATGAGTATGCTTCAAGAGCTATCCCTGTTAAAGTTGCGAATAAAAAACGTAAAGGTGGAATTTCGCTCGAGATTGTTGATTCGGCGGAGGATATTGCTTCTCCTGAGGGATATGTTATGAAGGTTGGAGAAGATGGAGTCAATATCTTAGCGTTGGCTCCGGAGGGATTGTTTCATGGACTAACCACTTTCTTGACGCTTGCGGAGGCTGATCCGGAGCTTCAGGCCATGACGATTGTTGATGAGCCCCGATTCTCCTACAGGGGAATGATGCTCGACATCTCGCGACATTTCCGCGACAAGGATTTCATAAAGAAGCAGATTGACGCAATGGTGAAACTCAAGCTGAATAACCTGCATCTTCATCTCACAGATGCCGCGGGGTGGCGACTTGAGATCAAGCGTTATCCGGAATTGACAGAGAAGGCTGCATGGAGAAAGGGGGAGACCTGGAAGGAATGGAACAGCACCGGACATGAATACAGACATGAGGGGGATCCTGACGCGGTAGGAGGATATCTGACTCAAGAGGATGCGAGAGAAATTGTGGCATACGCAGCTGAGAGATATATCAATGTTATACCGGAAATCGAGATGCCTTCACATTCAGAAGAGGTGACGGCGGCTTTCCCTGAGTTGTCGTGTGGTCATTTGGTGGCGGGACAGCCTGATTTCTGTGTCGGGAATGAGAAGACTTTCGAGTTTCTGCAGAATGTTATCGATGAAGTGATAGAAATATTTCCGAGCAAAATCATCCATATCGGCGGAGATGAAGCCAGCAAGGAGGCCTGGAAGGAGTGTGACCTTTGCAAAAAACGGATGGAGGAGAATTCGCTCGAAGGGATAGATGAGCTTCAGAGTTATCTCGTGAAGCGCATCGAGACGTATCTGAATTCCAAGGGTCGAGATCTTCTCGGCTGGGACGAGATCATGGAGGGTGGGCTCGCCCCGAATGCCGCCGTCATGTCGTGGCGCGGCATTGATGCGGGCGTGAAGGCCGCGAAAGGGGGACACAGGGCCATTATGGCGCCCGGGGCCTACTGCTATCTTGACGGCTATCAGGACGCTCCTCAATCGCAACCAGAGGCCATCGGCGGTTATCTGCCGCTCAACAAGGTGTATTCCTATAATCCGGTTCCGGATTCCGTGAGCAATGAGATTTCCGGGAATATCATCGGGCTCCAGGGGAATCTCTGGTGTGAGTATATCCCGACGGCTGAACACGCGGAATACATGCTTTATCCAAGAATGTTTGCTATCTCAGAAATTGGCTGGACCCCACAGGCGGAAAGGAACTATGAAGATTTCCTTCCGAGGGTGAAGGCGCTCACTGCCGATTTCAGGAAAATGGGGTATAATCTTTTCGATATTGAGAAGGAGATCGGCAACAAGCCGGAGGCTTCGAGGCCCGAGGAACATCTCGCGCGCAACAAGAAGGTGACCTACAACATCCCCTGGTGGCGTAATTATCCGGCAGGCGGGGTGTCGACACTCGTTGACGGACTGCGTGGAGGCTGGAACTATAACGACGGTTTATGGCAGGGATTTCTGAGCAGAGGCGACAATCGGATGGATGTGACCGTAGACCTTGAGGAAGTCACTCCGATCACATACGTCGGCGCTGAATTCATGCAGCTGATCGGGCCGGGTGTGTGGTTTCCTTCGCTGGTGGAGATTCAGGTGTCGGACAACGGCACTGATTTCACCACCCTTGCCGTCATCAATCATGAGCAGACTCCTTCCGAGGGGGTAAGCTTCAAGGAATATAGCTGGAGAGGCAATGCCTCAGCCCGCTATGTGCGCTATATCGCCAAGGCGGAGGAAGGATGTCAGTTTGCAGATGAGCTGATAGTGCGCTGAAACTGATGTTGCCTTCAGCCTGCTTGCAGGCATGAAAAAAGGCCGATTCACATCGGCCTTGATTTCTTAATAATTTTCAAACTAACCTAACATCATGAAACGATTTTCTGATATTAGAACAATGGTCATGACTGTTTGGTTCTGGGAAAAATGAATTTTTTTGAAAAAAATGTTTTTTATTCAAGATTCCCGGGTGATTCCGGGGATCAGGTGAATTTCTTGCGGTAGCCGGTGGGGGATTCTCCCGTGTGGTGCTTGAAATATTTTCCGAAAAATGACTGGTTGGCGAAATTGAGATAGTTCGCAATCTCCTGGATCGTCATGTCGGTTGTCTTCAGCAGGACTTTCGCTTCCATGATGACGTGGTTCTCAATCCAGTCGCCCGCCGTGCGTCCTGAAATCTCCTTTACGACAGAAGACAGATGCTTGGGCGTTATGCAGAGTTTATTCGCATAGAAGGCCACTTGCCTTTCCGTTCGGAAATCCTGACTCACGGCAAGGATGAAACGGGCCATGATCTCCTCTTTCCTTGACCTGACGCTTTCCTGCACATTCTCCTTTGATTTCAGGTTGATGTCCATCATCTCGTAGAGCGCGGCCTGCAGCAGACACAGGATTTTCTGTTTCTTAAATGGAGTGCGGGGCCCTCTCACATATTTTCGCAGGAAAGAATAGAAGCTATTGAGCCCTTCCGCTTCTTCGGGAGAAAGGAGATTGACAGGGTCGGTGCGGTGGTGAATGAGCAGTGGAAGAACATCGGTCAGCTTCGGAATCACGTCTTCCACCACATGGCGCGAACAGGCGATATAATTGCAGGTGAAATCCGGGGAAGCCTCGATCAGGGAAATATAGTTTTTCGGCTGGATTGTGAAGAGAGTGTTTTTCGTGATCCTATAATTGCGGAGGTCAATTGCGAGAGTTCCGGAACCACCGGTGCAGATGCAGATGACGAGGGCGTCGATCCTGACAGGAAACACGTCTTCCTGCCTTATGGCATTGATTTGGTCGAAAACGAGGATTTCGTTTTCAAAGTTGTCATTGTTGACGTGGTCGGCGATCTGCCGGAGCGACACGGTGTTTGCAGGATGGGCCTGAGGATTCATTTTCATAGAAAATTCTGTGTTCTGGTGCGAAATTAACAAAAAATCCTAATCAAATGAGTCTGTTTCACTTTTTTTATGGAAAAATAGAGGAATTTTAGAAAGATTTTTCCGATCATCTGAATTTGCGGAGAATGGCGCGGGGCACAAACGCGAGATGCCGGAATACGGTTTTCATGGTTCCATAGTGGCGACACATTATTCTGAATCTCTCGCGGAGTGATTTCCAGCGGTTCCGGTCGGTTGTGCCTGCCGTGAGATAGTCGATCGCCACTCTGTTTAGATTAATGCATCTGTCAGGGGAGGTTTTCCGTAGGATCCTGACTGTCCAGTCGTAGTCGGCAGAAAAACGGTAGGAGAGGTCGTAGGGTTGTGTGAGCGAACGTTTTGCCATGAACGCCTGATGGCATACGAGCATTCCACGGGAGAAAGATTCAAAAGTCAGGGAGGCGGGGGCGGTGAAATGGCGCGGACCGAGGAGATTCCTGTCGGCGTCGACAATCATGGTGTCGGCATACACGATGTCGGGGTCGGCCAGGGCCGCTTTCCCATATTCAGCCAGAGTGTCGGAATCATGGAAAGAGTCTCCCGCGTTCAGAAAAATCACGTAGCGTCCTTTCGCTTTGGCAAGGCCTTTGTTCATGGCATCGTAGATCCCTTTGTCCGGTTCGCTGAAAATCCTTGTCGCTGCGATGCTTTCGCGTCGTGCTAGATTCAGGGTGGAATCTTTTGAGGCCCCGTCGATAATCAGATGTTCGAAATCGTCATAGCTCTGGGCGGCAACCGATCTCATGGTTGGCAGAATTGTGGATTCCGCATTATAGCAGATGGTTATGATGGAGATCGTCGGATTTTCTGGATTGGCCATATCTGTTTTTTTCATTTGATTTCCTGCAAAGTTAATAAAAAAGAGCCAACAAATTCTTATTCGGATTGATTATGAATTACGCACAAGTGCGGCCAATATCTTGCGGGAGTGGTTTTGAAATTCTAAATTTGCAGAGAAGTTCCGCGGGAGAGGGACTCAGTCCTGATCTCCGGAATTGAATACTGAAACAGAATTAACAAATTAAAACACATTAAAAACGCAACATTATGGCATACGTAATTGGCGATAACTGTATCGCATGCGGCACCTGCATGTCTGTTTGCCCCGTAGACGCTATTTCCGAGGGCGACATCTATCACATCGATCCCGACACCTGCATCAGCTGCGGCAGCTGCGCACAGGTTTGCCCCAACGACGCAATCTCCGAGGGTTGATCCGATCCGCATTCAGGAGACAAAAAGTAAGCGACGGTCGTCTTTTCATGAAAAGGCGACCGTTTGCTTTGCGTTTTTTTTATTAATTTTGTGGGATTCCCTGTTACGCCTCAACTTTTAAGGGGGGTAGCGGGTTAAAGAAACATACGGATGCATCTCCAGCATTTAATTGCGGAGACAAAAAACAATACACGATATGGACAGACTGAAGATAAAAGTTATCAATAAGAGCCACCACCCCCTGCCGTCTTATGGAACTCCCGGGGCGGCGGGAATGGACGTGAGGGCATTTCTCCCCATGGGCCCGGTGACACTAAAACCGGGGGAACGCGCACTAATCCCGACAGGATTATATATGCAGCTTCCGCAGGGCTATGAATGTCAGATAAGGCCCCGGTCGGGTCTGGCCCTGAATTATGGGCTGACGGTGGTAAACTCTCCCGGAACCGTAGACTGCGACTATCGCGGAGAGATCGGCATCATCCTCATAAATCTCGGGCAGAATGATTTCACGGTGGCCGACGGCGAAAGAATCTGCCAGATGGTCATAAAGCAGTATTCCCATGTGGAATGGGAGGAGACAAAGGAGCTCGACCGCACGAAGCGGGAAGACGGAGGGTTCGGCCACACCGGCACCGCATGACCATATAACATTTAGATATCCGGAAAATTGAAAAAAATAGAATCACATATCATCTTGCTGACGGCGCTGGCAATGGCGCTTGGAGCCCTTTGGGCGGGAGCGTCTGCTCCCGACAGGGGGAAAGCGAGATATTTCTATCTCGAAGGGGCACGACATCAGGCTCTGGGAAACCAGGCGGAGGCGTATGAGAACTATAAGAAGGCCTACCTTTCGGACACCACCTATTCCGAGGCGGCTTCGGCCTATGGAATGAGCCGCCTGATGCTTCAGACCGATTCCATGCAGAGCGCTCCCGAGCTGGCGAGATCGCTTGGAATGATCCGCAAATATGTGGATGATTATCCCGGCGATCTTTTCGAGTCGCGGACATACGCCTATCTTGCCTCACGGCTGGGCAATCTGCCGGAGACAATTCGGATTTATGAAAGGATCGACTCCCTGAGTCCGGGAGAGGCGATGACTCTGCTGAATCTTTCCGATGCCTACATGATGTCGCACGAGCCGGAGAAGGCTCTCGCCACTCTCGACCGCTTCGAGAAGGCGGAGGGTATGTCGCGGGAGCTCTCGATGAAGAGGATGGGATATATGCTCTCGCAGGGTGATACGGTTGCCGCAGTGGCAGAGGCCGACAGGCTCATCGCCAGCAATCCCCGGGATCCGGGTTTCTGGCTGCTCAAAGGAATCCTGTATAGCGAGCTCGGGCGCAACGATTCCACGCTTGCCGCCTATTCCAAGGCAGAGTCGATCAGCCCTGACAACGGCGCCGTGAAGCTTTCGCTCGCGGAATACTATAAGAGCGTGGGCGACAGCATGGCCTACGATTCAAAACTCTATGAGGCTTTGCTTTCGGAGGATTTCGAGCTTGGCGACAAACTCTCGCTTCTTTCAAATTATCTGCAGACACTTCTCGACGGCCGAAGCGACACGGCCCGCGGAGATCATCTTTTCTCCGTGATCCAGTCGCAATATCCGCATGAGCCGGAAGTGCTTGATCTGGCTGCACGTTATAGCGCAGCCAAAGGGAATTATGCCGGGGCTATCGAACAGATCGGATATGCCATCGACCTGGATCCTACGAAACCGACCTACTGGCTTCAGCTCGTGCGCTACCAGCTGATGGATGAAAAGGGGAAGGAGGCCATGGCCACCTACAAGAGGGCTCTCGACCACGTGGAACCCTCGGAATCACTCAAAATCCTCTATGCCTCCGCAGCCGCCGAAACAAAGGATTTCGACGAGGCGGAGAAAACGTATGCAGAGCTGATCCATGCTGTTGATCCTTCCTTGCCGCTGACAGATTCCATCACAAATTCAAGGCTCCGGAATTCGTTGAGTTTCGAGGGGCTGACAACACTCAGCACCTACTACAATCTTCTCGGCGACATGTATTACTCATCTGGCGATCTCGACAAAACCTACAAAGCCTACGACAATTCGCTCTTCTTCTATCCCGAGAATCCTCTCGCCCTGAACAACTATGCATATTTCCTCGCGGAGAATGGGGGCGATCTTGAGAAAGCGGAGGAGCTGAGCCTGAAATGTATCGAGCAGGTGCCCGACAATGAGACATATCTTGACACATACGCCTGGATCCTTTTCAAGAGAAAGGATTATAAGGAGGCGCTGGAATATATGCAGAAAGCAATGGATGCGGCTCAAGCCAACAGCGACGGTGGAGATCCCGACCATGCGGAATTCTTCAGCCATCTCGGCGATATCCTCTTTATGAACCATCAGCCTGAGGAGGCTTTGAAAAATTGGAAAAAAGCACTCGAACTGGATCCTGACAATGCTCTCCTGAAGAAAAAAGTGGAGCATAAGACTTTCTTTTACGAATGATGCAAACAAATCAGAAAATAAGGAAAACAGGTTTCCTGGGCAGGATGCTCAGGATCACCCTGCTTCTCATCTCTGCGGTCGCTGTCAGGGAAGCATCGGCCCAGACAATGCTCCTCCCCCCGATGAAGACCGACACTCTTGCGGCAATCACCCGCGACTGGACGGAGTGGGAATCGGCTTCGATGTCGGGGAAACTCCGGATGGAGGGATTGCCGGTGACCCCGAGTGTAAAGATATGGATGGTTCGCGACAGCCTGATCCGGATTTCCCTGAGAGCCCCTTTCGTGGGGGAAGTGGGGCGGGCGGAAGTGGCCGACAGCATGCTTCTTGTCGTCAACAAAATGAATCATTCCTACGTTGAGGAGCCTTTGGATAAGGCTCTGGCCTATTATCCGGGGGGAATCGCCGATCTTCAGGAGCTGCTTCTCGGGAGAATAGTGATTCCCGGGGCAGGATTGCTGTCGCCGGAGATTGCCGATGCCGTCGAGATATATGCCGAAGAGGATGGATCGGCTACGATTGTGGCAGCCGAAGACCGGAAGATCCCGGGTTTCAACTATGGGTATTCTGTCGGAGCCGACGGCTGGCCGGCAGCCCTGATGGTGCTCCCGGAGGCGTTGCCTCAGGTGGCAGTCACCCTGTTGTTCTCTTTTTTCGAGAATGGACACGACATAAACGTAAATTATCAGAACGGGGAGAAGACCATTCAGGCCACTCTCGAACTTTCTGAACCAGAATGGGACGGCAAGGGCTTTGATGCGCTCAAGAATGTGGAGAAATATCAGAAGCTTCCGCTTTCTGATTTCTTCAAGCAGTTCTGATTTCTCCATCCCTCCTCCAACACAGACTCTACTCATGAATTATTTTCGTCAAATCCTTCTCTTTCTCATCATAACCTCCTGCATGGCGGCGGGGGGCGAGGAGGTGTGGGCTTATTCCGCACCCCAGCAGAAGTCGGCTACGAAGGGACGCCAGCGCAACAGGAAGGCCACCCCTGCCTCAACGTCGAAGACCACGAGTGCCCAGAAGGGGAAGCCGGCAGGAAAAACTAAGACTGCAACCCCCAAGAGCACGGCCAGGAAAAGTGGCGCCGGGAAGCCGGAGACGTCGGCCGACGTGAAGAAACGGCAGGAGGCCACCCAGAAGGAGATCAAACTCACGGAGCAGCAGATCAAGGAGAATGAACGCTCCGTCAGAGCAGGACTCAGCGAGCTCGGAAAGCTTGAGTCGGAGATGGCCGTTTCCCGCAAAAAAATCAAGGAATCGTCGGATCTTATTTCCGATCTCAACAGCCAGATATCGGATCTTGAGGATGGAATTCAATCAAACGAGAGGGAGCTTGAGAAGATGCGCGACCAGTATCTACAGGCAATCAGAAAAATGCGCGCCACCTCGCGAAACCGTTCGGCCCTTGCTTTCGTGTTCTCTTCCGAAAGCTTCCATCAGGCCTATCGCCGTATGCGCTATCTCAGGCAGTTTGCGGAATGGAAAGAGCGGCAGTCGGAGATGATCGCGGGTAAAACCGAAGAGCTGAACAGCCAGAAGGAGGGGCTGGCCCAGGCCAGAAAGGAGCAGGATGATGCTCTCCGGCGCCAGCAGAGCGAGGAGAATTCATTGAAGGAGCGTCATGAACGCCAGAATTCCGTTGTGGCCGACCTGAAAAGGAATGGTCAGGCCCTGAAGAGCCATCTCTCGAAAAAACAGGCGGAGGCTAATGAACTGCGTGGAAGAATAGCCGAGCTTATAGCGCAGGAGGAGCGCAAGGCTGCCGAGGCAAGGAAAGCCGAGGAGGAGAAAGCCCGGAAAGCTGCTGAGGAGAAGAGCCGGAAGGAGGCTGAGGAGAAAGCCAAAAAGGAGGCGGCCGACCGGGAAAAGCGAAATGCCAAGGATAAGCAGAAAGGTGAGGAAAAGGAGAATCTTGCCAAAGCAAAAGAGGCCGAAGTAAAGAACCCCGAAGTAAAGAATAAGGCCAAGGAACAGGCGGAGGTAAAGGCTTCGGCAAAGGAGCAGCCTCGCAAGGCCACTATAAGCCTCGGGAATGCAACCGGGGAGAATTTCGCCTCCATGAAGGGGAAATTGCCGCGACCGGCCTCCGGCGAATTCAGGGTCACCTCTCGTTTCGGACGCCAGTCGCTCCCAGAATTGCCCGACGTGGTATATGACAATCCGGGGATCGATGCGGAGGTCGGAGCCGGATCATCCGCGCTTGCCGTTTTCGGCGGAAAAGTGTCGGGCGTCTACATGCTTCCGGGTTATCACACGGTTGTCATCGTTAACCATGGCCTTTACTATACGGTTTATGGCAATATCTCGGTTCCCGGAGTCAAGGTGGGAGATGAGGTCAGAGCCGGGCAGAATCTGGGCCTTCTCGCCCCCGACGAGGATGACCGCAGCCACAGTTCAATCCATTTTGAATTGTGGAAAGGGCGAGAGAAACTGAACCCGCAGGATTGGATCAGATAGCGCTGTCGCCCTCATCGTTGACTTTGCGTCTGAGAGAAGTGACGGCCCACCAGATGGCAGCCGTCAGGACCACAAGGCCTGAGCCGATGGCGGCAAAGGAATCGAGAAGGGTGGTGGCGAAAGCCAGGAGGGCAAATATCCCTCCGATGAATATGCACCTAAGGGAGGGGAGGTTGAAGGAGAAGGAATAGAGGCGTCCGTTGATTATGAGATATGTGATGAGGCAGATGGCATTGTCGGCGATCACTGCATATCCGAGACCAATCAGTCCCCAGAATCTGAAAAACAGGCAGCAAAGGAGGAGAGTCAGCAGATTGCATCCCAGCCCTTCAAGCCAGAAGATCACGTGACGGTTTCCCTTTGCAAGGGGGATATATCCCGTGGGCGTCATTACAGCCTTGATGAAAAATCCCAGTGCCATCAGGCATAGCAGCGGTGTGGCTGAAAGATATTCCTCAGAGAGAAGAAGCCTTATGATCAGTGGCGCGGAAACCATGATGAGTATGACGAGAGGAGACATCACCGTGGCCACGAATTCTGTCTGACGGTTGACCATTTCGCGTATGTTTCCGTTGCCGGTTGCTTCTGCTGTCAGGCGCGGGAAAAAATCTAATGCAAGCATCGAGAATATAACCCCCGAATACTGAAGCGTGATTGAGTTGGCTGCCTGATAGAGACCGACCATATATTCTCCTGACTCACTCTGGATGAATATGTTGATAATATATGTGGAGATTGCGGCGAAAAAATCTCCCGACATCATGGCCAGGCCTAAAAGGAGCATGTAGATGATCCCGTCTTTATAGTTGCTCCATGAGAAATCTTTATGGGTAGCCAGGAATTCTTTTCTGACTCCCCGGTCGAAAAAGACGAATGAGACAAAGGCGGAGGCTGTGATGGCCGGAACGATTCCATCCGTTCCCATGAACAGATATAAGGGAACTGCAGCCGCCAGTCCTATGATTCCTGATAAAATGGTGGCGCGTCTTATGGTTCTGACAGCGTATGCTCCCTGCAGAAGCGACAGTTTTCCTGAAGCCGCCACAGAAAGGGCAACGGCAGCGGCAAGCAGTAAAAACTGCGACGACATGGCCTCAGACCCGAACGTGAGGCTACTCAGCCAGCGGGAACAGGCAATGCATATCAGGGCTCCGAGAATTGAAGTGAACAGGATTATCCTTTGAGAGAGTGCCACCATGAATTCCCGCTCCTCAGGCACTGAGGCAGTCGTGGCGATCTCTTTCACGATCGCGAGGTTCATTCCTAAGGAAGCCCCTTGCTGAAGGAGCATCGAGGAGGACTGGAACAGGGAGTTGATACCCATGCCGACGGGTCCAAGGATTGCGGCAGTGAATTTTCCCCGTATCACTGCAACGAGCGCCTGGAATGACTGAGTAGTGCCGAGTAGATAGAAAGCTCGAATGATAATCTTGAAAGATTTGTAATCTTCTGCCATGATAGTTAAGTTGTTACGTTGATTGCCATATCTCAAGGAAGCGGTCGGCCACGAGGCGCACATCGTTGTGTGTCTCCACGAGGCGGCGTCCATGTTCCGACATCTCCCTCATGCGGGCCCTGTCTGTGGCAAGGGCCCGGAGACTCTCCTTGAGGTCGTGGCGGGTTGGATCCAGACAGAAAACGGGCCTTTCGGAGGGATTGCCGATGTAGGCATAATATTCCGGTTGTGCGCCCGATGCCGCCACACGCCCGAGCGCCATGGCCTGGAGGGCATTCGTTGCCGGAGAATAGCTGTAGAGCTGGTCGAGCACGATGTCGGATTTTTTCAGCTCCTCCATGTAGTCGGCGAGCGAGAGGTCTTTTGCCATCCTTACCTCCACCAGCTCTGGGATTTCGCGTTCAATTTCCCTGGCGATGTTAAGGAGCCGGGTCGTACCTTTCTGAATTTCCATCCCTCCGCGGATTCCCACGAGGATCCTCGTTTTCCCCTCTTCCGTCAAGCCGGAGAATGGCAGCGAGCCGAGATCCACGGGAAGATTGGTGAAATGGAGACGGTCGCCCAGCACCGGGCGGGCAGCCATATCGTATTCCGGGAGCACAGACATCGCTCCGTCTATTCTCTCATAGAGATATGAGTTCCATCGGCGGTTGATCTCCGAAGTCCATCCCTCCATCCTGGAGGGATCACGCTTTGTCATCTCGGATGGAGACTCTCCGATCATGTATTCGGAGAAGCGGAAAAGTTTCCCGTCGGCACACGCCTTGACGAAGAAATGGTCGTCGCCGGCAAGAGTAAGGAAAACCTTGCCGTTCTGTCGACGGATCCTGTCGAAGAAATATTTGATTTTACCGGGCCGCAGGGAAAGGAAATTCGGGTTTATGAGCTGCACCGCATCGTAGCCCTGCATCCGGGGGAGAAGCGAGAAGAGGCGGAAAAGATAGCTGAGCGCTCCCGCTTTTCCCGGGCCTCGGCTCAGGAAGATGTCGGCCTCGGTCTGCATGTGGCCGCAACGGTCGGAAACCACTGTTATGTCATGGCCAAGTTCCCGGAGGCGTTTCCCGAGGCATGCGTGGAGGTTGGAATAGTCGCCGATGAAAAGGATTTTCATACAGAATAAACGTGGATTAACGGAAAAAATTAAGTAATTTTGGAGATAATATGCAATGAAAAATCGCCCCGATGCAAAATAAACGGAAAGTCTCCATAATAATTCCGGTCCTGAATCGTGGGGCAGTGCTCTCACGATGTCTGGAGAGTGTTGCCTGCCAGGGCTGGCGTCCGCTGGAGGTGGTGGTGGTTGACAACGGCTCCTCCGACGATAGTCTTGCCGTTGCCCGGGAATGGATGAAGAGATTTGAGGAGCGTGGAATCGCATGTCGCGTTGTGGCCCATCCCATCCGCGGGGCATCCGCGGCGCGAAACCGTGGACTCGCGGAAGCCACTGGGGAGATGGTGGTTTTCCTTGATTCCGACGACACCATGCGACCGGCACTCGTGGAAAAGGCCATGAGGGGTGGCGCCAACCATAAAAACGCAATAGTCTGCTGGAGATGTGCCCAGCATCTGGAGGGGGGAAAGGTGAGGGTGTCGCCCGTCAGCAGCCGCCGGGCGCTGGAGAATCATCTTGTCCACACACTCGTGCATCCATTGGGGTGTATGGCTCCGGCAGAGATGTGGCGCGCGGCAGGGGGATGGAATGAGAATCTCTCGGAATGGGACGATCTTGAGTCGGGGACAAGGATCCTTCTTGGGAACCCGCAAGTGGTGGTGATCCCCGAAGTGCTTGGCGACGTGTGGTGGCGTCCAGATTCGATCACGGGGAGCGAATTTTCATCCCGGGCCGGAAGATGGGAAGAGGTGCTTGGGGAAATCAGGCGCGATATTGAATCATCGGAAATGCCTGAGAAGAGAAAGCTTCTGCGGCTGATTGATTACCGCAAGATGATTCTGGCTGCCAAATATTATCAGGAGGGGGAGAAGAAGCTGGCAGCTATCGCCCTTTCCGACGCGCTGAGGAGCGAGGAACTGAATCCTGCCCGCAGGGTTCTGCTGAGACTGGCTTATCATTACACCCGCCGGGGAGGCCGGGGAGCGTGGCGGCTGGTGGGGCCGCTTATGTAGATGACTATCTGCGGCGGCGCCTCACTGATTTGGCCGCTCCCGAATTTGCGGATCCTGAGGATGAGCTTTTCACTCCGCTGCTTTTTGCTGAAGCTTTTTTTGCCGATCGTCGACGTGAAGTTTTTGCAGAGCTCCTGGTGGTGGATGCCTTTCCGGTGGCCACAACAGTGGTGCGTTCCGGAATCGAATCTCCCGCCTCGATCTTTTTCTGCCGCTCCTCTTCGAGCTCTTTCATCGCGAGATATTCCTCGCGTGAAGGCACCCAGAGATTCTTGCCATAGTTTTTCAGCCGGTTGTCGATGCTGTCTTGCGCACGCTTGCGGTCGTCTTCGTCGGGAAACATCTGTTCCATGGAGAGGTTGCGCAGATTTCTTGTCTTATAGATCTCACCTTCGTAAAGGCCGAGAGAGAAGAAATCGGAGAGTGAATATCGGGGAACGTTATTGTCGTCGTCCACGAAAACGAATGTGTCTTTCAGATAGGGATTCAGGTCGTCAAGCTTGATCCAGAACATCGGGTAGCGCATCTCTGAGCCCACTTCGTTTGAGCGTGTCAGCACAGGGCAGAGGGCTTCCACGCGGGTCTTCATCCTGTTTGACCGGCGGTCGAATTCCCATTTCTCGATTATATAGTAGTCAAGCACCTGTGATGTGGGCACGTCGGCCTCCTCCACCACGAATGTAGGGTCAGCCTTCCCCTTCACCTTTACTTCCTTGGCCTCGATATTGAAACGCTTCACGATGTCGGCGGGGCTGACACGATAGTTTTGCGTGAAGATTTCCCTGCCGTCAAGATATTCGTATGCCGGGAGCGAACCTCCGGCCACGAGGCGGAAGATGATCCTGAAGAGATTTTCCTCCCCCTCCACCACGTCTTCGGGATAGAAGAGAGCTGCGTTAGGGCTCTTTGTCAGGTCAAGCCGGCGATAGATCTGGCGCATGTATTCGAGATCAGCGGCATGGGTTTCGGCGGCAGTCTCTGCTGAAGGGCGCCTTGTGGAGGTGGCAATGCCGCCAGGCGTTTTCTTATCCTTGCCGGAGATTTCCTTGCGCCTCACCTGCGATGCCTGCGATTTCTTCACGGTGTCGGGCTCTGTCTGGGAAAAGGCTGCGGGAGTGTCGGCGAGCCAGAGGATTGCCAGAAGGATCAATATTCTGAAGGAGGATTTCATCTTTGGATGTTGTTTTAGGGGGTGGTTGGGATCAGTTGAGCGATACTTCCATCGGGGAGATGTCGCGCACAATTCCGTCGGGGCCTTTTGCCTTCACGTTGGTAATGAAAAAGCTTTTTCCGGGCTTCAGACGGCGGAACTGTTCCTTTTGCCTCTGCGAGAAGGAAGCTCCGTCGCTCACTTCCGGGATGGCGTTTCCCATCTGGTCTAAAAACGTGGTCGAGAACGACACCACCGAGAAGCTGACGTTAAGCAGGTCATCGTCGATGGCCGCGCCGATTCCGGGAGCCGCCATAAGTGCGGATTTCGGAATGCGGCGAGGTGAACCCTTGTAGTGGATCGTGTTGCCCTGCGCATCTTTTATAGAAATGAAGGGAGATGGATCCGGAAGTTTCCTGACTCTGAAAGTGTAGGCCCCCACACTGGTTGCGCGCCCATCAATATTTGCAGACACGCGGATTTCAGCATCTTCGCCAACTTTGCCGGGGCGTGCGGTCCAGCGGTCGCCGCTGCGCGTGAGAGTTCCGTTGGTCATGGTGGCGCTGATTGCCGGCATGGGGATTCCGGGCACGGAAATTGAAACCGGATTGTCGATTCCGGCATAGAGCACGTTCATCATTGTGGCCGAGACGGTGGCCATCGGTTCGATCACGTTGAACGCTCCCTTGAAGGGGAGGCGTGACACTGAGCCATCCGGCATCCGGGCTTCGGCATACCCTTCAAAATTCTGGGTGCCGGATCCTCCGGCGCGAATCGAGATCTTTCCGTCGGGCAATGGCTTGCCGTTCAGATAGAAGCTGGGGCGGCTGGTGGTGTCAACGGCTGCGAGCACAACGTCGGCCGAGTATTCACCTCCCCGCATCACTATCCCCGACGCCGGAATGACGTAGGGCCGGATGCTGTTGACCCTCAGGTCGCGTGAATCGACAGCCGTTATTATCCCGGCGAGAGCCTCGCTTTCGGCCTGCCGGATATCGTTCTGGATTTTGGATAGGAGTGTGACCGCAGCCACTGCCGGAGTCTTCTCAAACATGGTTTCCCATCCTGAGGCATTGTCGGCGAGAAGGTGTCTCACTGCTTCCCCCTTCATGGAATCGCCCACGAGGGGAGTGACGAAATCGGAATATGATATTATCGCATCCATCAGGGTGTGTCCGTTGCCGGAGATCGGATTCAGCATGACGGTGGCGGCCGCGTCGAGGTCTTCAGCGTTTTCCAGAGATGAGGGGTCGCCCCCCTTTCCGTCGGCTTCACGGGCAATCTCAATTTTGAGCCTCTCCACATTGAGGAAAAGAGAATCAGATGCTTCCCTCAGGCGCAACCCTTTCTCATGCCACATCCCGGCTTTCTCGGGATTGGAGGCATAGATCTCCTCGAGAATGGCATATTGCGCGGCGTTTCTTGAAGAGAGGCTTCCGTTGGAGTGTTCAAGACTGTCGCCGACATGCCGGAAGCCGTCGATGACGTCGTTGGAGACGTAAAGGGCGAGCATGGCGGTGAGGATGATATACATAAGGTTGATCATCCTCTGTCGGGGCGACATCTGTGATATGTTGTTGCTTCCTGCCACTCTGTTGTCGGATTATAAGGGTTAGGTGTCTCCAAAGGTCAGTTTTTCTCTCCGCCGGCGTAGGGGTTTCCTGCGGCTCCTGCCGAGGGCATGTTGACGGTGAGCGCCTTCAGCATCTTCTCATAGACTGCGTTGAGCTGCTGGATATGGCGGGTCATTTTCTCGGCCTCCTCCTGATAGCGCACCGATTCGGCCGAAGATTTGTCATACATGTCGCGGATGTCTTTCATCGACTGGTTTACGCTCTGGATGCTGTCGAGCTGGCCGGATATGCTCCGGAGCTGAATCTCATAGATGGTGTTGAGGCCGGCAATATTTCTTGAGAGATCCTGCATCTGCTTCACAATCTTTTCCATCTGTTCGGTGAGGTTGCCGGGAGCTGCCGGAACTTCGGGAATCAGGATTGGTGTGGGAGTTGGGGCCGGAGTGGCAGATGTAGGGGCAGACGGAGCGGCGACTGGTTGAAGAGAGGAATCAGAATTGCCGGAATTGTCATTGTCGGTTTTCGCTTCATTATGGCGCGAGGGATTGTCGAAAGCTGAGAGCAGAAACATCACCACCTCCGTTCCCATTCCGATGCAGAGGAGAGTTTTCCCTCCGGGAAGGTTAAGGATGTGGAACAATGCTCCCCAGATCACGATTGCCGCTCCGACGCAATATGCCACGTTGAAGAAGCGTTGTCCCGCCTCTTTCTGTAAAAAACGCTCTATCCTGTTGGGATTTCTCTTTATCGTTGCCATGCCGGAATGATTCTTGGTTATTTTTTCTTTTTTGTGCCTTTTGCGAAGCCTATCTGGGAGCGGACGTTTCTGAATCCTATGTATGACCGCTGCTCGTTCTGATATTCCCACATCCGGAGGTCGCTGCGGATGTTTTTCGACACGTCTTTCCATGATCCACCCCTGACGATTTTGCGCTTCATGCGGTAGGGGTCATCGGGAGCTGCGGAATACTTATATTCCGGATTAATGTCGGCCGTGATGTCGGCCACATTCTCAGTGAAAGCAGTCGAGGTCCATTCCGAAACGTTTCCTGCCATGTCATACAATCCGAAATCGTTAGGCTTGTAGGTGCCCACCGGGGATGTGATCACGTGGCCGTCGCGGGCATAGTCGCCGTCCATGGGTTTGAAATTGGCATAGAAACACCCTCTCTCATCGTAGGGGAGCGTCTCCTCCCACGGGAATGGGGTCTCGGAATTTCCGGCGCGTGCGGCATATTCCCATTCGGCCTCTGTCGGGAGCCTGTATGGTTCGATATATATGCCGTCTTTCCCGAGCGACCGCCGCAGGAAATCGGTGCGCCAGTTGGCGAAAGCGGTGGCCTGTTCCCAGCTGACTCCCACCACGGGGTAGTTGTTGTAGCCCGCATGGGAGAAATACATCCTTGTGTAAGGCTCGTTGTAGGCGTTGTCGAAGTCGTTGATCCAGCATGTGGTGTCCGGATAAACGTTGACCATATAGGTGTTGATGAAATCGTAGTGGCTTGTGTGGGGCCGCGTCACCGTCTGGCGGATGATCTCTCCGTCGTCGGCGATGAAAGCCGTGTCTTTCGTGATCACCGGCAAAGTCTCGTCTACGGGGATGTCGGTGTTGTAGACCCTTGTCTTCGGATCTTCACGGTTTTTCCGTTTTGCGGATTCCGTGAAGTTATAAGTCTCATAGCGGTAGATCAGCTGTGTAGGGTCGAGTTCGCGGCGTCCGGTGAGGGGGTTGGTGCGGTAAACGCTCTCGATGGCGAGCTGTTGGTTCGGGTCGGGGTTTCGCCAGGGGATAGGTTTGCTCCAGTCGAGGATCGGCTTGATTGCATTCCCCTCACGGTCTTCCGTGATGATGAAGCTGTCGTCGCCGCCATATCGATTGTCGGCCAGGCGCTCCCGGATTATGGAGTCTCTCACCCAGAACACAAATTGCTTGTATTGGGAATTGGTGATTTCAGTTTCGTCCATCCAGAAGGCATCGACCGATATCCCTTTCGGGGCGGCCTTGATTTCTGCTAAGGAGTCATCTTTCGCCGGCCCCATTATGATTCCGCCACGGTCAACGAGCACCATCCCGTTTGGAGTCGGCTCGGTCCATGCGAAGCCGCTTTCTCCGGTGATTTCGCCGCCGGTGGCTGAGGAGTTTCTGGAAGTGAAGCATGACGAGAGAGCGGCCGTCAGCAACGGGGCGGAGAGAAGGAGCGGAAGAGCCCTGAGAGGGGTTTTCGGCTTCCTGAGAAGAGATATGATGTTGGCTTTCGTATTCATAGATGCTACATTATCCTGATGGAACGCTGTTTGTGTTTCCTGACTCCAGAGAAGTCTACCTTTATTCTGTATCCGGCGGCCACCTCATGGCGAAGCGAAAATTCTCTTGCAGCTGCTGAGGCGGGATAGCCGAAAGAGTAGCCGATAAAGAAGTTGCGGAAACAGGCTTCGGCGCGGATGAACAGAGACTGGTTCCATCGGTAGCCGAATCCCAGATAGAGGGTGTTGCGGTAGCGCGTTCCGAGCTGGATGTCGGCGGCTGAATGGGCCGAAGACATCGCCGCGAGCAGGGATGCCTGCAATAAAAATAACGGATTTCCAAGCCCTATATTGCCGCCGGCAGTAAAATAGAGGGTGGGCCTCACCTTCCCGGAGGCTCTCACTGAATCGGAATTGACGTCGGGGAGATAGTCGATGGCGATGGATGGGGAGGATAGATGAAGGGCGGAGAGCCCCAGATGGAACGACTTCGTGGCGAAGGCTGCTCCTGCGCCGATGTCGAGTTTCTTCCCGGTTCCCGGTTCGCGGTCGGGGCATTTGAGTTTCATGTCGGTGAGTCCGGCGGCAATTCCGAGCGAGAGGAATCCGGAGCGAATCCTGAAGCGATAGGATGCCTGGAGGTCGGCCGTCAGATGTGAGAATAAGCCGAAACTTCGCTTTTCGAGGGCAATGCCGGCTCCGGCGTTGATTCCGGCGTGGCGCAGGGGCATGTCGGCTGCTCCTGCGAAAGAGTAGGGGGCATTAGGCTCCCCTTTCTGCAGGAAACGCGCCGCTCCTCCGATGCGCAGCCATTCGGTGACTCCGCCGTTGGCGGGATTATAGAGCGAAGGCAGCGCATCCTGCATGGTCAGTGTCAGCTGTTCCTGAGCTTTTATCCCAGGGGCCGCCATGAGCCAGAGGATCATGAGGAAAATTGCGGGCCGACGCCGGATGTTCCGATATTTCAACTGATGCAGGGTCATTCAAAATAGAAGGATAACACAACAATATTCTGTTTCACTTTTTTCAGGGAGTTGGTCATGTTCATGAGGTCGGGCGCGTCTTCAAGGTCGGGCCTGCTGTGGCGAAGGATGTCGGTGAGTCCGAAGCAGAATTTCAACTCCGGGGAGAGGTTGAAGAAGGGTAGGTAGAGGTCAAGCCCGAGTCCAACGGTGAGAAACGCATCCGAGGTGTTGAACATCAGTGTCTCATGCCTTTTTTTACCCAGATCAGACGTCATCATGGCTCCGAGGGTGAGATAAGGCCTCACGTTTCTCAAGCGGTCGCCGTTTACCTTGAGGTCGAGCGGGAGGGCAAGGAGTGCCGATTTCACGTCCTGGGTGGTTTTTGTTCCGTCGAAGTGGTTGAGCATGGTGATCCCTTTGCTCCCGAAATACATTCCCGGGGAGAAGCGCAGGGATGCATACTTGTGAAGCCGGATGTCGGCAAGCACGTTCACGCAGAAGCCGGGAGAAAATTCAGGCACCTCCGCCACCCATCTTGCTCCGTCGGACGCCACATAGCCGTTGTGGGTGAATGAAAGGTCCTGGGTGTGAATCCCTACCGAGAAGCCGAGGTGCCAACGGCGTTGATCGGCGTATGGCCGGTTGACAGGTTTCTCGCCCGGACGTGCGGCAACATGTGGAATGGCAGCGGCCATCATAAGAATGGTCGCCAGCAGCGTGATTAAATATCGTCGGAATGATGCCATTATTGCTCCTGTTTTAATCCAATATCAGTTTGGCCTGTGCCACACCTCCGGTGTGGAGCCGGGGAGAGGGCTTCCACCCCGGGCTCCGCCCGGGGATACTATTCTTATTCCCCCTCCGGGGGAAGCCCATAACCGGCAATGCCATTGATCGTCAGCTGAGGATTCTTGGGAATAATCTAAAACATTAACTGATATGCAAAGATAGGCTCTTTTTTCCAAAAAAACAAGACAATCCCGGGCGTTGGAATTTATTTGCGATGTTTATGAGGATGTTTCGTGCGGTTTTGGGGCCGATCCTTGTTTAAGATTGGATTTTTGTATAAATTTGCGATATGAAGTGGGAAAGACTGATAAGCGACAAACGGCTCGGACTGGAGGAATTCCATGATCCGCGCAAACAGATAAGGAGCGATTTCCAACGCGACTACGACCGGATGATATTCTCCTCACCGTTCAGGAGACTGCAGAACAAGACTCAGGTGTTTCCCCTCCCGGGAAGCATCTTCGTTCATAACCGGCTGACGCATAGTCTGGAGGTCTCGACCGTGGGGCGTTCCATGGCGCGCGAGGCACGCGAACTTATGCGAACTTCCCATGAGGGCACTTCTTCGGCCGAGGCTCTCGAACAGATTCCCGACATCGTTGCGGTGGCGTGCTTATGTCATGACCTGGGAAATCCTCCCTTCGGCCACAGCGGGGAACGGACCATCTCCACCTGGTTCAGCGAGGGAGCCGGGCAGTCGCTCCGCCATCTGCTGAGCGAGCGCCAGTGGGCCGACTTTTCCCGCTTTGAGGGAAACGCCAATTCATTCCGCCTTCTCTCCCATCAGTTCTGCGGACGCAGAAAAGGGGGCTTCGCGATGACCTACAGCACATTGGCCTCAATCGTGAAATATCCCTGGAATTCCCTTCATGCCGGAGAAAACGGGAAATTCGGCTTTTTTGAATCAGAGGAGGAGCATTATGTGAAAGTGGCTGAAGAGCTTGGAATCCCTATGCGTGAGGAGGGGATATATGCCCGTCATCCGCTGGTTTATCTGATGGAGGCTGCCGACGATATTTGCTATCAGGTGATGGATATCGAGGATTCCCACCGTCTTGGCATCCTTTCTACCTCCGAGGTGACCGAGCTCCTGACCGGATTCTTCGGAGAGGCAGACCGCGACAGGATGGGACGCGCGCTGCGCCATCTCGACGATCCCAACGAACAGGTGGGCTATCTTCGCTCCAACGCCATCGGTGCGATGGTGGGGGAGTGTGCGCGGGTGTTTGCGGAAAATGAAGAGCTGATGCTCCGCGGCGAGGAGATGGCCCCGCTGGTGAAGCAGATGTCGCCGCGGCTCAGGGATGCCTATCAGTTATGTTCCGACACCGCCTGGGCGAGGATCTATTCGGCACCCGATGTTGTCGACGTCGATATCGCCGGCAACAGGATCCTCACTTCGCTGATGGATTCGCTGATGGATGCCGTGCTCCATCCGGAGCGCAATTCCTCGCGGCTTCTGCTCCTGAAGATGCCCCGGCAGTATGACACCGGGGCCGCTTCACTCTACGAACGCATTCAGGCCGTTCTCGACCACGTTTCGGGAATGACCGACGTCTATGCCCTTGATCTTTTCAGAAAACTTAACGGACATTCATTGCCAGCAGTATAACTATGATAGGATTCATTATAGCCCTTATTTTAGGGATCGCGTCTCCTCTCTCCCCATCGGAGATCACCAACCCGAATCTTGCCGACCGGCGCGTCTATGTGGCCGATCCGGCGGATCTTGTTGACGCCGCTGCCGAGGCGCGCGCCAACGCCACTCTCTATGATCTCAGGCAACGCACGGGTGCCGAGGTGGTTGTGGTGGTTGTGCCATCGCTCGGCGACGTTCCCATCGAGGATTATGCCGAACAGCTCTTCACCCGCTGGGGAGTGGGGAAAAGCGACAAAGACAACGGAGTGGTCGTGCTCATCTCTCCCGACGACCGGAAGGCACGAATCCAGACCGGCTATGGAGTGGAGGGAATCATTCCCGACATTGCGGCTGCAAAAATCATCAGGCGCTCGGTTGCTCCTTTCATGAAGGAGGGCGACGTTTCGGGAGCTGTGGCGGCTGTGGCGGCCGACATCGCCGGGGTGCTCTCCGATCCTGCGGTGGCGGAGGAGCTGCGTAGCTCGCAGGGTGAGGCCTGGGAGCGGAGTGCCGGGGGCGACGACCTTGACGGGGCGCTTGAGGCCCTCTTTATGTGGGTGGCGGTCATTGTCGGAATTGGGGCGTGGATCCTTTATTTCGTGGTCCTGTCGCGCATAAGGGGTAAAGACCGTTATGTGAAGGCGATCGAATGGCACAGGCGCAGATGGCTTTTCTGGGCCCTCGCGGTGTTGTCGGCGGGAATCGGCCTGATTCCCGCCCTGCTTGCGGAATGGCATAGAAAAAGAGCCCGCAACAAGCCGCTGAAATGCGACGTGTGCGGGGCTAAGATGCATAAACTCAATGAAGAGGAGGATAATGAACTCCTCAACTCAAGTCAGGATTTCGAGGAGCAGCTCAAGACCGTGGACTATGACGTCTGGCTATGTCCGGAGTGTGGCTCCGTGGAGCGTTTCGCGTTCAAGGCCAACCAGAACAAATACACGGAGTGTCCCTCCTGCCACACGGTGGCGATGTGTCTGGTCCACGACCATACCGTCTCTCCGGCAACCACGCGCCGCGAAGGGGTGGGGGAGAAGGTCTATGAGTGTCAGTATTGCCATCATCAGGATCGCCGGCGCTATCGCATTCCCAGGAAGGAAGACGGCACAGCCGCCGCTCTGGCTGCCGGCGCCATTCTCGGCTCCATGGGTCGTGGAGGTGGCGGCGGATTCGGCGGTGGTTTTGGCGGAGGATTCGGTGGCGGCTCAACTGGTGGAGGGGGCGCAACCGGAAGTTGGTGACCTCTTCCTTACTTCACTCTCTTCAGGGAATAGTTGAGTCCGGAGGCTGCCGGCTGAAGGTCGGCCCCTACGAGCACGAGCGTGGAGTCATTCTCCACATAGAAATAGAGAGGACCCGAATTGGAGCCTTGGTCGGAATCCTTGGTGTCCTGGACGAGTTTCAGATAGGTCTTGGAGGCATCGGCGCCTTCCCCTTTGATCACTGTGAAATCGCCTTCGGATTTGAAGCTTTTCAGGTCTGCCACTCCGAGATTGGCTGTTGAATCTGCTTTCAGATAGGTCTCCACAAGGTCGTAGTCACCCTTCTGATAGTTGTCGTCGTCATCAAATTCAAGCTCCAGGGAATATCTGATTCCGTCGGCATCAGCCGCGGGAAGGATTCCGGAATACATCTCCTTGCGGTCGCCATCCTTGCAGCAGCCTTTCTCGTTGTCGCATGTCTTGTTGCCGGAGCAGGCTCCGAATGCGAGCAGGGCCATCCCTGCCGCCATTGTCAAAAGTGTTTTTTTCATAAATCGGTGTTTTTATTGTTTCCCGTTATAACGTTATAACCCGATAGTTTGTTGGATTCGGGAAATTTTTATTAGTTTTGCAGGAGAAAACAATATCTTAATACATATCCTTTATGTTCAGCAAAGAAACCTATATCAGCCGTCGCCGCGAACTCAAGAACCGCGTAGGCTCCGGCATCCTCCTTTTTCTCGGCAACGACGAGAGCGGCATGAATTATGCCGACAACACCTATGCCTTCCGTCAGGATTCCACATTCCTATATTATTTCGGACTCCCCTTCGCCGGTCTCAGCGCCGTGATCGATGTCGACAACGACCGTGAGTATATCGTGGGCGATGAGCTGACAATCGACCATATCGTCTGGATGGGCACCCAGCCCACTCTCCGCGAGAAGGCCCACAGCGTGGGCGTGGAGTCGGTGGTTCCGACTGCGGAACTCCGCGCCCTCCTCGACAAAGCGCGGAGCGAGGGGCGCGAGGTGGCATATCTTCCCACCTACCGTCCAGAGCATGTGCTCAAGCTCTGGGAGCTCCTCGACGTGAAGCCGGGAGCCGAGAAGCCCTCCATCCCCTTCATCCGCGGCGTCGTGGAGATGAGAAACCACAAGACTCCCGAGGAGATCGTGGAGATCGAGAAGGCGTGCGATGTCACAGCCGCGATGCACGTGGCTGCCATGCGTGCCGTCCGCGAGGGTATGCACGAATATGAAATAGCCTCCATCATCGAGGCGACAGCGGGGAAGCATAATTGCCGCCTCTCTTTCCCCACCATCTGCACTATCAACGGCCAGACACTCCACAACCACCACCACGGCAATCTTATCCGTCCGGGCGACATGGTGCTCGTCGACGCTGGAGCCGAGGTTGAGTCGGGCTATGCCGGCGACATGTCGTCGACCATCTGCGCCGGCCTTGAGTTCACCCCGCGCCAGAAGATGATCTACGACATTCAGGTGGCCTCCCATCTTGCTGCCGTGGATATGCTTGCTCCAGGCGTGCCCTTCGTGAAGGTCTATGAGAAGAGTGCCGAGGTGATCTGCGCCGGGCTCAAGCAGCTCGACATCATGAAGGGTGATCCTGTGGAGGCCGTGAAGGCCGGAGCCCACGCCATGTTCTTCCCCTGCGGCCTCGGCCACATGATGGGTCTCGACGTTCACGACATGGAGAACCTCGGCGAGGTGTGGGTAGGCTACGACGGCCAGCCAAAGAGCACTCAGTTCGGCCGCAAGTCGCTCCGTCTGGCCCGTCCCCTCGAGGAGGGCTATGTGCTCACGATCGAACCCGGAGTCTACTTCATCCCCGAACTGATCGACCTCTGGGAGGCTGAAGGACGCTTCAAGGAGTTCATCAACTATGCGGAGCTCAATAAATGGCGCGACTTCGGCGGCATCCGCAATGAGGAAGACTATCTGATCACCAAAGATGGGGCTCGCCGTCTTGGCCGCCGCATCCCGCTCACTACCGAAGAGGTAGAGGCACAGCGCTGACCCCGTCATGAAGAATGAAACAAAGCCTGTGATGCTGGGCGCCGTAGCGGTGCTCAGCTGGTCGACGGTGGCCACGGCCTTCAAGATCGCCCTCTCCCACATGTCGGTCTATGGCATGGTGTTTGTGGCGTCGGCTACGGCCCTGCTGATTTTTGCGCTTTGGATGACCATCACCGGCGTCTGGAGTTCCCTGAAGGGGCTCTCGGCGGCCGTGTGGGGGCGTTTCGCCCTCCTCGGGCTGGTGGCTCCCGTGACGTATTACCTTGTCCTTTTCAAGGCCTACGACTATCTCCCGGCGCAGGTGGCCCAGCCGATCAACTATCTCTGGCCCATCTTCCTGGCCGTGCTTCTGGCGGCATTCGCCAATAAGCCCATCCCCAAGGCGAAATATCTCGGCATGGCCGTGTCGCTGATCGGAGTGGCGATGATCTCCATCGGAGGGAAGGGGGTGACCGGAGAGATCTCCGCTGCAGGAGTGGGGCTCGCATTCTGCTCCGCGCTTCTCTGGGCCCTCTATTGGATCATCAATGATAGTCTCAAGGATAAGGTGGAGGAGGTTCCATCTCTGTTTCTTACCTTCCTCTTCGGCATGCTCTATCTCGGGATCGGCACCATCTTCATGCCCCTCGGCGACCTGAATCTCGACGCCATCCTTTCCGGCGCCTACATCGGCGCCTTCGAGATCAGCGTCCCCTTCATCTGCTTCGGCATGGCGATCCGCACCACTAACAATCCCGCGCTCATCAACCAGATGTGTTATCTCTCCCCCTTCCTGAGTCTCTTCTTCATCTCCGTGGTGCTTGGCGAGCCTATCCTCCCCTCCACCTACATCGGCCTCGTGCTGATTGTCGGCGGCCTCGTCTACAACCAATACTTCGCCACCCGCAAACGCCGCCCCGCCACCCACGCAGGTTCGGAGAAGTGATGGGTTTTCACAATTTTTAAACTCATCTTTCCGGTCTAATTCGAAGAAAATGGTTAACTTTGCAATACAATCTCAAAAACACATACAAAATTATGGGACTTTTTGACAAAATTTTCAAGCAAGTGCCTGAAGAAGATAAGCTCACAAAGCAGGAGGCATTTGCCGGCATCGCTCTGGCGATGGCAGGAGCCGACGGCAGCATCGCCCAGTCGGAATGGGATGGAATCGTCAATTATATTCGTCGTCTCCGTCTCTATGACAATTTCTCCGGACCCGCTTTCGACAAGATGTTCGACAAGCTTTTCCGCATTCTGAAGAATCAGGGAGCCAGCGCGCTGGTGGCCTCCTCTGTAAAAGGACTTCCCGAGGATCTTCAGCTCACTGCATTCGCATGTGCCGTGGACATAGCGCTTGCCGATGGAGTGCTTGAAGATGAAGAGAAAGACATCATCAACCAGCTTGCAGAGACCCTTCAGATTCCCGAGCAGACCGCTGTTTCGATCATCGAGGTCCTCATCATCAAGAACAAAGCCTGAGTCCGCCACTCATCTTCTTGAAAAAAATCCGGGAAGCATTTCCGAATGCTCCCCGGATTTGTTTTTTTCAAGAGATCTTATTGTTGGTCTCTGTCGTGAACGAGTCTGATATGAACTGCATCAGTTCCTGAAGGGTCAGGAGCACTTTCAAATTCCAGTGGCCGGTCATCAAGGCGATCCTCTACATCGGCATGGCTCCCTTCCTCATCAACGTTGCCGGCTCGATGATCAACGCCATCATCAACAACTCCCTGCTCAAATATGGTGGCGACGACGCCATCGCGGCTGTCGTGGTCTTCAACCGCTTCGTCACGATCTTCGTCATGGTGGTCATCGGCATCTGCCAGGGCATGCAGCCGATCCTCGGCTACAACTACGGTTCCGGACGCTACGACCGCCTCTTCAAGACGTTGCGCCTCGCCGCCCTCACCGGCTTCACCATGACCAGCATCGGCAGCCTTATCGGAGCCCTCAATCCCCGATTCATCGCCATGATGTTCATGCAGGATGAAGGGCAGATCCAGTGTGCAGTCAACTGTCTCCACATCACTACAATGGGATTCTGGATGGTAGGTCTCCAGATCGTGGGCACCAACTTCTTCCAGAGCCTCGGCATGGCCGGAAAAGCTGTGTTCCTCTCCCTCACGCGCCAGATCATCTTCATGATCCCCCTGCTGCTGATCCTGCCTCCCCACTTCGGTCTCAACGGTGTGTGGAGTTGCTTCCCGATATGCGACTGCGTGGCGACGGTCATCACCCTCATCATGCTCGCCATCCAGATCCGGAAGATCAAATCAAGACCCCTGACGGCCGACTGACCATCCCAACCACCAACAATCATCCCACCAGCATCATGACTATTCCCGACATATCGCTTCAGCCATCCGAGCTGATTCTCCTCGCTTCAGAAACAACGGCCGCACTCGCCGGAATCTGGTCGAGGTTTGTCCCGATCTGGAGAGCCGGAAGCGCAGTTCGCCCCGAAGGTGCCGAACCTCCCGAAGGGAAATGTCCCAAAGTCTCCGTCATCGCCCATTCCTTCACCGAGGAAGAGGAAACAATCTCATGGCTCGGGATGGCGATGGCCCAGGACTATCCCGACTACGAAGTGATCCTCGTCAACGAAGGAAGCTCCGAAACCACTGCCTCCCTCGCCGAGCGGGTGGAAGAGAGATGGCCGGAAAACCTCTACGTAACCTTTGTTCCCCATGAGGCCTACAATCTCTCGCGCCGTAAACTCGCCATCACCGTCGGGATGAAAGCGGCCAAGGGTGAGATCGTGGTAACCACCTTCTCAAACTGCGCCATTCCCTCTTCCCGGTGGCTCTCCGACCTCATTACCCCAATTCTGGAAGGAAAAGACGTGGCGCTCGGGTATGCCCACGTAGATTTCAAAGATCTCCACGGTGCCGGGAAATGGTATCGGGAGATGGACTCCACCCTCTCCTCCTGCCAATGGATCGGAGCCGCCGCCACCGGCCACCCTTATCGCGGCAACGGGGCCAACCTCGCCTTCCGCAAGGAGCTCTTCTTCATCCACAAGGGATATTCCAAGACCATCCACCTCATGAACGGGGAAGACGATCTTTTCCTGCGCGACCTCATGGACGGCGACAACACCGCCGTGGCCATCTCCGCCGACTCCATCCTAACCGAGGAATGGGGGCTCTCCGCCAACCGGATGCTCGCCGAATATAAGGAACGCTACGACTTCACGTCGCGCTTCCTTCCCTCCTGGCCATTCAAGCGGGCCGGTCTCGGCTCCATCATGCAGTGGGCAGTGGCCGGCTGCTTCATCGCCGCGGCCATTGAAGGCTATCCTTCCCCCGTAGCAGGATGCATCGCCCTGGCGATCATGCTCCTCTATTGGCTCGCCGAAATCCTCATCTACCGCCGGACAGCGCGCCGCTTAGGCTCCGTGACCCTTTGGTGGGCGTTGCCCTGGTTCCTGCTCTGGCATCCCCTCGGCAACTTCCTCACTCGCCTGCGCTACCGCCGCCACCTCCGCAAGAACTACACCTTCGGCTGATTCTCTGTTCTGTCAAGTCATTGGCTCCCTGGTTAGTGGATCGGCTGTTCACTCCGTGGGTTCTAAAGGACTACGGGTTGCGGAATATATCGACCTGGGGAAGCGGCATTTTTCCTGAGGCAATCAAAACACGTGATGCGCGACCGGGTTTTCCGGCCGCGCATCAGATTCAATACAGTCAGGCTATGAAGTTTAAGATTCCTTATTCAGCCACCGTCCTGACAAAGCAAGCATCGTTGGCATCACCGACGTTTGGTTCCGTAATAGCATTGACATCAAGAGTGAAATAGTTGATATCAAGCCCATAAGCAGGATATCCTTTTGGATCTACCTCTTTGCCGGTCTTACCATTCCATTCCAAGTAACTGTCGATTGCTTCCTTATTTCTTGCCCAATATATTGCACCGGGCCGACGATAAAGTGTTTCAAACAATGGTGATACTTTCTGGAAGTTCACATAGTCTCCACCAAAATCATTGGCGTATTTATATCTCAGACAAGAATACCTAAGTATTCCTTTTCCCTGATTCGCTTCCTCCTCCAGATTAAAAGGCCATTGAGCAGTTTTTCCCTCCTTTCGATGCCCATATCCTGATCTACCAATCGGGAAAAATATACTTTTCCCGTTGTATTCATCATCGGGATCCGTAGGATTCCAATAGTATACAAACAGACCTCTCATGCCCTTCTGATCCCGCTTCCCGGATTTATCATGTCGATGCCAACCATTCACCATTTCAAGATTTTCATCTTGTGTAGTCGTTGCTCCGTCAGCATACAACACTCCAAAGCCACACTCGACATATTTGGTTAAATATAATTGTTCAAAATCCCGCATTGTAGCAGCCTTTGAATCCATAAAATCGTTATCGCCTATGAAGCCGCTATTATTTTGGCTAAAGGAAGTCCATTCAGATTTGGAGCCAGTCACAATCCCTTTATCAGATATAGTGAAGGTTGGTCCATCTTCATTGCACATAAAAAATGGCCCGTCAGGTTGAAAATCTGACAACGTCAAATCCGAATACATTTCATTTCCTCCATATTTATATGCGTTGTTATAGGCATCGATTGAAACTTTAGAGTTGCCAAACTTGAACATTGATCCCTCGTCACGAGGGTCTTCTGCCATTAGGTTCTTTGCTATCATATTACAGGTAGACCACTTGGTAGGCTTTGAACCGCCCTCAATCGAAGGATTATTGAAATCTCTGCCAGTACTACAAATCGCCTGCGGTTCATAACCTTGTCTCACAAATATCAGGTGAGTGCAAGTATAGTTATGATATTTAACTCTGACTATGGCATTTTTATTCCCGGTCCCTCCCATACGGTTGAATCGGATTGTGAAGTCAATCGGATCTCCATCGCTCCCGGTTACACGTTGCTTGCCATCAAGAGTTATAAAATTCTTATCACCCAGAATTTCGGCCATCCATGGACCTCTTGACAGGATATCACGGAAAGAAGTTTCTTCCTCTTCTGACTGTTGAAATTTTAAAGTGACATGAAACGGATCATAATTACCCGCCTTTCGATAAACACCTTTAGGATTGACGACACGGCGTACCTGAACAACATTTACAAGCTGATCGTAAGATCCTTCCAGACCTTCCCGCGTTTTGATATTTCCATCTTTATCTTTTACGGTAGCGATCAATCTTATCTGAGCAACTCGCTGGTAGCCGACAAAAGGATTGTTACCGGTATATCCGGTTTGTTTAATAAGAGCTTTTTCTCTCGTAAACAAAGGGATACTGATGGAATAATTCCGTTCTCTCAAGTTTCCAGATATTTTCTGACGACTTAATCTTGCATCTTTGTCTCTTTCAGGAAACGGAAGATAATTATCAGCATCAAATCCATCCTCAGCAGTATAGATTATTCTCTCTCCCAGTTTGTTTGTCGTATAGAAATTTTCATTAATATTTATAGCACTTTCCTTATAACCGGGCCAGGAAGTTCCTGCATCTACATCCGACAATACTGATTCATCTTTAGGAGTTCTAAGTGAAAGGAAGCCATTCCATACCTTTCTGTTTTCCTCGTTCCCAAGATATGGATAGTTTGGATCTCCGGCTGGAGTAATAGGGGTTAGATCAATTTTTGACGGGTCGCGTAATGCGGCATCGCTCGTTTCCTCCCCGTTTGTCGGATACCAAGGATTTGTTACGATGACAGCCTTCATCTCTTCAAGAGTTTCTCCATCCCCAAGTTTAAATTCAAAGGGAAGGTAGGCGTCATGACTATATAGATAGGAGACATACCAAGGATTTGGCACTTTGAAACCAGAAAAATCACTGTCATAGTCAATGTGCCAGTGATATTCGTTGGCATTCCCGAGGAATTTGAGGGTGAGTTTGTAGTGATAGTTGCGTTCGGCATCGAAATTATCAGTCACGTTCTTACCGAGCATGAAGCGGTATTTGATGTCATATTCGTCGCTGTTACCTGTCACATTGGATACATAATGGGCCCTGACCTCAATATAGGAGCCATACCGAACATCATCTTTCTCATTAAATCCCTCTGCTACACCTCCGGATTCAAGATTAGGAACTGGCTGACGATTATAACCTTCCTTAGTTCCTTGCATATTTTCATAGAAATATAGACAGCTCGAATCCTGTGTGTGAAGATCCCACTTTTCTCCATTTAATAAGAGAACAGGATCCTGTTTTGATACATAGGGCCATAAACCGTCTTTATAGTCTCCCTCTCCGAATTCAATGACTTGTTCATCATTATCTGAGTTAGGTCGGTTTGTCAAATCATCATCAACTTCTATCTTATTGTTGTAGCCGATCTGATCCTCCTCATTTGAGAGGGGATTTCCAAATCCTAAGGTGCAGGTTTTGGCTATGTCGTAGATCTTGACATCCTTGATATAGATGCGGATATTGTCTCGGAGCGATGAGCCGTCAAAATCGACTGTGATCTTGGAAGCACAACGGCGCAACCATGCCCGTGGTTGCAGACCGGGACGGTTCACGAGAAACGGTTCGTAGGAACTTCCCGAATGAGGGGATGAGGACGATGGATCGGCGAAATAACCGAGCATTGCCCGATTGTTTGCATAGTCATTGCTCCAGCCGACGGTCAACCGGCTGAGTTGGTCAAGTGTGAAGTTTTCCGTACCGAAGTTTTCCACCTCTTCTAGTCTATCCAATGAAGTCTTGATGGTTGTGATTCCGGCACCGGTGGTTTTATATTCTCCGAAATTGGCAACGCCGATTATGAAGTATTGACCGAACGGGAGCTTCAGGTTGATGCCGGAAACGGTCTTGGTGTCGGTTTCGGCTGTCTTCCTATCTTCTTCGGGAGCACCGGCATCGGAATCGTTTCTTCCGGCATCGGCAATTTCCAGTTCATCAGCTTTATATGACCTGATATGGTCAGGAATAAGCTTTCCTTCCTCATCGAAAACAAGGATCACAAGATCGGAGATCGTATTGAAGCCACGGGCGGGAGCCACGTTTGAGGCCCGGGTGAGGTTCCCTTCCGAGAAGGGGGAGAAGCACGCCTCCAGACTCAGCACCGCCTCGCCGTCGCCGTCGACTCCATAGAAATCAAACGTGTCGTCGTGACAGCTTGACAGTCCTGCGAAGAGGCAAGACAGGAGCAGTATGTTGAATATTGACTTAAGTCGATTCATAATGTTCATTCAATTTTGTTTTGTGGTTAGTTGCCGTTTGACAGAACCCACATATAGTTGGATAAAACTCCGGAGCTCTCGATTTTCCTCAACAGGTCATACTTTTTATCCGGGGCAATTTGGCATCCATAATCACTATAATATGAAGCTGGAATCGATCCAGGAATTTCTTTTTTATCAATTATATCCTGTCCCGGAATACCTTTGAGCGAGCTTCTAATATATCCATTACAAGCGGTTTCATCCCAAGATTCTACTTCATAGTAACGGTTGGTCGTTCCATCTCCAGGATCGTCCGGATCATAGTCGTCGGGCACCCTGCAAAAATACATCTTGTCGTCGTATGGACTGATGACAATTGTATTATGCGCCCCTGATCCATCCTCCGATCCATCGAAATGATAGACCCTACGGTAGCCGACGCGATCCTTATGGTATCTTTCCGATTCATTTAGTCCGAAAAAGTCTTCCACAAGGCGTGCGTTACATTCACTATCATTCCCTATCTTTTCAAAATTGGTCAGTACCCTGCATCCATCGGAATCCTTGATCCAGACCTGCGCCTGCGACATATCTTCATATTCTCCGACAACGATCGCATAATAGTCGCCCGGTTCGAGTGTTACTCTATCATTGGTTTCTTCGCCGGATTCCGGATCAATTACTTTCGGCCACTTATCCTCATTCTTATCCATGTAACTGGTGAAGTAATCCGGAAGGTTTCCTTCATCGTCTGTGAGCACCATGAGGTCGCCGCGCTCGTCGCGCATCAATCCGAATTCGAAGGTAAGCTTCTTTTCGGCAAATGGCTGGATGTCGAGATGGAGATCAAGGTTAGCGCTCATTCCGTTGATGGTGAACCTGTAGATATGGTTTCTCTCGATATCCTGTTCGTCTTTGGTGCCGTTTGCGCTGAAATGGATCTCTTTGGTCCAAGTGGCATTGTCGGCTTTTGTGCCTTCCGGATTCTTGAGTGTCACCTTGATGGTGGTAGGAGTGTCGCCCTCTCCTGTGTTACGGTATTCCGGAACGTAGGCCACCCATGTCTCCGGGCTTTTCTTGACCCTGGTGAACTGCAACGAGATGGGATTGGCATCATTTGTTCCCCCACCTTTGTTATCAGAAGACGCATTTTCAGTAAGATGCACGCTTCCTATCTCGGAATATTCCCAGTACTTGGTGTCGACTTCCTTATTCTTGAAGTAATCATTATAATCATAATTCCAGTCTGTCGGTTTATAGGGAGCCGCGAAGCCAAACTTGTTGACCCTCGACATCGAGACCTCATCAAAAGAGACATCCTCAAAAGAGGCTTGAGAATGGTCGAGGATGACCTCCACCCGGGCGAGGGCCCTGAGCATCGGAATCTCTTTCCCATCAGGCATTAGGATCTTGGCGCCCTGTTTCACCTTCCCCTCTTCGTCGATCTCGGCAGGGAAAAGATCCTTGAGGTCGTAGGCCCGAACTCCATAGAAGGGCATTAGGGCGTCTTTTCTCAGCCATCCGTCGCCATAAAGATCGTTTGGTGCGCGGAATTGTGAGCCGACGTGGGTCGTGAGGTCTTCGATAGTGGTGGTTCCCTCCACAAGCACAAATTCATTCGCCGCGGCCTCCTCTTCGCTCTTCTCTTCAGGATAGTTGGACCAGTTGGCGAGGACCACCATCTTGAATTTCGATTTCACCTTCGGGGGCATATTGCCGATGAAACGGAGATCGACATCCTTCAGCTCATCGTTCCAGTTCATTGCCGGGATCACGGTCGGGTTGAACCGGGCAATGAATGTGTTGTCGTCATGGTCAAAGAAGTAGATGCGAAAATTTCCGTTCTTGAGATCCAGATAATTTTCATATCCGACTCCGTCTTCGAATTCCCCGCCGGCATCGGCACGGGTGCGACCCGAAAGACCCAGAGAGATTGAGAGTGTGGGGAGTCCTGTTCCTGCCTCCGGCTCTGAAGCAGGGTCGGAAACGCAGGAAGCGGCGACCTGACAGAGCAGCAGCAACGACAGAACTCTATATATAATCGGTTTCACTTATTGGTTCGCTTTAGTAATGATTGAAAATTTCTGAATGAGTCTGATCCATCTTCCGTCGGAAAGCCTGGATCACTCAAGATCGGTGGGATTGAGAACCACGCGCCACGAATTGATCAGGATGACGGTGTTGATCCAGTGGTTATTCTCGTCGAGGAAGAACGTCATGTTATATTCATCCTGACGGTCGAGATATTCCTGGTCGCTCATCTCACGATGATAGTTTCCCTTCACGAGCAGCGCGTAGTCGATCACGGGGATCTTGGCCACCACCTCCTTGTTGTCGGCCTTGCGGATGGTGAGCATCGGTTTCGTCTTCTGGGTCCAGTCTCTCATGGTGAGGCGGCTGGTGGTGAGCTCTGCCACGGCCACCTGCACGTCGGTGATGGCGCGAGTGCCTTCACTGCCGTCGTCGACTCCCGCATTCCCGGAATATTTGCTCCATGCGTGATAGGTCATTTTCTCGTCGTCGAGGAGCGAATTGTCGTGGTGGAGCCATCCGTTCTCATCTTCGATCTTGAAGGTGAAGTCGTTGTGGTCGATGTCTTTTCCGGAGAGATGCTGGAGCACGATGCGGAAAACGTTGGTGTCCTTGATGAGGGGCATCGTGTAGACGTATTCGCCGCCGTCGTCGTCAACGGGGAGCGTCACGTCGAGGGTGCCGTGGAAAAGTGCATGGAGATCGTCGGTCGATATGGCTCCGTCTTCTTCATGATAGTTGCGGTTGAGCTTGCAATGCAGATTGTCGCGGGTGTCGCCGCTCGTGATTCCGGGCACGGTGAACGACTCTCCGTTATCGAGCCCACACCAGGCCATGAAGGAGTATTCTCCCGGCGCGAGGGGGAGCGTTATGGCATATCCCTCTTGGGCGAGATGCTCGCCGGAATCGGTGGTCTGCCAGACAAGGTTCCCCTCCTTATTGAAAGCATAGAGGCTGACCGACTTCACCTCGTGGGGGAAGGCATCGGCAAACTTCATGTTCATGTCGTAGCGGAAACGGAGTTTATAGACCACGTCGCAATCCCCCTCACCGGAGAAGATGGCTCCGTGACATCCGGTCAGCATAGTCACGGAAAACAACGTGACTGCCGCGGCCATGAAACGTTTGATATAGGCGGTTATTTTCATTTCAACAGTATTGTCGGTATATGATTAAGCGGAAAAACTGTCTTTCCGCGATGATTTCAGATTTGGAGGAGTCGGCTTCAGGATCGACTCGGGATCGGAGTCCCGCGGCCTGTGGCTGCGGAGTTGTCGGAGGCAGGGCGGAGCGCCGTCGGGGTCCGGCCTGTCGGTGGGGGAGAGATGGGTAGTGATTGGGGAAGGAAAGGCCGGCGGGACGCGGGATTGCCTCCCGCCGGCCATAAGTTCAGAGCGTTTCGCTGTGTTTCTTTACCATTCGAGGTTTACGTTGTTGTTGACCACTCGCCAGGAGAGTATGTTGAGCCGCGTGCCAAGGAAATAGGAATCAGGGGTCGGCTTCTGGGGAGTGATGATCTCCCAGGAATCGTTGCCCTCTTCATCCGTATATTTCAGCACCGGGGTGCCCAGGCCGATCACGCTCTCGATGATCATGTCATAGATATGGTTGCGGACCACGCCGTAGGATGATCCGTCTGCACCGGTCTTGCCGAGGTGCTGGATCTCCTGATAATAGTAGGTGTTTCCCTGCTCCCAAACCTTCGCGCCGCCTACAGAGGCGAGCTGGGTGTTGACAGTCTTTTCATCCACGAGCTTGTAGCCATTGTCGGTCTTCTGATAGATCTTCTTCCCTTTTGCAGAAGGAGCGAGCTGCACATAGCTGAGATAGCGTGGTGAATTCTCCGACTTGTCGTCGGCGAGAATGCCGTCGACCACTGACTGCATCGCGGGCACAAGCTTCACGTCGCCGTCGTTCTCGGGAGATGGTGCCTTGAGAGATTCCCACTTAAACGAAGTCTCTCCGCTCTGGATCACGTTACCCTCCTCATCGGTCTGAGGTTCGTTAACGGTATTCGTTGAATCGAAGAAGTAGAACTGGTCAACGTTCGGAGCGAACATCGCTGCCAGGAGGTCGTTTTTATTCGCATATTTCATGCCCGCCCATTCGGAGATGTCGGCGGGCGTGGCTTCTTTTCCATCAAGAGTCACCAGAAGGGCCTTCAGATAAACGAGGGTGCGGTTGGTGGTCTCTTTCGACGGGTCGTATGGTTTCTTGAAACCGTTGTTTCCGAAGTCGGCGGCATTCTCCATGCAGTAGGCGGTATATTTCGTGTAGTCTTCATTCTCTCCCTTGCCCAGGCCAAACTGGAGGTCGGCATCGACATGGTTATATTTCGTAAGGCTCACGCCTTCAGGATTCTCGGCCCAATAGGAACGGTTGTAGGCGGGGTGGGTCCAGATCCAGCCGAGATCCCAGTTGCCGATCTTCTTGAAGAGGTTGGTCTTATCAGCGGTCCACCAGAGGTTCCAGCCCTGGAAGATCACGTAGACCTGCGGATCATTAGCGCCATATCCCGTTTTGATAGGATTTCCGTCCTTGTCTTTGAGGGCGATGGCGGTCAGGCCTTTGGCGTCGCCAAGCTTGACGTCGGGGACAACTTCCATCTCTGATTTCCACGACATCGAGACGCGCACTTTGGCAGTGACACGTTCCACGTAGACATCGACCGGATTGACTGCGGCTTCCTCCTTGGTGCTCTTGAAGTCTTCCGGCTTGATGACGGTAGAGGTGATGGCGGTGGGGGTTGTGTTGCCGTCAAGGAATACGGAATTGGACATCAGGAAGCTCCCGTCGGTGTTTATAGCCGAGGTGGCTTCGATCGAGGTCAGGGCTGCCATATCCATATTGCCTGAGAGCTGGGATTCAACTCCCTGATAGTTTACGAGTGCTACCATCTGGCGGATCTTGGAGCGGTTCTCCTCATCTTTGGGATTGATGACGATAACGGTGTTGACCACCTTCTCGATATTGACGTTGTCATCTGGGCCGGCGGCCTCTTCAAGATCGTCGAGGTTGCAAGTGAAATAGCTTTCGCCTGTATATCTCACCGGGATAGCCTTTCCGTCTTCATCGAAGAAATAGAAACGGAGCGATTTCACTTCGTTCTCAGCTGAATAGCCATCTTCGTAGGTGCCATTCTGGTCGCCCTCGGCGCGGGTGCCACCGGCTACTGAGCTGCGGATCGACACTTTGAGGTAGCGGCTGGGCACGTCATCCTCTGCGGGATTGTTGACGTCAGGCGCGTCGGATGTGCATGCGCTCAGGGCTGCCATCCCGAAAAGACCTGCAAATAGTCTTGTCAGTTTCATGTGTTTATGCATTGTTAAATCAGTTTTTAATTTCGTTTTGTTAAATGATTTGATTCTCAGTTTCATTCAAGAGTGAATTTGATCGGTTTCTCCACCTTGCTCTCCCTGATCCTGTCGATCTCCTTAAGGGTGTTGACAGCCTTGGGAAGCTGCGGGAGCTGCTTCATGTAGTCTTCTGCCGTGGAATAGTCTCCGCGGGAGAAGGCGAGCGCCCCCTTGGCGTAGGTCACCTCATCGGATTCCCCGGCCCGCGATAGATATTTTTCCGCCGAGTCGAAGTCTTTGCGCTGGATGGCGGCGTTGGCCGCGTTCAGGTTGGCTATCGGGTCGTCAGGATAAATCCTGGCGGCCGTCTCATAGACGTCGTTGAATTCGTCGCTGCCGGGGGCAACCGAGTTGCCCAGGAGATAGAACTCGCGGAGGGTGAGCCGGTTTGGCTTGGTGCGCATCACCTGGCGGATCTTGTCGAGATCATCGAAGCGTTTCACCTCGTAGGTGATGCGGTATTCAGTGTGGCGCAGGGCCGGATAGAAATTGTCGAGCATGAACTTGTATTCCTGCGGGAAGGTCTTCTTTATGAGGGCCTCCTTGGCATCCGGCTCCATGTCGGAGTTGATCATTTCGAGGATCTCGGCCTTGTGATCGATGTTGGAGTTTTCCACAAATCTCCGGAGCCCCTCCCAGTCTTCCGGCTCATAGTCGGTCGAGATGAGGTCGTCGCGGAAGTTGTAGAGCTGCCCGATGTGCTTCTTGAGGGCTGCCGTTCGGCCGATGGCGAGATCGGTGTTGTGGGAATAGGGGCTCTCCGGCGACGCGAACCCTTTCAGCCACACGCTGGTGATCGTCACGTCGGGATCGTTGAGCACCGTGTCGATTGATTCCTGGATCTTCAGGAGCTCCTGAGGATTGCGACGGTAGTTGGGCTCGATGTTGGTCTTGTCGACGATGAAGTCGATATAGGCCGAACCTTCGAGGCTCTCGACCACAGGCCCCATGTCCTTGGCCTCGAAATAGAGGATCTCGGGGATCCCGGGGTTGAGCGCATAGTAGGAAAGCACCGGATCGTTCTTCTCCTCGATCAGGCAGTTGGCACATCCGAAGAGCCTGCGCCTCATGATGAGGCTGGCTCCGTTCATCCAGTCCTGGAAAGGCACCACCGCCGAATAATGGTAATCGGACGGGCGGTCTGACTCCCGGAAGGAGGTCTCGCTGTTTCTCGAGAGCCCTGCGCGGTCGTTGCGCAGGAAGTTGAGATATCGCTGGCGGCCGTAGATCCCCACCGAGGGGAGGGCGAGGGTGTCGCCGCTTTCCGACACGATGAGCGGAGTGAGGATCTGCGCCCTGCTGCTCTTCACCTCCGTGGGCTTGAAATCAAGATTCATGGTCAGCGACATGAAGTCGCCGCTTCTGTTGAAGGCTATGCTGTCGATCTCCACCGGCGTTATTTCACTTGCCGAAATCAACGGTGCAGCCGCAAGGACGAGGGCTGAAAGTGAAAGGAATCTCTGGCTTTTCATAAAATTCATCATTCGGTGGTTAGAACACGTAGACAATGTTGAGGGCGATCTTGGTGGGCCCGAAATAATTGTGAGGCTTGTTCGACTCTATTTTCTTGCCGCATCCCGTGCAGCGGTAACGGTCGAAGCGTGTGTAGGTCCAGCCGAGTCCGATCTCGGCCTCGAGGTTCCAGTTCTGGTTGAGCGCCCAGTCATAGCCGTAGGCCACGCCTGCGCCGACAAACCATCCCTGATATCGGGTGTCTTTCAGTTTCGAGAAGTCGGTGCCAAGCATCGAGAAGTCGAAGTCGATGCCGCCGATGTTGTATTCTCCGCCCAGGAGGTGGGCGCCGACGAAATGCCCCATGAACCGGTCGCAGAACCAGTAGCGGCCCTCAGGCTGCAAGGCCCAGTGGCGCCACTGACGGTCGTGGGAAAGCTTCCATAGGTTGAACTGTCCCGAGAGGTCAAACGTCCATTTGGGAGCCAGTCCGATTTCTACTCCGAGGTTTGGCGACAATGTGGCGTCGGAAACAAGATTCGTTTTCACGCCGACGGACTGAGAATATGCCGTCAGGCTACACATCGCCATGGCTATTGATGCGAGCAGGAGCGGGATTGCCCGGTTCAGATGGTTTCTTCTTCGTTTAAAAATGCAGGAAAGCATGCTGCAGTGATTGAATGCTCTTCCGATTCCCCTGGAGAAGAGTAAAATAAACAAAGCGAGGGAATCTGCTTCGCGTTTCGTCTCCGGCCCCGCAGGCTCACTGTTGTCTCGGAAGAGAGTGAAAATATTGGAGTCTCAGACATGACGACAAGCAACGCTTTTCTAAATAAATATCCTTTATTCCGGAAAACCTCCGGACGTCTTCCACGAAATTGAATACAAAATTACTTCTTTAAAAGTTATTGTCTCCCACCCCAGTCCGACCTCTGTCCGACCCCCGTCCGCCCCCGGTCCGACCCCCGTCCGACAAAGGTCTGACCCAGTCCTCCCCCCCGTCCGACAATGGTCTGACAATGGTCTGACGCTGTTGCCTCCCCCGTCCGGGATAATTTTTTTGATTTTGATTTGCGCTGTTTTTTTGAGGGGCCGATTATTTTGATTATATTCGCAGTCCCTAACCCACATTTAGACTATGGCTGACTTCCTCCCCAAGCACGGTGGCTATAAGAAATTGCTCGTATATAAAATCGCAGTCATAATCTATGATGCCACCGATCTCTTCATCAAGAAGAATCTTGAACACGGCGACCGCACCATCGACCAGATGCGGCAGGCAGCACGTTCGGGGAAGCAGAACATCGTGGAGGGGAGTGAGGCATCATGCGCATCGAAGAAATCGGAGATTTTTCTCACCAACGTGGCCAAGGCAAGCTTCATGGAGCTCCTCGAAGACTATCAGGATTTCCTGCGGGTCTCCAGAATGGAGCATTGGGATGAGAAGCATCCGCGCTACCAGAAACTTTGCCAATATGTGAAGACTGATGGCTTTATGAATGGTGGGTACATTGCTCTGATTGAAAGATTGAATGCGGAAGAACTTGCAAATCTATGCATCACTCTTATTAACCAAGCGGTTTATCTATTGAAGAGGATGATCTCCGCTCAGCAAGCACAGTTTTTGAAAGAAGGGGGTATCAGCGAGAAAATGAGTAACGCCCGCAGATCCACCTTCACCTCCCCGGTCCGACAAAGGTCCGACCCAGGTCTGACACCGTCCGACCCCCGTCCGACCCCCGTCCGACCTTCGTCCGACAATGGTCTGACCCCCGTCCGACGAAGGCCCTCCCTGCAAGCAATTATGCGCCTCGCGGAGACGAATGTTAAAAATGAAATTTTTTTTGCGCTATTTCTTGCACAATAACTTTTAAAGAAGTAATTTTGCGCGAACTAAACCCGGTTGGGGCGTGATGAGCCCCCAGGCCGGGAATATCACTTGAGACTGTTGAAGCGTAGCTCATTGTCCTGCCCCCTTTTAGGCAGGTGGGGCGTGAGGCGGTTCCCGCGCTTTTGTAGAATTCTCCTCCTTGAGGGAGCCGGAGGGGGAAACCTTATCACTGCAGCATGCTATCAGGCATTCCTAAAACATCTGTCCGCTTGCTTCATTCGCGACTGTCTCTGCTGCTCGTGGCCCTCGCCATGGCCCTGCTTTCTCTGCCGGGACGCGCCCAGAACGTGGGCATCAAGTCGAATCTTCTATATGACGCTACCCTCTCGCCAAACCTCGGCGTGGAAATCGGACTGGCGCCGAAGTGGACCCTCGACATCTCGGGCAACTTCAACCTCTGGTCGGTCAACGGCCACAAGTGGCGCCACTGGCTAGTCCAGCCTGAGGCGCGCTACTGGTTCTGCCAGCGGTTCGCGGGCCATTTCCTGGGTTTCCACGCGCTGGGAGGCCAGTATAACGCCGGCAACCTCGACATCCCGATCGACTTCCTGGGCACCAACTTCCGCGTGCTCAAGGACCGCCGCTACGAGGGGTGGGGCGTCGGCGCCGGAGTGGCCTACGGATATGCGTGGCCCATCGCGCGCCACTGGAACCTCGAGGCCGAGTTCGGCTTCGGCTGGATCTGGACCAGAAACGACGTCTACCCCTGCGCCGAGTGCGGCACGCGGATCCAGAAGGGGAAGGTTCATAACTACGTGGGTCCCACCAAGATCGCCCTCAATCTCGAATACGTGTTCTAATCCGCTAATCTGCTGAACAAGATGAAATCAATCAAAGGAATCCTATCCGCATTGCTGCTGGCCTGCGCCGCCACGGCAATGGGTCAGCAGGTCGACAGACTCGGACTGACCGACATAAACGTGGAGCGCGCAAGCGACGTTGCCCTGACCGTCAGCATGACCGTCAGGCCTGACCTCTGCCATCTGGGCACCGACAAACTGCTGAAGGTGATCCCGGTGATCCGCAGCGCCGACGGCTCCGTGGAGAAGGAGCTCACCCCCTACTCGATCGCGGGCAGAAACCAGTATTACTACAACCTGCGCTCCAACGGCGAGAGCCCGCTCTACCGCTCCGGGGCGCGCCTTGCGGAGACCTTCACCATGGAGGTGCCCTGGGAGGAATGGATGGGGGAATCCACCGTCGGCTTCCGCGTGCTAACCTCGGGCTGTTGCGGCGCGCCGCTCGCGGAGGAGGATGTGCCGGTGGCCGACCTCGACCTTGTCCCCCCGACGATCCCCGTGCCGGAAGACCTGCAATATATCGCCCCGCCGGTGAAGGCCGTCAAGGAGTTCGTGCTCGAAGGGAAGGCCTACGTCAACTTCCCGGTGAACCGCACCGAGATCTATCCCGACTACATGAACAATCCCCTGGAGCTCCGCAAGATCACGAGCTCGATCGACACCGTGCGCGATAACAAGGACGCCACCATCGAGAGCATCACCCTGACGGGCTACGCATCTCCCGAGGGCCCCTATTCCAACAACGTGCGCCTGGCCAAGGGGAGGACCGAGGCCGTGCGCGACTACGTCTCGAAGCTCTACGACTTCCCGGCCTCCGTCTATAACACGGCCTCCGTGCCCGAGGACTGGGCCGGACTGCGCGAGGCGATCGTGAACTCGGCGCTCCCCGAGCGGGAGAAGATGCTGGAGTTCATCGACTCCGACTATCCCGTGGAGAAGCGCAACGACCGCTTCCGCCAGCTCTTCCCCAAGGATTACGCCTGGCTGCTGAAGAACGTCTATCCCTGGCTGCGCCACACCGACTACCTCATCAAATACAACATCAGGAAATTCTCCGACGTCAACGAGATCCGCGAGGTGCTGGCCACGCGTCCGCAGAACCTGACACTCGACGAGATCTATCTCCTGGCCGACAGCTACGAGATGGGGAGCGACGAATATAACGAGGTGTTTGACGCGGCGGTGAAGCTCTTCCCGGAGGATCCGACGGCCAACCTCAACGCGGCCAACTCGGCGATCGTGCGCGGCGACTACGTCAGCGCCGAGAAGTATCTTCAGAAGGCCGGCGACAGCTCCGACGCCGACTACGCCCGCGGCATGCTTGCCGCCAAGAAGAAGGACTTCGACACAGCCGTGAGCTACCTGAAGAAGGCGGGCACCCCGAAGGCCGAGGCCGCCATCGAGCGCATAAACTCGATCGTCAACTTCAAGGGCGGCATCAAATTCCGCAAGTGATCCCGGTCTTCACCGGGAAGGCGCTTCCAAAAGCAAAAAATAAAAACAAATAAATTCAATCAAAACAACATGAAAAAGAATCGTATTATCAGCGTGCTGTCCGGCGCCGCCCTGCTGCTCTCCGCCGCCTGCACCAACGAGACTCTCACCCCGGGAGGCGGCACCAACGAACCGCAGGAAGATCCGGCTGAGGGTGTCTATCTGGCTGTGAACTTCGACCTTCCTTCCGCAAAGGAAACCCGCAGTTACACCGATGGTGAAAACTCCAGCAGCGGCGGCACGGAAGTTGGTACAGATGCCGAAAACAAAGTGAACCGTGTAGCCATCGTGCTGGCCACCTACACAAATCAGTTTATCGCTTTCGGCGTTACTGAAAAAATCTCACCTGTAGGCTCATCCGGAAGAAGCTACCGCACTTCCTCTAAATTCTCAAAAACCGATCTGTCTGACTACTACAGTCAGGACGAGGAGATGTTTGCGATTGATGCCCAGACGGGAGCACACAAAATCAACGTATTTGTTTTCTGCAATCCAACTGAAGACCTAATAAACCGGCTCGGAAGTCTTTCTTTCGATGATAGTGATATTACAAACGAGGATGGTGATGGTGGCAGAGAAAAAAAGCCTTGGTTTGATATAATAGGAAAATGGGATGAGGCCACGACATCCAGTGCAGACATGATCTGGAGAGCCGACAATTTCCTGATGTCTAATGCCAGCATCGCCACCCGTCTCTTCCCTCCGACGCTTGAAGAGTGGGAACCTTTCTCGACTGAGGGTTCACCCTTCAATCTCTCCGGCATCAATAATTTCGGGCGTCCCAATGAGATCGACAATCTTACAGATAGAGGGAATGTTTTGGTGGAGCGTACGGCAGCGCGCTATGATTTCCGCGATGGAGCCCTTGACGGAGTAAAAAAACCGGATGATCCGAACTACAATGGTTTCAAGGCTCAGACCTACCATGTGGTTCTTAATGCAGACGAGACACCTATAGTCGATGTATTTCTTGGCAAAATGAGCCTCGTGAACATGAACAAGAATTATTATTACCTGCGTCGTGTTTCAAACAATGGCCGTCCCATCGCCTACAAAACAAACGGAGAAGATAATAACCTCACTCTTTGCGGCCCTGAGTTGCCATGGTATTCCAACGACCACGGAGGAGATATTGTCGTGGATGATAAGGAAGTAAAAGGAAATTATGTGGTAGACGCAGAAGCAAAATGGAAATATATTGGAACTTACGGCAATAAGGCTCCCTCGAGCGGTTTCACCAATTACCTCAACTATCCTTTCTTTGATGAGAATGGAGTCCTTGACAATGTCGATACAAGCAACGACCGCTGGTACACATCCCAGGTAAAAGATGTTCTTGGCGGTAAAGTGAACGATAATTCAGGGAATTACAAAGTGTGGCGTTATCTCACGGAGGGTACAATCCCCGGCGTGAACAGCCAGAAGAACAGTGTCTCGAATGGTATTGTCTTCAAGGGTCAGATGAAACCCGGGCGTAAGATTGACGAGGAGAAGGATGATTTTTATACCAAACGTCTTCTTAAAGCACTTGAGGTTGTCGAAACTCAGACGGATGAACAGGTGGCATCAAACCATCTCATTTTCAAATATGGCGGCCATCTCTATTGCGGCTGGGATCATATCAAGCGCATGGCTATCTATCTTGCCATGACTGATTTGAAAAAGGTAGACGGGAAATGGAAAATTACCCTCAACAGAAGTGTCGGACTTTATAATGCAGTCTTTGGCGTAGCTAATTCTGGAAACACAGGTAGCGACGGAGATGCCGAATCGACTGAAGGCTCAGAAACAAGTGGGCTGGCTGGAGGATTCGGCTCTATCAAGATTTCGATTGAAGGAGATGATCCTTCGACAGCCAATTTCTTCACGGAGGATGGCAATGTAACCATTGAAGATGACCTTGCCATAAATCCTGATTCGCCGGATGCATATTTCGGCAAATGGGATCATGAGGGAGGATATGTGGTGAAACCATACGAGGATTTCCGTGATGCCGTTGTCAGGAACAAGATAACGATCTATCAGGAGAGCTATGACAAGGAACTCGGCGGATGGGCTTACTATTGCTACTACTACTATTGGAACCGTCACAACGACAACGGTATGAATGGAGTGATGGGTCCCATGGAGTTTGCGGTTGTCCGTAACAACGTCTATAAGCTTGCTGTCACCAAGATCTCGCAGCTCGGCCATCCCAGAATAATCGAGAACGATCCGGATGCTCCCGATCCGAACACCGACGACGAGGAGGCAGACCTCTATATCACGGTTACCTGCACCACGTTGCCATGGGTTGTGCGCACCAACAATATTGTTTTGTAAATCCAGCGGTACACAAATCCCCCGATTTACAACATTGAATGAATTGAAAACTCCACGCATCTGATCCTCACCCGGAGGTTGCGACCTCTGGTTGACGACAGGATGTCGGCAAAAGGCCTGGCGGATGGTGACGTCTGCCAGGTCACTAACCAAGAAACAGATTTTTAGAAAAATGAAAACCAGCATCATCCCGGTTTATTTCAAAAGATTGTATCTTATTGTCTGCGCAATATCCGCGATTCTTATCGCGGGAGCCTGCGACCGTCTCCATGAAGATCTCGAGCCTTGCCCGCAGGGTTTGAGGATAAGATTTATCTATGACTATAATATGGAGTTTGCCAACGCATTCTATTCGCAGGTAGACTGCCTGACAGTGCTCTTCTACGATGAGCAGGGAAATTATCTGCTGACAAAGACCAACACCACCTCCGATCTTGCCGACGAGAACTGGCGAATGGTGGTGGATCTGAAACCCGGCAAATATCATATCCTTGCCTACGGTGGCATGGCCGACGATAAAGCCTCTTTCGAGTTCGTCACGAATCCGGAGACAACACGCTATCACGACATTGAAGTGCGTCTGAAACCGGAATGCCTGACGGAACCTGTGGGAACAGAGCTGCACCATCTGTTTTATGGGCGCCTCGACACGGAGGTAGAGGAGAATTCGATGACCTATCGCGAGGTGACTGTCCCGATGATGAAAGACACCAACAATGTCAGGATTCTGCTTCAGCAGATAAACGGCACTCCAGTGAATAACGAGGACTATGATTTCAGGATCATCGACAACAATACGCTCTTCGCCTGGGATAATGACTTGCTTCCCGTGCCCAACGTGAACTATCTTCCCTGGGCCAGAGGCAACGCATCGCCCGGCGAGCTCCCCGATGGCGACAAGGCCAGCGTGGCATGGGCTGAATTGAGCATCTCGCGTCTGGCCACCGGCAATTCACCATGTCTGCAGATCACTCATATCGAGTCTGGCAGGAAAGTGGTCGACATTCCTCTCAACAATTATCTGCTGCTGCTGAAAAGCCAAGCATTCCGAGATATGCCACCGCAGGAGTTCCTCGACCGCGAAAGCCGATGGAACATGATCTTCTTCCTCGATGAAAACCATTACTGGGTTAGCACGACAATCTCCATAAAAGACTGGTCTGTGAGAATAAACAACGCTGAATTATGAGAAAACTTGTCAGAAACATATCCCTGCTTCTCTGTTCATGCCTCGCGGCTATAGTTGGGGCATGCTCCGAACAGGAGCCGGGAGAGATCTCCCGGTTCGCCACGGATGCTGCCGGAAAGGTTGATCTCACCCTGAATGTCAGCATCGGCAGAATAACCGGTGTCGGCTCCACCCGTGCGGAGGATGAAGGGAACACATTTGGTTTCGAGCAGTCCGACATCCCTCAGGAACTGATCAACACTCTCAGGATAATCATCGTCCGGCCTGACTACACGGTGGAATACAACAGATTTATCAATCTGAAAGATAAAGCTCTCGCCAAGGTCACCTCCGAGGATCTCATCGACCGGGATGAACTGACGTTTTCTGTCTCGACCTCCCAGGGGTATGTTGACAACGAAAAGATGACGCGCACTGAGAAAAAAAGGATATATCTCATTGCCAACGAAGCCGGACTGGATGGATTGTCATCTAATTTCACCGCTACCGGAGAAACAATCGCGGAGATGCTGGAAAAAATAGCGCCTGAGTATTATCCCTCCGAGGAGGAGATTGAGGCTGGTGCGAAACCGAACCGAGGCACCCGGCTTGATCCCTACTCTGTGGAGAGATGGATAATATTCAATGAGTGGGGGGAGGGAATCGATGATCCGGGCCGCAAGGCTGTGCCCGTCGTCGACAATTCAGGCGATGCGCAGACCTTCATCCCGATGACGGAATTCTTCGACATCGATGTTGTATCCTCATTCAAGATTCCGGAAAACAATGAAGGGGAAACCGATGAGGATAAGCCGCGGCCATCCGTGAAGCAGGAGGCCGATCTCTTCGTCACACGCAATTTCGTGAAATTCGTTTTCTCAGCCTCGAGCGCGAATGAGTCTTTCACCATCAGGAATGTGACTTTCCAGAATCTCTCGCAGAAGGAATATCTATTCCCCTTCAACACGGTCTATTCCCCGGGGAAGGCTATAGACAACACTTCGGATCGGGAGATAGTGAGTTTCCAGACTCCCGGCACTGCGGGAAACCTGATCCGTCCCTATACCTTCACGCCCCCCACGGAGAATCCTTTCCGCTTCCAACAACTGGCCGAGGGAGCCTCCGAAACGAAGTCGCCTCCCGCGGTATATGCACCGCTCCTCTATTTCTGCGAGACAAACAACTTTGAGGCGGATAATGGTACTCCGGTCTATCGAATAGGGGTGGATGTGGAATTTCAGAATAATAATGGGACAACGCAAGAGGCATCATTCAAGGATGTCATCCTCCCGAACCTCCCCAACTCGCTCCCTCGCAACACGATAGTAAAAGTCAATCTGACATTTAAAGATCGACGTATCGCTGCCGAGGCCACCGTCCTCCCTTATACTGCGGTAGAACTCTTCCCTCAGTTCGGTTTTTCAAAGCCTGAGACAGATCGACTCTCGGTCGCTCCATCAATGGTGCTTGATACGAAGGACCCTGAACATCTTGAAGGACTGCTCTATGCCAACTATTCGTCATTGAAAGGCAACACTATTGACAAGCTGATTTGGGTTTCTTCCGATCCTTCGTTGATTCTTCTGGGTCCTGAAAACAATGACCCGGATCCTGAAAGCCTTCTTTATGTCAAGCCGGCAGAATCCATCGAACTCCCATATATGGATGAAAATGATAACATTGTACCTGTAAGGGTGATACCCCAGAAAAATAAGGATGGTATGTATGTTCTCGGCGAAACCGATGTGACTGTCTATTCCCAAAATGGACTTGTCGCAAGATGTAAGGTTACCGTAAAATAACAACAATTTCAACTGAAAAAGCAAACGTAGCAATTTCCCATGAAACTGAATATTTTAAAACACCTATATATTGTCACATTGATCCTCGTAGGAATAGCGGTTTCCTGTGTGGATGATTTCCCTTACAGAAACGTGGATATCCCCGAGGGGGAGGGTGTTCTGTCGGCTACCGTGACATTCTCTCCAGTGACGGCAAGCAACCTCGGAGCCACACGCACGGATGGTGATGCGATACAGAATATCGAATCGCTATGTGTGTTGGTCTATGAACCGGCTTCCGAGGAGGATGGGAAAGGAAAGCTTGTAAAGAAATATTCCAAGACCGATCTTAAGAATTATGAGAGTTCGGATTATAAGAAAAATGAGGCTGATCCTTCAGTTGAAGGAACATCAGCACATGCAACTTTCGAGCTCCAGGATCTTCCATACGGGGAATACTATATCTTTGCCGTAGCCAACATGGGCGACCTTTCGGAATATTCAGATAAGATCGAGACTATAGACGGGCTGCAGCATATCAAGCTTACATGGAAACCGGATGAGATTGAGAAAAATAATCAGATGTTTGGTTATTTTACCCCAGGAGATGATGCTGAGTCAGCGGGATTTATGCCGGAAAAAACCATTACATTCACCGGAAGGGCGGATGATTCTAAAATCCACGCATGGCTAAAAAGAGCAGCCTCAAAAGTGACTGTCGCTTTTGATCCCAGCGGCCTGAACCAGGGAGTAACAATTTACGTGAGGAGTGTCACGATCCGCGATATTCCCAAGACGTGTCTGCTCGGTGCGGAAAACACTCCATTGAGCAAAGAGGATTTGCTTAATCATTTGGATTCGTATGAAAACCCGGATTATACTAAACAGGATGAGGTTGAGAAACATTCCCGGCTTGAATATGATTCCAAAGGAGTAATAGAAGAGGAAGGGAAACATACCGGGGAGTCGAAAACAGATGGACTGAGACTGGATAACAGTATCCGCACGGCTATACCCGAAGGTGCTCATGATTTCGATGCCCCCTCCCTCTTCTTTTATGAGAATGATCAGAATCCTTATCTGTTAGAGCAGGATCGTGATTATAAAGGTAAAAGAAAATATA
>CAYROR010000019.1:0-16417 GCA_964425935.1 uncultured Sangeribacter sp.
TATTTGTTAGCTAATTATATGATTTTCAGTATTTTATCTACTTGCCGATGCAAAAGTGGGAGAAGATGTGGTGGAGGAGGGTGGTGGTGGTGACGGAGCCGGTGATGGTGCCGAGGTGGTGCATGGCTTCGCGGATGTCTTGCACCACGAGGTCGGTAGGAATATCAGCCTCGAGGGCCTGGATGGCACGGTCAAGCGCTTCGGTGGTGCGGAGAAGCGCTTCATAATGGCGGGCATTGGTAACGATGAGTTCAGTGTCCGGATTATGCTCGTTGGTTGCAATACGATAAAGTGAAAGCCGCAGGTCATCGTGTCCCTCCAGAGTCTTAGTGCTGAAACGAATGCCGGGGATTGCGGATTCAATATCTATACCAGGTAAGCCGGAAGTGTCGGTGGAGGTAAGGTCTGCTTTATTGAAGAGAGTGATGACGTCGATCCCGGGATTCTCTGAGGAGAACTCTTCGAGAGTGGCCAACTGGGGTCTTATTTCTTGGGTGGTGTCTACCATCCAGATAACGATACGGGCCTTCCGCATGTGTTCCTTTGTGCGACTGATTCCGATCGCCTCCACCGTGTCTGAAGTGTCGCGGAGTCCGGCGGTATCAACGAAACGGAAAAGCACACCGTTTATGTCGACGGTTGTCTCGATGGCGTCGCGTGTGGTTCCAGGCACGTCAGTGACGATTGCCTTCTCTTCATTGGCGAGAATATTCAGCAAGGAGGATTTTCCGGCGTTAGGTTGGCCGGCAATGACCGCAGGCACTCCCTCCTTGAAGGCCGAACCGGATGAGAAGGAAGCGGCAAGCCTGCTCGTCTTATTTCGGATCTCTGTGGCCAGATTTATCAGGCGGCTCCGATCTGCAAACGTCACGTCTTCTTCTGAGAAATCCAGCTCAAGTTCGAGAAGGGAAGCAAATTCAATCATCCGTTGCCTGAGAGTTTCCAGTTCTTTAGAAAACACACCATTGGCCTGACGCATTGCGAGAGCATGAGATGCACGCGAAGACGCGGCGATAAGATCGGCGATTCCTTCTGCCTGTGCGAGGTCAAGCCGGCCATTCAGGAAAGCGCGACGTGTGAACTCTCCGGGTTCCGCTATTCTGATTCCACGCATGATCAGGTCAGAAAGCACCTCCTTCTGAATCCATTTCGACCCGTGGAGAGAGAGCTCCACGGTGTTTTCTCCCGTGTAGGAACGGGGAGCGCGGAAAACAATGGCCACAGCCTCATCCAGTATCCTGCCGTCGGAGGCCACATACTTTCCGAGCGATGCCCTATGAGATTCGAGAGAGGAGAGTTCACGTCCTTTCCATGCAGAAGCCGTGATGGAAATAGCTTCGGGGCCTGAGATCCTGATCACGGCCACTCCTCCTGTTCCCGGAGGGGTAGCGATAGCCGCAATAGTGTCGGCGCCGGAATTTATCTGTTTTTGTTCCATTCTTTAAAAGAGAAAGAGGATTCAACAGCGTTTTCTATGTCGTCGGGCAAAGCGGGGAAGAAATCGAAGCCAGTGATCTCCTCCAGCTTGTCAACGCTCATGGCGTAGTTCTGCATGTTGCCCGGCGACTCGGAGTTGGGATAGACAAATGCAATAGCCCTTGGCTCTTCAAGATATGGGGCAAGAATCACCTTGAAGAATGCTCCCGGCACTCTTACGCGGTTCGTTCCGATGGTTTCCTTGTCGGCTTCCGAATATAATGGACCTGCGATTATCACTATCGCTGAATCACGGCGAGCCCACTGTCGCTCTTTGGTTTCAAGCGTTTTCCAAGCTCCGTTGTTCAAGGCATGTGCCTGCGGGGCGATATTTGCCATCACGAAACAGTTTTCCATTGCCCGGGCACTCCATTTCTGATCGGCTGACGGGCAGAGATGGCCACGATCATAGCCTGAACGGGTGTAGTCTCCCGTAGTCGGACACCCCTCTATCTCCGGATCCGTCCAGAACTTGTCGTGGCGTCCGAGATTCCCCTCCGTTTCGTTTCCCAACAGTTCCCAGGCCACATAATTTGGAGTCCGGTTTTTTTTGTTGAAAGAGATCGTGAAACCCTCGAATTCCTTGATCTGCTCCGGGAGCGATTCCGGAATCACCACAGTCTCCAGTCCGGGATAGTGGGATGGCCGCGAAGAATCAGTCTGCCGGGCGTTGTCGATGGCTTCCGGATTATGCCGGTTGATCGTGACTGCGAGAACAACGCCTGTGAATATCAGCAGGGCGCAGCAAATAAGGATAATTATTGCCGTTCTGTTAAGTTTCATTTACAGGTCATGATATTGAGCACGAGCTTGTCAGTTTCCTTCATAGCCTCCCGCCCGATTGAGGTGAGGTTATGGATCGAACGGTCCACATCCCCGCAGATGATTCCTTCAGCCTCTGAAACGCATTTCCCGTTCATGGCGAGCATCGCCGACATGAGGGCCGTTGAGACGCCGGATGAAATCTTGAGGGAGCAGGATGGCTTTGCGCCGTCGCAGATCATTCCCGTAAGGTTGGCAATCATATTTTTGACTGCGGCACAGATTTCCGGGAACCCACCACCCATCAGATAGGTTATGCCGCTTGAAGCTCCGGTGGATGCCACCACACATCCGCAGAGAGCTGAAAGGCGCCCAAGGCTCTGCTTGATATAGATACTCGTCAGATGGCTGAGCATCAGGGCTCGTATCAACTGTTCCTCGCTGGCCTGAATATCTTCGGCATAGCTCACCACAGGCATGGTGGCGCAGATTCCCTGATTCCCACTTCCGGAATTCGACATGACTGCTACCTGGGCGCCTCCCATGCGGGCATCGCATGCGGCGGATGTCTGGCTGATCATGTGCCCCAGCGGGGAATCACCGAACAGCGAGGCTCCACGTTGCTTCATGATCCTTCCGAGAGAATGGCCGTAGTCAGAATCAAGGGCCAGCGTTGCCGCGCCTTTGTTAAGCTTCTTTGCCTCAAGAATAAACCGGAGTTCCTCTAATGGACTCTCCGTGGCGAATTCATAAACCGTGGCGAGATTCAGTTCCCGGTCTTTCACTTCTCCGGAAGTTTCTGCGCCTGCGTCCTGATTCTTTTCCAGAATCACATCATTCCCTTTGGCAAGGAGAATGAAATTCGTGTGGGCCCCTGAAATGACAGCCCTCGCATTTTCCCCGCTTTCAGAGCTTACGCTCACGTCAATATGCAGGTTTGAGGGAGCATCTTCAGCCAGAGAGATATTAATTCTTCCTTGGGCAATATATTCTTTCCCTTTCTCCACAGCCTCTGGATCAACATCGCGGAGCACTTCCAGCCCATAGTCCGATTTGCCGACGAGCGCTCCGAGCGCCACGGCGATAGGGAGTCCGATCATGCCTGTGCCTGGAATTCCAACTCCCATCGCGTTCTTTAGGATGTTGGCACTAAGCCGGAGATTGATTTCCGACGGGACTTCTCCGAGAATCTCCGAAGCTTTAGCCACACACAGGGCAACCGCCACCGGTTCGGTGCATCCGATTGCCGGCACAACTTCCCGATGGATTAGAGAAAGAATTTCTTCGCGAATATTTTTTTCAAGCATATAGAGGTAAGGATAAAAGGTGTTTAAATTAGAAAAGGAGTCATAAAGGGAGTCTTCCCCGGTTGAGGGACTCTCCGCGTCTGTCGATCCAGCATTTCCGGCAGAGAGCCACATATCTGTCGTTTCCGCCGATCTCTACCTGCTGACCTTCGGTGATCACATCCCCGTGGCTGTCTACTCTCGCGTTGACGATGGTTTTTCTGCCACACGAGCATGTGGATTTCACCTCCTCGATTGAATCTGCAATCTCAAAAAGACGTCGTGACCCTTCGAAAAGACGTGTGCGGAAATCAGTGCGAAGTCCGAAGCACATCACGTTGCATCCGAAATCGTCAACGGCCTTAGCGAGCTGGTCAACCTGAGGTTCGGTAAGAAACTGTGCCTCATCCACGAGAATCCATTCCGGGAGGCAATCCTGCGCGTTCATCTGCTCAATCCGTTCGAAGAGATTTGTGTCCTGATAGATCCAGCCACATTCCCGTTCGATCCCGATGCGGCTTCTGATCACATTTTTCGCCTCACGCGTGTCGGTGACCGGTTTAAGACATAGGTAGGCCATTCCGCGTTCCTCGAAATTATAAGCAGTGGTCAGGAGAAGGGCGGTTTTTGCCGACCCCATGGTTCCATATCTGAAATAGAGCTTGCCGATTCGTTTCATGAGAGCTGATGGAGCTGTTCTTTCTCCAGACGCAAAGTTAGCAACTTTTTTTGATATCTCTGCGATTTTTTTGAATCCTTGATCAGTGACTACCCCGGAAGTCAGGGCATGACCCAATAGGAGAGTGGCGTGATGGTCACTTTGTAGGGAGTGGCGACTTTCTTAGGTTCGTTGCTGAGATAATAATAAAATGAATTCTGCCTGTCCCATGTGGGGATATCTATTTTGCGGGTTTCTCCCGGAGGAACCAAACATTCAGCAGAATATGTTCTTGAATGAAGCATAAGCCCGTTCATGTCGAAATAGTCTATCCTTAGGCTGACGGCCTGAAGGGAGGCTGTGGATCCGTTGGTGATAAGAAAAGCCTCTTTAGGAGATGAGATGTTTTTGTCGTAGCCGGAAAAAGAGACCGAATCAGGGCAGAATGAAAATTCATTTCCTTTCCAGCTTGCGCGGAATGATTTCTCGGAAGCCTCAACTTTCAGACCGGGATAGGAGTCCTCACGCGATGAAGAAGCGGCGCTTTTCCTGTCGGTCTTGAAAACTTTCCTGATTTTTTTCGCTTCCGTCTGAGTCGGGAAATTTAGAGAAATCAGGAGTGCCATAAGCAAGAAAAAAGTGGCGCGTAGTTTCATGGCTAAAGAATTAGAGATAGCGGGGAGAACGTCGGGAAGAGCCATTGCCGTCATACGAAGGATAGATCTTCACCATTCCGGCGGGAGCCGTGGATCCATTGCTGCCGGAAGCCGGGCTTAACGACATCCTGAAGATTTTCCAGAAACCGGGAAGGAGGGAATATGGATTGATGTTGAGCCTGAATCCTGATTTCTTTTTTGTTTTCTCGAAAGCAAGCACCTCGTTGTCGTCGGTCAGTGTCATCAGGCAAGATTCGGGCTTGGAGAGGATCCCCGCTTTCCTGTGGGTGAAGAGTTCGATGCGGAATTTCTTCCTGTCGGTAGTTGCGAAGAGATTCCCGATCACCTCTCCCGGTTTAAGGCTGCAGTCGTAGGTTTCCACCACAGAAATTTCATATACGGGCAGATCTGTCGGTGATACCGCCTTCTTTTCTGTTAGCAGCACTATCACATGGTCATCGGGATAGGTCCAGATCCCCTCAACGGGAGAGAGAGGAATCGAATCGCAGATTTCGCATGCCCTGGCATAATCGTAAGCCACGGGGTTCACGGCAAAGATTCCTCGTGGAAAAAAGAGCACGCAGGCCACCGCGGCCATAAAAACCGCCGGAAGCCTGCGCTGTAGAATATGGGAGATGAATCCCGAAGTCATCGTTTTGTAGCGAAAGTATATGTCAATCCGAAACCGAGCACTTCCTTCATCATGAATTTCTTCCAGGGAGTGACAGGGTCAATGGATGAATCATATCTGAGATTGAGGAAAAGGGTGGTAGTAAGGAATTTATTCACATCAAAATTGAAACTATTTTGCCAGTCACACAAAACGTTCTCGTAGTTGGTGAAAGTATATAAATTGGTGCTATATCTTACATTCCACATTATCTGCCAACTAAACTCGGCTGTAAAGTTGCTACCATAGTCACTCTTCGTATGTTTGTCATCCTCGATTCCGAACCAACTGTGAGGAATCCTTTCGTTTTTAGCCAAAACCATCTTGAGGTTATATGACAATGGGTTGATACTGATCTTAAAGTGACGGGTCTTATAATTGGTCTCATAAGTCATACCGACACCAAGGTTGAAAGTTGCCGGTGAGAGAAATGAAGATTTGCGTTGTCTGGAGTTTGAACCGTAGTTATTAAAAAGCTGGGTTGTGAATCGGGTATCAACTGAATAATACCATTTTTTTACGGCTCTGATACCTAAGTTAAGGGTATGTTCAAGCCAATCTTGTGAAATTGAATAGCTGTGAACAGTGTCTTGAGGTGTTGATACAAGACCAAGCTTATAGTTTAGATTGCTTGAGAATTTATAGTTAGGATGATAAGTTGGGTTCAGATCAACATGCCAGTTGAAGTTAAAATTGATCGAAACGTTGTTATTGCCACCCTGATACCAGTTGGATGAAAGATAATACTGTGAAAATGTCAAGCTTCCGGTCACGTTGTGGAGCCAGTGGATCTTCTTGACCTCCTTCTCCACGAGCTGTGCCTTGCTTGTCTCCACTTCCGGGAGATCAAGTTTCTTCAGGAATGCAGCAAAGCTAACGTCGTCTTCCGGGAGTCTCGGAGGAACAGGAAGATCCCAATAAGCATATTCAATGGAATTAGGCGACGACACCATATTGGAATAGATGAAGTCTTCCTGAATCCGGTAGGAAGTGAGGGCATCGCGAAGCCATTTTGGAGTGACGTCGCCCGATAGAATATCGATCTCTTTTGCCATCGGAGTCTCGACAAACGACTCAACGTATGTCTCCGGAGTCATGGCGAGTGAATCTGCCGGCTCGAAAAGGGATTCGAGAGCGGAAATACTATCGAGTTCTGAAGTCTCTGTTGCCGATGTCATCACTTCCATTCCCTCAAGATATACCGGCATCGTAGTGTCAAAATGTTTCTTTACAAGATTACGATAACCTGAAAACACCCAGGGAGCAAGCACTTTGTTAACCGCGGCGGGTCTGAAATCAGGTTCTCCCAGGCTGCGGATAATTTCCGACACCTCTCTGGCTGTGGATCTGTCAGGTTCCAGTTTATTTATCAAGGATATGAGCGAATCGTTGGCAGCCTGGAGCGAATCGAGTTTCGTCACATATCTGTTCTTCTCGGCTCCGGTGGTAGTTCCGGACTGTCGGGCCACTTGAGTCTGAGCCATCAGTTCAGGTGCGAGCGTGGCGCCCATCACCAATGGCAGAATTGTGAGAATGCGGGCTTTTTTCATTATCTTAGAGTTTATGGGAATCATTTGAAATCGGTTTTGGGTTGTGGAAAAGGGTAGGAGAAGGCGTCCTGCTTTCAGCGTGGAGCTGAAAGCAGAGCGTCATATTCCGGAGAGTTTATCAGCCTGAGAGCCTCCTTGAAGATAGGATCGTGGAGGTTGTAGACTTTGAAATATGTGGGATTGTCGAAGACGTCGCGCCCAATTAATCCCTTGAGGATCATTGAGAAGAGGGGAGCACTGGTTTTCGCCTGCTCCTCATCGAATTTCACTCCCTGCGCCTCTGCGAGATCATAGAGACCTTTTAGAATCTCAGGAGTTACCTCAAACGATTTCACGAAAGCATCGTCATTTGCATATTTTTTCTTGATCTCATTTCTGTGCTTGTCCACATAGTCCACGGCATAACGGTTGATGAGTCCTTTCGCCATGACGTCGCGGTAGTAGCGGGTGTATTCCATAGTGTCAAGAGCCACGAATTTGTCGGGATATATTCCGCCACCTCCGTAGATCGGGCGGTGGAGCTTGAGTGTTTCCACTTTGAGGGAGTCGATATGTTTGATAGAATCGGCGTGCATCAGTTCTCCGCTATAATATCTGTCGAGAATATCCTCGCGATATTTCTGTTGGTCCCCTTTGGTATAAGCCTTCTGAATGTCGCGGCCAGAGGGAGTGTAGTAGTGAGCCACTGTCAGTCTCATCATTGAGCCGTCGGGGAATGGAATCGGGCGTTGCACGAGCCCTTTGCCGAATGTTCTCCGGCCTACCACGAGCCCTCGGTCCCAGTCCTGAATCGCTCCCGCGGTGATCTCCGAGGCAGAGGCGGAATATTGGTTTGTCATCACCACGAGCCTTCCAGAGTCGAAAAGCGGTTTTAGTCCTGCCGGGAAAGCGGGGAGATCCTGGCGGGATGAGTTGGTTCCCTGTGTATAGACCGCGAGGCGGCGCGGTTCGAGGAGCTCCCCGAGAACGTCTACAGCCGCGTTGAGGTAGCCACCGGTGTTGTCAACGAGGTCAAGGATAAGCCGATCCATACCCTGTTTCTTGAGGTCGGTCAGCGCGTTGACAAATTCCTTGCCGGTTTCCGCCGCGAATTTATTGACCCTGATGTAGCCTGTCTTCGGATCAGCCATATAGGCAGCGTCGATGCTATAGATAGGAATGTCGGCACGCGTTATGGTGAAATCAATGATTTCAGGAGCCTGATTCTGTCGGCGAAGCACTTTCACCTTCACCTCCGACCCCTTCGGGCCCCTCAGCTTCTTCATGATGTCGGTGTTTTTCATGTTGACGCCGGCGATCACCGTGTCGTTCACCTCGAGGATGCGGTCGCCTGCCAGAATACCCACACGCTCCGAAGGCCCTCCGCTTACGGTCTGGATCACGTAGAGCGTATCCTGATTCATATTGAATGAGATTCCGATTCCGCTGAAGTTTCCTGCCAGAGGCTCATTGAGCTCCTTGGTCTCTTCGGGATCGGAATATGCCGAGTGAGGATCCAGCCCCTCGAGCATACCCCTGATTGCGTCTTCCACGAGTTTGGTTTCGTTGACGGAATCCACGTAAAACTGACTGATGGCGGCCTCAGCCATGCGAAGCTTCTGATTCTGGTTAAGGCTCTGGTTCGCTTTCGGGAGCTGAGCCTGAGAAGTAGCTATGCCGGCGATGGCTGTCAGAGCAGCGGCAATTGTATAAAAAGTTTTTTTCATGTTTCTTAAAGATTAGGAGAGTTATCTGTTATTTCTTTTGCCGAAGGAATCGGGAAATCTCCGGCGATGAGTGAAGAGGGGTCTTCTCCGTTGTGGAGAAGCTCCCTGACGAGAGAACTTGAAACGAAAGCCAGCTCCGGGACACAGGGAATTAACACGGTGTCGATCCCACCGATTTTCCGGTTTGCATCGGCGAGGGTCTTCTCAAAATCGAAATCATCACCATTCCTGACTCCCCTCACGAGGACTCCGGCACCGATCATTCTTGCAAACTTGAAAGTGAGCCCCGAATAAGTGGTCACTTCCACGCGTGGATCATCCTTGAAGAGCTCCGCTATGGCCTTTTTCCTGACGTTTGCCGGCCATTCCGATTTTTTATTTTCGTTGACTCCGATGGCCACCACCACCGAAGAGAAAATCTTCAGCGCTGATTCCACAATCGCGAGATGTCCGATCGTGAAGGGGTCGAAACTTCCTGCAAACAATGCTTTCATATCTGAGAGTCGTCTTCAACCACAAGGTTGTCAATGATAAAATTCTGTCGCTCCATAGTGTTCTTTCCCATGTAGAACTCCAGAAGCTTGTCGGGAGTGTCGTCTTTCCTGATGAGCACGGGGTCGAGCCTCATGTCAGGGCCGATGAATTCAGCAAACTCCACGTCGTTGATCTCTCCGAGACCCTTGAAGCGGGTGATCTCAGCGTTCTTCCCGAATTTCGCTATCGCGGCTTCGCGTTCCTCGTCGGTGTAGCAGTAATACGTTTCGCGCTCCGCAGCTTCCTCCCCTTTGGATCTCTTTTTCCGTTTCCCTTTGTTGCGACGTGTTGAGTTTTTGTCGCGCACGCGGAAAAGGGGCGTCTGGAGAATATAGACGTGCCCCTTCTTGATGAGATCCGGGAAAAACATGAGGAAGAAAGTGATGACCAGAAGGCGGATATGCATTCCGTCGACGTCGGCATCAGTTGCGATAATCACCTTGTTGTAGCGAAGTCCCTCAATTCCATCTTCAATGTTGAGGGCCGCCTGCAGGAGATTGAATTCATCGTTCTTATAGACCACCTCCTGAGTCATCCCGAAAGAATTGAGAGGTTTTCCACGCAGGGAAAAGACGGCCTGCGTCTCGGCGTTCCTCACCTTCGTGATCGTGCCAGATGCGGAGTCTCCCTCAGTGATGAAAATTGAAGATTCGTCGCGGCGGTCGTTGTCTTTCATCGATTGCCGGAGGGTGTCGTTGTAGTGTATGCGGCAGTCGCGGAGCTTGCGGTTGTGGAGGCTCACTTTTTTCGCCTTCTCCCGTGCGAGCTTAGCCACTCCGGCCATTGCCTTGCGCTCCTTTTCGCTTGAGGCGATCTTCTTGAGCATCTTTTCGGCCACTTCCGGATTCTTGTGGAGATAATCGTCAAGTTCCTTCTTGATGAAGTCGCCGATGAATTTATTGACGGTCACCGAGCTGCCGGGGGCTATCTCCTTGCTGCCGAGTTTGGTCTTGGTCTGGCTCTCGAACACCGGCTCCTGAATCCTGACGCTGACAGCCGCCACCATTCCGTTGCGGATGTCGGAAAATTCATATCCCTTTCCCGAGAATTCCTTGATCGTGCGGCTCACGTGTTCCCTGAAAGCCGTCAGGTGTGTCCCTCCCTGAGTGGTGTGCTGTCCGTTGACGAAAGAATAATACTCCTCGCCATATTGGTCGGTGTGGGTCAGCACCACCTCGATGTCTTCTCCCCGAAGATGGATCACGGGATATAGAGGCTCTGCGGTCATGTTTTCCCGGAGAAGGTCGAGCAGGCCGTGGCGGGAAAGATATTTTTTCCCGTTGAAGAAGATCTGGAGCCCGCAGTTGAGATAGGTGTAGTTGTTAACCATCGTTTCCAGGAACTCCTGGCGGAACTTGTAGTCGCGGAAGAGGGAATTGTCGGGCAGAAACTTCACCATCGTTCCGTTTGGTTCCGAAGTGTCGGTCGGAGCCGACTGGCTCACCACCGCTCCCTTCTCAAACTCCACCACAACGGTTTTCCCGTCGCGCACGCTTGCAACCTTGCAATATGTCGACAAGGCGTTGACGGCTTTCAGTCCGACGCCGTTCAGTCCTACTGATTTCTTGAAATTCTTGTCGTCGAATTTTCCTCCCGTGTTGATCTCGGAGGCCACCTCCTTCACTTTTCCGAGCGGGATTCCTCGGCCATAGTCGCGGATGGTCACTTCCCCCTCTTCGGTGAGTTCGATGTCGATGCGCTTTCCGGCGCCCATGTTGAATTCATCGATGGAATTGTCCACAACCTCTTTCACCAGCACGTAGATGCCGTCTTCGGCATGGCTTCCGTCGCCCAGCTTGCCGATATACATGCCGGGACGGCGACGGATATGCTCGTTCCAGTCAAGATGCTGGATTGCATCGTCGTCGTATGAACCTGCGTTGGTTGTCGGGGCGGAGTCAGCCTCATCAGGCTGAGAATCCTCGGCTCCGTTATCGTCAGCATAGTTCAGGTCGGCAGCCGGGCTGTTTTTCTCTTCCTCAAGACCGGTTCCGGAAAAATCGTCAAATTCAAAAAGGTTGTCGTTTTCAGTCATAACAAAGGGATCCCTGCGGGGGAAATGACCCGAAATAATAGCCTCGGGCTTTTCTCCCCCACGCAAAGTTACAAAAAAATAGTGAAGCAATCCCTATCGTGTGTAGGTTTTTTTTCTTTCTCCGGCAATATTTGGCCATACGGTAAATAAGTTGTATTTTTGTAGTCATAACCAACATCCATGAAAATAATGATAAGAGAGATTGGAAAAGCCGCTGTCGTGGCGGCATCGGTGATGTTTTCCCTTCCGGCAATGGCACAGGGGGAACTTGAGGATTTCAACAGAGCCTACGCTGCCCCGAAGATATTCAGCCAGCGCAACGTCTATTATTCCAACGTTCAGCCTGTATGGCTCACGGGGATTCCCGCCTTCTGGTATGTCAGGGAGATGCCCGGCAAAAGAGAATACGTGATTGTCGACGCCGCCGGAAAGAAGCGGACTCCTCTGTTCGACCATAAGAAACTCGCAGCTTCCCTTTCGGCTTCAGCCGGGAAAAGGGTTAGCCCAGACAGTCTTTATCTTGAGCGCTTGAAAGTTTCTCCGAAGGGCGACACGCTCCGGTTCATGCGCGATGGGAAGAATATGGAATATGCTGTGAAAAGCGGAAAACTATCGGAAAAACCGGTTCCCCACCGTCCCTATCATCCTCAGCCCCACTGGATGGTGGTAAACGATGAAAAGGGTGGCGACCCGGTTGTCTCTCCGGATGGCACGAAAGAGGCGTTTATAAAGAACGACAACGTCTACGTCCGCGATCTTTCCACGCGAAAGGAGACCAAGCTCAGCATCGACGGCGCCCCCGGCAACTACTATTCATCCTGGATCACCTGGAGCCCCGACAGCAAGAAAGTGGCCTCCTGCAAGATCCGTCCTGCGGAGAAAAGATATGTGCATTACATTGAATCCTCTCCGGCCGATCAGCTTCAGCCGAAACATACCGTTCAGGAGTATGCCAAGCCGGGAGATGAGCTCCGTTTCAAAGTGCCCTGCATCTTCAATGTCGAGACCGCTGAAGCCCTGATCCCTTCGACCGAACTCTTCAATTCACAATATGACATCTACGGCCCCACGTGGAACTCCGACAGCGACGGGATAGTTTTCGAATATAACGAACGCGGCCATAAGGTCTACCGTATACTTGAGATGTCGGCCACCACCGGGAAGGTGCGTCCACTTGTAGAGGAGACCCACGACAAATACGTTAATTACCCCCGCGTTTTCCGTCATCTCCTTTCCGACGGAAAGCGGTTCATCTGGGCGAGCGAACGCGACAACTATAATCATCTCTACATGTATGACCGCGCCACTGCCGCTCCTACCCATCAGATCACGAAAGGGGAGTGGTATGTGCGTCAGGTGCTCAACGTGGATGAAGAGAACGGGAAGATCTATTTCACTGCCAATGGAGTCAATCCCGGGGAGGATCCCTATAACATCCACTACTACGTGATCAATTTCGACGGCAGCGGCATGACCGACCTCACTCCTGCTGCCGGCACCCACACGGCTGTGTTCTCTCCCGATTATCAGTATATCGTCGACGTAGTTTCCTCGCCTACTGAGGCTCCTGTAGCCACCCTGCGCAATGTCGCCGACGGCAGCTCACGCATGGATCTTGAAAAAGCCGACATTTCAAAGCTCCTTGAAGCCGGATGGCGCGCTCCCGAGGTCTTCACTGCCCCCGGGCGCGACGGTAAGACTCCGATATGGGGCATTATCCAGCGTCCATCGAATTTCGATCCCTCGAAGAAATACCCCGTGATCGAATATATCTATCAGGGTCCGGGCGACCAATATGTGCCCAAAGATTTCAAGGCATGCAACTATTGGCTCAACCCGATTGCCGAACTCGGATTTATCGTTGTCATGGCCGACGGCATGAGCACATCGTTCCGCAGCCGTGAGTTTGAAAACGTTTGCTATAAGAATCTGAAGGATGCCGGCCTCCCCGATCATATCGCGTGGCTCAAGGCGGCCGCTGAGAAATATCCCGAAATCGACATCGACAGGGTTGGAATCTACGGATGTTCCGCCGGAGGGCAGGAATCGACAAATGCCGTTCTCCTTTATCCGGAATTCTACAAGGCTGCCTATTCAGCCTGCGGATGCCACGACAACCGAATGGACAAGATATGGTGGAATGAGCTCTGGATGGGCTATCCCGTCGATGAGAGCTATGAGGAATGTTCCAATGTCGCCAACGCCCATCTGCTGCAGCGTCCGCTGATGCTGATGGTTGGGGAGATGGACGACAACGTTGACCCCTCCTCAACAATGCAGGTTGTCAATGCCCTGATCAAGGCCAACAAGGATTTTGAACTGATCGTTGTGCCCGGGGCCCATCATTCGATGGGCGAGGCTTTCGGCGACCATAAGCGCTACGATTTCTTCGTGAAGCATCTGATGGGCAAGACCCCACCGGCATGGACCGAAATAACTTATTGAGACATCCCGGTTCTCCAAGAAAAAACCTTCAGCTCATTGAGGCTGAAGGTTTTTTCTTGGAGAGAGCTCGATGATCTCGCAGTCTCTCATGTCTGAGCCGTCGATGGTCAGCCTTATGAGGGTCCTGACGCTGTGCCAACCGGCAAATCCTGCGGCTCCCGGGTTTATGTGGAGCAGATTCAGATCTTTGTCGAAAATAACTTTAAGGATGTGGGAATGGCCGTCGACCATCAGATTTATTCCATACTCCTTCAGAAGAGTCTTCATCCCTCTGGCCCATTTCCCCGGATAGCCTCCGATGTGGGTCAGAAGCACCCTGACGTCTTCCACCTGAAATATTTCCAGTTCACGACATTTCCTCCTCACCATTCCATGATCTATATTCCCGGAAACGGCCCTGACCACCGGCACGATCTCAGAAATCCTCTCCAGGATTGAATAATCTCCGATATCTCCGGCATGCCAAACTTCGTCGCAGTCCTTGAAATATTCGATGTAGCGGTCGTCCCAAGTGGAATGCGTGTCGCTGATGATTCCGATTCTTTTCATTTCATAAAGGGTGAAAACTGCCAGAATCTCTCAGATGATCAAATGCTTCTGGTCACGGGCCAGACGAAGGCGCGCAGTCCGAGGCGGGGTTTCGACTCGTTGAGCTCGCTGAGGCGGGAGAGGAGCGGGTCTACTCTCGAATCCTCCACAATGGTCAGGATGGCTCCCCCCAGCGACGGCCAGGCATGGGAGCCGAAATGAGGTTCGCCATTCACAGATCCGCGTCCCTGCACCTCGCCGAAAGAGGTGAATCCACGGCAGGAGTTGCGTTCAAGAATGTTGAGAATCTTCTCGTGGTGTGCCTGATCGTAGGCAATGAATATCGCTTGCATTTCTTTTCTTTTAAGTGATGGAAAATGAAATGCAGCCGCTCTCCCATAGCAGGGAGAGCGACCGCAGGATTAGTTGTTGGCTGCCTTGCGAAGTTTGCGGCGGGTGTTCTTGACGCCGTTTCCGGCAAACACGCAATATAGCACCGGCACGAAGAGCAGCGTGAGGATTGTGGAGAATGTGAGACCACCGATCACGGCGGTACCCATCGGTCGCCACATCTCGGCGCCCTGGCCCGAACCAACAGCCATCGGCACCATGCCGAGGATGGTGGTAAGGGTGGTCATCACGACGGGGCGCAGACGCGACTTGCCGCCGAGCACCACTGCATTCCTGATCGACATTCCGCGCTCGCGGTTAAGTGTGATATAGTCGATCAGCACGATGCCGTTCTTCACCACGATGCCGATAAGCATAATCGCACCGATCATGCTCATCACGTTGAGGGTGTGGCCCGTGATCCAGAGAATCAGGAATACTCCCGAGAAGGCGAAGAGCAGTGAGGTCATGATGATTCCGGGATAGGTGAAGCTCTCAAACTGCGCCGCCATCACGATATAGACGAGAAGGATGATCAGCACTCCGAGCATGAGGAGGTCGGAGAATGAATCCTGCTGATCTTCGTAGGAGCCTGAGAGACCGATATTGATGCCGGATGGGATGTTCATCTCGTCGATCTTGAGCTCGGCTTCCGTCACTACCTCACTCATCGGCACTCCGTCGACCACTGCCGAGACTGTGATGATTCTTTCGCGGTCCTTACGTTCGATGGTGGGAGGCGTGAAGCGTTCCACAACCTTGCCGAGTTCCTTAATTCTGACTCCGGCGCCCGTGGGGGTATAGACCATGATATTCTCGATGTCGGAGAGCGAAGTGCGGTTGTCGCGGTCATACATCACCTTGATATCGTATTCCTCACCATCTTCCCTATATCTGGAAGCCACGGATCCGTTGATACGGTTTCGGAGATAATAGGCTGCCGTCTGAAGATTGAGGCCATAGAGCGCCAGTTTCTCACGATCGAAGTCAACCTGATATTCCGGCTGGTAGTCTGATCGGGAGATGGTGACGTCGGCAGTGCCGGGAATACCCTGGAGGATTTTCTGGAGTGTGCGAGCCACAGAGTCGGTTTCCGTGAAGTCATATCCGTAGACCTCGAAGTCCACCGTGCTCTGGCCTCCCATTCCCGAGCCTCGGCCTCCACCCACGTTGACCTGGGCCTTCTTGAATTCCGGGAATCCTGTCTCGATGTCCTTACGCATCTCGTCGGCAATCTCCTTGATGCCGCGTTTGCGGTCGCCGGGGTCGGAGAGGCGGATATTCATGGAGGCGATGTGGGAGCCGTTGTCGGAGAGAGAGGCGAAAGTGTTGTCGGAGCTTGCGGGACCTGTGGTGTAGCTGCTCACGAGAATCTCCGGATATTTCGCACGCCAGAGGGAGTCGAGACGTCGCATGGCGTCGTTGGTGATCTCAACGCGGGTGCCGATAGGGGTTTCCAGATTGACTCCGAGGCGTCCGTTGTCCTGCATCGGGAAGAACTCCGTGCCGACGCCTTTCATCAGGAATATTGACCCGACGAAGATGGCCATACAGATAATGATCGTCAGGGCACGGTGAGAAACCACTTTCTGAAGCAGGGAGGCATATCCGTTGTCAAACTTGTCGAGACCCTTCTCGATCGGGGTGAAGAAGAGGGTATAGAGGCGTGAATGATTGTTGTTGAGCCTGAGCCACTGCGAGCAGAGCATCGGAGTGAGCGA
>CAYROR010000019.1:16427-48829 GCA_964425935.1 uncultured Sangeribacter sp.
ATGATCATCATGATGGTCACCATCCATCCGAGCTGGCGGAAGAGCACTCCGGTCATGCCTGTGACGAGGGTCAGCGGGAAGAACACGGCGATGAGTGTCAGCGTGGAGGCGATAACCGAGATTGCCACCTCGTTAGTGCCATGCACCGCTGCCTGCTTCGGGTCGGAACCACGTTCAATGTGGGTGGTCACGTTCTCGAGAACCACGATGGCATCGTCGACCACCATACCGATCGAGATGGAGAGCGCCGAGAGCGACACGATGTTGAGCGTGTTGCCCGTGGCGAAGAGATAGATGAACGAGGCAATCAGTGAGATAGGAATCGTGATCACGATGATCATCGTCGCTCGCCAGCGTCCGAGGAATACGAAGACCACTATCATCACGAAAAGGAGGGCATAGAGCACAGTCTCCTCAAGCGATGCGATCGTGTTGCGGATATTGTCGGAAGTGTCGACAATCACTCCTATCTTCACGTCGGAGGGGAGGTTTTTCTGAAGCTTGGGGAGCATCTTCATCACCTTGTCGGAAATCTGGACGGAATTGGCGCCACTCTGTTTCTGGATGATGATCATTGCGCCGGCTTTTCCTCCGATATATGTCTGCTGGGTTCTCTCCTCCAGAGAGTCGTCGATGCGTGCCACATCCTTGCGATAGACCACCCTTCCCTGGAATGTGCCCACAGGAACGTTCGCGAGTTCCGAAGTTTCGTCAAACTCTCCCTGAACACGCAGGGAATAAGTGTTGGATCCGATGTCGAAAGCTCCCCCGGGGATGTTTCTGTTTTCAGCGCCGATCACGGATGCAATCTGCTCCACAGAGAGGTGGTAGGCTTCCAGACGGTTGGGATCGCAGTAGATGTGGATTTCGCGTTTCGGCGCTCCGGAGATTGAAACCGATCCAACTCCGTCTACACGTGCGAGTGGATTGGCAACGTCGTCATCCAGAATCTTATAGAGACCGGCCATACTCTCCTTTGCCTCCACTGAAAGGAGACAGATCGGGATCATGTCGGTCGAGAATTTGAAGATGATGGGATTTTCCGCATCGTCAGGGAGCGACGATTTGACCATGTCGAGTTTGTCGCGCACGTCGTTCGTCAGCACGTCGATGTCATATCCATATTCGAATTCAAGCGTGATCACGGAAGTGTTCTCTCGCGAATTGGAAGTGATATGCTTCAGGTGTTCCACTGAGTTGAGGGTGTTCTCAAGAGGTTTCGTGACGTTCTGCTCGATATCTTCCGCGCTCGCGCCGGGATACATCGTGATGACCATGATGGTGTTGGTGTCGATGTCCGGATAGAGGTCGATCGGGAGTTTTGCAAGCGAGAAAAGACCGAGAATCACCACCGTGACGAAGCATAGGGTGGTGGTGATCGGGCGTTTCACCGCGGAGGCGTATAATGAAGCCATAGGTTGGAATTATAATCTTGTTTGAGGATTAAGGAAAATCATTTTGCCACTTCCACGGCGGTGCCTCCGGTGAGTTTCGACTGTCCGGAAATGACCACCTGCGAACCGGGTTCCACACCCGAGATCAGCTCGTAGGCATCGCCGAGACGCTGTCCGAGCTCCACGAGGTTGTAGGAAACGGTGCCGGTCTTGCTGTCATAGACGAAGACATAATGGTTGCCGGATCCCGGCATCTTGACAACGGCACGGTCGGGCACCACTACGTGGTTGGCGACTCCGAGATCGAGAGAGACCCGGCCGAACATTCCGGGAAGAATGCGGCTGTCAGGGTTCTGCACCGTGATCTCCACTCCAAATGTGCGGCTGTCGGAGTTAACGACAGGCATGACCATGGTCACAGTGCCATCAAACACTTCCGAGCCGTAGGTGTCGAAAGTCACTTTGGCGGGCATCCCTTTCGAAACTTTTGAAAGCTCGCTCTCCGAAACGTTGATCACCACCTTGACGGGCTGGATTCTCGCCACAGTCACGATGGGTAGAGTGCCGGTCATGTCGCCCGGATCATAGTTGCGGGCCGTGACCACTCCGGAAATCGGGGAAACGAGAACCGTGTTCTCCCGGCTGTTTTGCAGGGTGCGCTCAGCCGATGCCAGAGTGTTCTGGGCGTTGGTGAGCTGGAGCTGCATCTGGTCGACGTTCTGCTGGGTGCCCCCGCCGATGTTGAGGAGCTGCACCGCCCGGTCGTAGTTGAGCTTCACGTTCTCGAGATTCGCCTTGGCGTTTGCCACCTGCATCTCATAGTTTATGGCGTTGACGTCGTCAAGCACCACGAGTTTCTGCCCTTTCTGCACTCTCATCCCTTCGTCAACAAGGATTTCCTTTATGCGGTTTGGCGAGGATGCCGAAATATTGTTTATGAGGTCGGGATCCACCGTGGCTGTGTATTTCCCTTCCTGCACAACTTCGCGGCTGTTGACGGTTTCCACTTTCACGAGCGGTTTTTTCTCATCCTGTGAATCGGCATCCTTGTTTTCCTGACCTGAACATGATGCGAGCGAAACGGCGCAAACAATGGCCGCATAGATAAATGGGGTTCTTTTCATTGTCTTGTCAATCGATATTTTTGCCGAGCAGGGTGTCAAGCTCGGAAGATGAAACGAGATAGTTGTAGATTGCCTGGAGATACGTTAGCTGTGCCGTAGTGTTGGCGAGCTCGCTGTCGCGGAGGTCGAGATAGGAGGCGGCTCCGATCTCGAAGCTTTTCTGCATGATTGAGTAAGCTTTCCCGGCCTGCTTCATTCCCTCTTCGGATGAGGAGATCTGGGCGGCCTCGCGGTTGATATTGTCAATGGCGAGAGAAACCTGCATGTTGAGGTTGTTGACGAGATCTTCGCGCTGGATCTCAAGCTCCTTGCGCTGGATCTTAGCCTGCTTGAGCCCGAAGTAGCGTGATCCTCCCGAGAAGATGGGGAGCGAAAGCGCGATCCCGACATTGCAATATGGATTGAATTCCTGATTGCGGAAGGGGGAGCCGTTGCTCAGAGAGAGCCAGGAGAGATTGAACGTGGCGGCGAGGGTAGGGGCCCAGGCGAGTTTCTTGAGGTCTACGGTCTTGTCGAGGATCTTTTTCTGGATGTCGAGGGAGCGGAGGGATGTGTTGCCGCCGAGGGAAAGGTCGCCTCCGGCCACGTATGGCACAACCGCCTCCTTATATTGCTGGAGTGTTCCGTCAGGAATGATGTCAACCTCCGGAGTTATCCCCATGAGCACTTTCAGCTGAAGCTTACACTGTTTCACGGCGATGTCGGCCTGGAGGAGTTCAGGCTCGATGTTCTTCACCTGAACCGAGGAGCGGAGCACGTCGTATTCCGATGCCGTTCCGGCCTTGAACTGCTGTTCGAAGATCCCGGCGTTCATCACGGCGATGTCATAGTTCTTCTTGACAACCTCATGCGAGGCCACGGCCAGAAGCAGGGCATAATATGCCTTGTTGACGTTGTTGACGAGGTCGAGTTTCGAAGCCCTCGAGTTTTCGAGGCTCGCCAGAATCTGGGTGTCGGAGATTGAAATCGATTTCCAGAGGGTGGGGGCGATGAGGGGGAGCGAGGCAGAGAAGCCGGTGTTCCAGGAGTTGTCGGAGCCCATCTTCAGTTTCTGGCTTTCGCCTCCCATGTTCATTCGGATCGTCTGCAATTCAATTGAACGCTGATAGGAGAGCGAGAAGTCAACGTTGGGGAAGAGTGAGGCCAGATTCTCCTTCTTCGCATAATTCACCTTCTTGATCTCCATGTCGGCCACAATCACGGTCGGATTGTCGCGCAGGGCGATTTCCACACATTTCTCCCTTGAGAGCGTAAGCGTCTCAACGGCCAGGCCTTGTTTGGCCGGGAAAACCGAGAGAATCAGCATGGAAACAAATTTCAGGGATAGTTTCATATAAAAGATACGGTTATAAAAGTCCCGGTTTCCCCTCCGCTTCCAATGGGAAATAAAAAAGTCACCGGTTGAATTTCCTGCAAAGTTAGTGTAAATAAATCGGGAACGCCTAAAAAGCGTTCCCGATTCGGATATATTCAGAAAAATAGACCAACAATTATGTGAATTGTTGAGAATATCAGGGTTCGGCAGGAGTTGGAGCGGGGATGTGGAGCTTCAGGCGAAGGTTGAGGAGCATGTCGCGTGTCATGGCGTCGAGATCGAACTCAGGTTTCCATCCCCATTCCTCGCGGGCGCAGGTGTCGTCGAGGCTGTCGGGCCATGAATCGGCGATTGCCTGGCGCAGGGGATCATGCACGTATTCCATCTTGAAGTCGGGCACGTATTCCTTGATTTTTGCGGCGATGATCTCCGGGTCGAAGCTCATTGAGGCGATGTTGAAGGAGTTTCTGTGGATAAACTTGGAAGGATCTGCCTCCATGATCTCAACGGCAGCGCGGAGTGCGTCGGGCATATACATCATGTCCATGAAAGTGCCGGCCTTGATGGGGCATTTGAACACTTCTCCCTTCACTGCGGAATAGTAGATGTCGACGGCATAGTCTGTCGTTCCGCCACCCGGAGGAGCCACGTAGGAGATGATGCCGGGGAAACGAACCGAACGGGTGTCGACGCCGAATCTGCGTGCATAATAATCTGAGAGGAGCTCGCCGGTCACTTTCGTCACTCCATAGATAGTTTCAGGACGCTGAACGGTGTCCTGCGGGGTGTGATCGTGGGGAGTTGTCGGGCCGAAGGAGCCGATTGAGCTCGGAGTGAAGACAGCGCATTTTTTCTCGCGTGCCACCTCGAGGGTGTTGTAGAGACCGCCGACTCCGATTTTCCACGCCAGCTGCGGTTTTGCCTCGGCCACGGCGCTGAGGAGGGCCGCCAGATTATAGATTGTGTCGACGTGATATTTGTCGACAACCTCGGCGATCTGCTGGGGATTCGTGATGTCTACGATTTCTGCGGGGCCGCTTTCAAGGAGGATTCCTTTGGGTTCCGCTCCCGGAATATATCCGGCCACTACGCTGCCGTTGGGATAAAGCCCGCGCAGCTTCATTGTCAGTTCGGAACCGATCTGTCCTGTGGCTCCGATAATCAAGATGTTTTTCATCGTTCCAATGGTAATGATTTGTCGTGGAGTGTCTTGGACTGGGTCAGCTCCAGGGGCTCCACGATCGGTTGTTCAAATTTTTCTGCAAATTTAATATGAATTCTCTAAAAAAGAGTTAACTTTGGATAAAATTTTACGGCTATTTTCAGGTGTGCCCGAAAGGGCTACTTGACAAATGCCACAAATCGAACAACAAAACTATAAAATTGAGGTATGTACACCGATTTTAAGAAACATCTTGAAAAGGAACTGCAGGATATTAAAGATGCAGGGCTTTACAAAAACGAGCGTGTGATCGTCACTCCCCAGGGTGCCGACATCGAAGTGGCCAACACCGAGGGCGACGTGCTGAACTTCTGTGCAAACAACTATCTCGGTCTTGCCGACAATTCGCGCCTCATCGAGGCCGCCAAGAAGGCTATGGACGACCGTGGCTACGGAATGTCGTCGGTTCGCTTCATCTGCGGAACCCAGGATCTCCACAAAGAGCTTGAAAAGGCAATCAGCGACTATTTCAAGACTGAAGACACCATTCTTTATGCCGCTTGCTTCGATGCCAACGGAGGTCTGTTCGAGCCTCTCTTCACTGAGGAAGACGCCATCATCAGCGATTCTCTCAATCATGCCTCCATCATCGACGGAGTGCGTCTTTGCAAGGCCAAGAGATTCCGCTATAAGAATGCCGACATGGAGGATCTGGAGCGTTGCCTGAAAGAGGCCGATGCCGCAGGCTGCCGCCATAAGATTATTGCTACCGACGGCGTTTTCTCTATGGATGGCAACGTTGCTCCGATGGATAAGATCTGTGAGCTCGCCGACAAATATGGAGCTCTCGTTATGGTCGACGAAAGCCACTCCGCAGGTGTTGTAGGCCCCACCGGCCACGGCGTGGCAGAGCAGTTTGACTGCTACGGAAAGATCGATATCTTCACAGGAACTCTCGGCAAGGCTTTCGGCGGCGCAATGGGTGGTTTCACCACCGGCCCGAAGGAGATCATCGACATGCTCCGTCAGCGTTCACGCCCCTACCTCTTCTCCAATTCCGTTGCTCCCTCAATCGTGGGAGCAAGCATCGAGATGCTCAAGATGCTCAAGGAGAACAACGACCTCCACGACAAGCTTGTCGAGAACGTGAACTATTTCCGCGACAAGATGATCGAGGCAGGTTTCGACATCAAGCCCACTCAGAGCGCCATCTGTGCAGTGATGCTCTATGATGCTAAGCTCTCTCAGGATTTTGCTGCCGAGATGCAGAAAGAGGGTATCTTCGTGACAGGTTTCTACTATCCTGTTGTGCCTAAGGGTCAGGCCCGAATCCGCGTTCAGCTCTCCGCCGCCCACGAGCGTGAGCACCTCGATCGTGCCATCGCCGCATTTGTGAAAGTAGGCAAGAAGCTTGGCGTGATCAAGTAAAAATAAGAATACGATTCCTTTTTATTATAAATGAGCGGATCCCCGGCAATCGGTTTCGGTTGCCGGGGATCTTATTAATTATTAGTTATTAGTTGATAGTTGGAAGTTGGAATCATTGATCTTTAGTCCGTGAAGGCTGGTTGCTGAATGAAAGTATATAATCTTCCCAGCGCTCTTGATTCAGATATGTCAGAAACACTTTTTGAACCAGTATCCCATATCACTTTTGTAACCATTTTGTAACTTTATAAACCCCTTGATAATCAATTTTAGCCTCAGAAAATTGGTCTTCTATTTTAAAAGTTATAATTTTGCGGCAGGAATCGAAAATTCCCGTTTTCCGCTAAACAGAAATCGTTTCTATGATCATTTGATGGTCAGATATTCATTTTTTCCAATTTCGATAATGAATATGGTACACCCTCATATAGTTTAAAATCCTGACAATGTTATGAAAAGATCGGGAATCATCCTGACCGTACTGGCCTTTATCGCGGTCTACTGCCTTCCTGTAAGTTCGTCTGCGTCTCCGGACAGGAAGAAAGAGAAGAGTAGCGCGCGCACGATTTACGGCAGCCTCATCAACTCTGCGACGTCGCTGGGGATGACAGACTCCATAAAGGTAGAGCTTTTGAGCCGCGACAGCGTCCTTGTGGACTATGTCTTCCCAACCTTCTACTACGACAATTATCCTGACCAGACCTCGGTTTCCACCGGATTCACGATGTATGCGCATTGCAAGCCGGGATCCTATATCCTCCGGCTGTCCCATCCGGACTACGAGAGCGTGGCTTATCCGCTGGAGATCGACAGGAACCGCATAAACGCCGGCACACTTCAGATCCGGAAACTCAGCCGGTTCGAGAAGGCGGTAATGCTCGGGGAGGTTACGGTGGTGTCGTCGAAAGTCCAATTCGTCAACCGGGGTGACACGATCTCCTACAACGCCGATGCCTTCGACGTTGCGCAGGGCTCCATGCTCGACGCTCTTCTTCAGCAGATGCCGGGAGTGCAGCTTCGTGAGAACGGGCAGATATACGTCAACGGAAGGTTTGTCGACAAGCTCCTGCTCGACGGCAAGGATTTTTTCAGGGAGACAAGCTGGTCCTCCTTCAAAACCTGCCCTCCTATACTGTCAAGAATGTTAAGGTCTATGAGGAGGCCTCGGGGGAGACAAAGGTATTCGGCAAGGGGGCCATGGACATTGACCACCCTGACCAGTATGTGATGGATGTCGTCCTCAAGAAGGGCTACAACGCCGGGTGGATGGCAAACGCCGAGGCATCGGCGGGGACCCACAGCCGCTACCGGGAGCGTCTGTTCGGGAGCGTCTACACGTCTAAACTGCGCCTGAGCGCCTACGGAATGATGAATGACCTCAACGAGACCGGGACTCCCGGGAGCGGAGGCTCATGGCAGAGTCCGGATGAGATGTCCGGGGAGAAGACCACCCGCGGCGCAGGGGCTGACTACGGATATTTCAAGCCTGACAACACCGTGTCTGTCAACGGGAGTGCGTCGGTCCACAGAGTAAGCGACAGGGAAAACCTGTTCATTAACAGACAGAATTTCCTTGCCGGGGGCGACACCTACACACGTTCATGGGATGACTCCCACCGGCGTGACCTATCCTTCAACACCAACCATTCCGTGACGCTCCAGCCCAGGACCGGGAACTCATATTACACTTTTATACAGCTGGCGATGAGCTACAACAATACCAGAACCCGGACCGCAAAGACAGAAGGGAATTTCAACAGGGATCCGGGTGACGACCCTGGCCTCAGGGAAAAGCTCACACGAGGTCTCCCCGCTGACATGGAGGCCACCAACCGTCTCGTCAGCTCCTCCTGTTCCCGCGTCAGGCCCCTCAACGTCTCGTGGAACCACACGTCAGTCTTCGAATTCGGGAAATCAAACCACGGAGTCACCATCAACTCCAACGGCTTCTACAGGAGGTCGACGGCTGCCGGAAGCGACACCTACCTGCTGGAGTTTGCAGGGCAGGAACCTTCGGGAAGGGTGAGATCAAATCCTGTGGAGTCCCACTCCTACCGTTACTGGGTGGGCCCGCGTTTCACGTTCTCCCTCAGCCCCTATATACGGTTCAATCCTCAGGTAGCCGTATGCCATTATTATGAGAGCAACAACAACATGTGGCGTGTATCCGACAGTGCTGGCGACAACGGCACCGGAGAGGCAGCTGCGGAGACAGACGTCACCCTCATCCCGGATCCCGTAAACAGCTTCCATTCGGCGTCGCACCACACCCATGAGTTCTTCTCCATGGCGCTAAGCTATTTCAGGAAGACACAGCGTGACGGCATGGATTATTCCAGCATCAGCGTCTATGTGCAGCCGGGATTCAATCTCGTGCAGCGAAGACTCACATACACGGGCGCCAGCCTGCAGAGGATCAGGAAAAACTTCTTCACCCCCGAGACCCGGATGTCGGTGTTCTGGTTCCTGGGCGGCATGGCGCCGAGGCTTAATCTGGAATACAAGTTCACGGGTAGCGCGCCGGCGCTGATGGATATGGTCGACAACGTCTTCACCACCGATCCGCTGAACCTCCGCATGGGAGGGCGCGATCTCCGACCCGAGACAGAACACCGTATCGACATGGGTTACGAGTCAAGAAAGCTGCTTTTTGACCGCCTGATGCTCAGCGCATACCTCGCATATACGGTAACGATGGACAAGATCACGATGTCCTACTCCTTCGACAAGGAAACCGGGGTCAGGATCTTCAGGCCGACCAACGTCAACGGAAACCGCACCGGTTGGTTCAGCATGATCACCGATCTCTATCTCGACAGGCGCAGACGCCTTAAGTTCAACAACTGGCTATGGCTCCAGCCCGTTAGGAGTGTTGACCTGATCTCCACGGATGCCTTCCAGACAACTGGGAGGAACGTCGTGAGCAGCTTCGTGGTCAGGAACACCGCCGGCCTTGAATACAGCTACAACAACCACGTGGCTGCCATTGAGGGTGGCATAGATTCCCGGAAGGCCCGCTCCGCCATGGAGGATTTCGTCCCCTTCCGTGTGACTCGCTTCAACTACGGCTTCAGGGGACGCCTGTCGCTGCCGGCAGCCGTGGAGGTATCGACCGACCTGAAGATGTACTCCACGCGTGGATTCGATGACCCCTCGATGAACCTTGACCAGCTCGTGTGGAATGCCCGAATATCCAAATCTCTTCTGAGAGGGCGCCTCATCTTATCCGCCGATGGATATGACATCCTGCGTAAAATCAGGAATGTATCTTATTCGGTGAATGCCCAGGGAAGGACCGAGAGATGGATCAATAACATCCCGAGCTACTTCCTGTTCTCGATACGCTGGAATTTCTCCAAGAAACCCCGCGAATGAGAATCTGCGGTAGAAATAGGAAAACGGGAACTCTCCGGTTCACACGACAACACGACCGGATGGACTGTGGCCCGGCGTGTGTGCGGATGCTGGTATCTTATTCCATATTGGTGTTTCATGGATCAAGATGCTGGGTCGTAGTTGGATAGCCCATGTTGTGGAGAATAGGTAGAGATAGCTTTGGCTTAAAATTTTTTTCGGTTGTTGCAATTCTTGCCATTCGTCCGTGTGATATATGAAAACCTTCGAGTCTGAATAATGACAGAGGAGGGGTTTAGAACGTGAGTGATTAGTCTGTGTCAGCTTATGATGGCGGACGTCATGACGGTTCTTTGCCATAATTACTATATCATAACGAACGATGTGTTTTATGAAAACAAAACCAACTTTTATTCTGGTTGCCATGTTCCCGGTCTTTTTGTTGAATAATTCAACACTTGCAGAGGAAATATCAGCCGATCCGCAAGACAATAAGATGAGCAAACTCAAGGAGATTGTGGTTGAATCCTCCAACATCAAGCAGGAAGGGGAGAATACAGTCATCAACATCACTAAAAGCATGAGGAAGGGAACCGTCACCACCGAACAGATGCTCGGCAATATCCCCGGCGAACCATGAAGGACATTGCCGGAATCTACCGGAGTAATTCTTACTCACCAAATTGGGAGCGCAACAAAATAGAATTCACCCTTACCTACCGTTTCTGGGGAGGAAAGAGCATCAAGGCATACGAGCAGGGAATTTCTGAGGAGAGATAAAAAAACTGGGGTGCCATGTGAGATGGTGGCGCCCCAGACTTTGAGAGGGAGTAGAGAGGGCAATTGAAGTCGTGGGGATGACTCCGGATTATGGAAGCACGGGATCGTTGGCCACTTTGGAGGGGAAAAATTTATTGATTATAAGAGCAATGAACCCATCTCCGGTGACGTTGCAGGCAGTGCCGAAACTATCCATGGCGATATAGAGCGCGATCATGAGTGCCTGATTTGCCTCCGAGAAATTAAGCATGGAGGCGAGCAGTCCGAGCGAGGCCATTATCGCTCCTCCGGGCACACCGGGAGCCGCGATGATGGAGATTCCGATCATGCAGATGAAACCGGTGAACATCCCTGCATCGTATGGCATCCCTTCCATGAGCATGATGGCTATTGAACAGGCCACGATCTTCATGGCGCTTCCGGACATGTGGATGGTGGCGCAGAGAGGGATCACGAACCCTGCAACATCCTCACTGACGCCCATCTTGATGGCCTGGCGCAGCGTAACAGGAATTGTAGCGGCCGAAGACTGGGTGCCGAGAGCCGTGAAATATGCCGGAAGCATTGTATAGAGCAGTTTGAAGGGATTGCGCTTAACAAAAAGGGCCGCAATGCAATACTGGAACACAAGCAGGAAAATATGCATCGCGAAGATCACGAGGATAATCTTTGCGAAAGCCGCGAGAACGGTGGCTACCTGTCCTGAAACGGTCATATTGAGGAAGATGCCGAAAATATATAGAGGCAACAGCGGAATGATCACCTTTGATATGGTCATGGAAATAATCTCCCGGAATTCGTCGAGCCCTTTCTTGAGCACCTCCCCGTTCATATATGCGAGGCAGATGCCCACTACAAAAGCCAACACAAGTGCCGACATCACCGAGAGGATGGCAGGCATCTCCACAGTGAAGAAAGGAGCGATGTCGGCCGCCTCTCCGAAAGCTTCGTTGCTTTTCGGGCTGATGAGACGCGGGAAGAAGGTGTCGCTCACCCAGAAGCTCATAAATCCGGAGAAACACGTGGCCAGATAGGCTATGATCGTGGTTGCAATAAGCATTTTTCCAGCTCTGTTGCCGATATCGGCGATGGCCGGAGCCACAAAACCAACAATCAGCAGCGGAATGAGAAAACCGAGAAACTGACTGAAAACCGCATTGAAAGTCATGAAGACGCGGCCGAGCCAAAGAGGGAAGAATTGACCTGCAAGAATTCCCAGGCCGATGGCTATTAGGATTTTGACGAGGAGATTGACGCGAGGTAGTTTCATTTTGATTCTGTTTTATCGTTTTTAATTCCCAAATATCTTTCAAAGAGGTCACTGTGGAAAGGTGTTTCCGATATGGAGTCGAGCCATCGGCTGACGCAGACGGCGAGCACCGTGTCTGCAGGATTCACGACCCACACCTGAAACTGCGTGAAGCTGACGGGATTCTCGTAGGAGAGAGCGGGATATTTCTCTTTCATGGCCATGGCGGTCTTTTCATTGACAACTGCCAGGGGAAATTCTCCGGATGCCACTTTCATGCAGAGGTATTCTTCTGAGAGTCCGCTTTTTTCACTTACGGGGATCTCGGTTCCTGTCTCTTCCGAAAGATTTCTCATTCTTCCCGCTGCTGAAGAGCCTTTCTGAATATAGACCGTGTCGTTGCCGAGATCAAGAGCAGATCTGACCTTTACGTTTCCATCCTCATCTTCCCGCTGCACAAGCACGAGCCTGTCGAGAAAAACGCTGTTGGTGACGGGAAACCGGCTACGCAGGTCATTGTCGAGAGGGAGAGACGCGAGCATGTCGAAGTTCCCTTTCTCAAGTCGGTTAAGCGCTTCGGAGACGTTTGCCACCGGCCACAGTTTCAGCTTTCTCCCGGTGTCATTCCCCAGTTTTCTCAGAAGATCATAATTCAGGCCGCCGAGAGTGTCGGCATACATGTAGTAGCTCAGAGGTCCATAGACAACGCCGATGTCAAGAGTGTCGGCACCGGAATTTCCGGCATCGAGGGGGGAGAGGATCATGCCTCTGTCGCATTTCTTCAATCCGGTCATGGCCACAAGAATGGCTGCAAGAAGAATGATATAGAGGGCTGTCTGGCCGTTGCGTGTCGGGAGTCGGTTCATGGTGAAGGGCTGACGGTTAGTTGGAGAAGTCTACGGAGAGTCCCATCTCGAGTCTGCGAGGGTTGTAGGGGTAGTGGGGGAGAACAAAACTCTCTTTCGACATCATTCCCTGATTCACGTGGCTCCAGAGGATATAGAATCGCGTCTGCTGCAGACGGGCCGTGAAATAGAGGTTGCAAAGAGGGTAGTTTCCTACTTTCACGGGGTCATCACCCTGCACATGGAAGCTCATGGTTGCCGGCTGATAGTCAAGACCATTATATTTCGTGAAATAGTCGAGATCAAGACCGAGCCGGATGTTGAGCACCTTGAAAGCGATGAAATTAATGAAAAGGTTGCTATAGGCCACAAACTGAGGGAGTGGCAACACGCTTTCCTGGGAACTTTTCTGGTAATAGAGAGTATTGTTCCAGTTCAGGATGCCGACTCGGAATTTCTGGTCGAGACGCGCGGAGAAAACCTGAACGTTGCCTCCGAACTGGGCTGGAAGGGAGGATGCGTTGAAATAGACGAGATTCTGGATGTTCTGGACGTCGGCCGAGAGTGTGGTCTTTGTCCAGGGAATCGTGAGTTCCCCTCCGATGAGAGTTCTTCTTGTCTTCCCGAAATCGTTGTCCCAGGCAACATGGTTGGCTATATATTTCTGGAGCAGATAGGGTTGCGCAGTGTTTTTGAACGATGCTTTGGCAGAGATCGCCACAGAGTCGCCGAAAAGCTTGAACCTGGAAGTGGCACGTCCATTGAGCTCAAAATCACCGATCACGTCGCCAACAAGCCCGAAGCGGGCGTCGGCACTATATTTCAGGATTGACCCCTTGTCTTTCTGAAGCCGTCCTCCGATCCAGAGGAGATTTCTTGTGGTGGCCTTGGGCACTGCGAAACCGGCAGGGAGGGGCGTCAGCGTCTCCGCCGCTTCGTCGGAGAGCTCCGGCTGCCTGAAATCGGTTGGTTGCCGGAATTTCTGCATCTGCTGGGAGATGTAGGCTGATAGTCCGAACTTGGCCCACTTCTGGAATCCTTCGATCATCTCGATTCCGAAAGAGTTTGTGAGCTGAGTGAGATATGTCTCTTCTCGCGATCCGTGGGGGTCAAGATAGCAGTTTTTCCAGAATTCGGAGGCCTGCGACGTGTTGGTGTTGAGGAATGTATGGTGGCGGTGCTGGAGGTCTAAGGAATAGACGAAGCGGGTGATAGGCACGTATTCCTCTCTGGTGAGGGTGTCGTTGACCTGATGGCTTTTCCAGAAACCTATCTTATAGGCATGCGTCATGAAGAGTTCATCGCCATTGATGCGGTTGTGGGCGCCTGATAGTCTCGTCGGGATGCTCTTGGGCTCTATTTTGTTGACTCCTCCCTGAAGCTGAGCAGGGTCGGTGATATAGAGGTCGTCGGTTATTCCGCCGTTCTCTTTATTGAGAGAGTTGAAATGATTGTAGAACGCCTGAAGTTCGTAGCGGTCGCCAACGTAGTATGTGGAGAATCCGAAAGAGAAATTCTTGACAGCCTGGGCCTCGTAGGCTCCCTTGGAATAGATATAGTCAAGCATGGCTCCGATACCGATCCTCCGGTTCACGTTTCCCGCGAAGTCGGTTCGCAGACGGTCCTGATGATTGAGTTTATTGCCCCCGAAAGTGTATTCCATCACCGTTGTCGGGACGTAGACGTTATAGAATTTCTGCTTGTCGAATGTGGGAATCCAGGGGAGCATTGAGTCCTGGAAAAAGAAGCTTGTGGCCGTGGGTCTCGACACATAGATGAGGTCGATCCCCTCGGCCCCGTAGTTTCCGGTGTTGGCGTATGCGTCGGTGACGAGCCAGGGGATTGAACGTCGTTGAAAATTATATGTGGCGGTGTCGAGAGTAGACTCCAGATGGTCGCCGAGGGGGAAGGTGAGAGTCCATGCTGATCCCTCTCTTACAGAGTCGTTGGCCGTCGGCTGGCTGCCCGGGGCATCTCCCGGCTTTGCAAGGGGGCCATTGCCCGGGGTCCCTCCGCGGTTCTGATTCATGGATGTTCGCCGGGATGGATTCTGGCCGAAGGCCGCTCCGCCGGTGATAAGGGAGAGGGTGAGAGTTGCTATGATGAAAGCTATGTATTTCCGTATCATAACGCGAAGTTAGCAAATAATCGGGAAAGAAACGGGATTATATGTAAAAAAACACCCTCCGGAATGTCGCTGTAGGTTCAAATTTCTCTGATATTACTGATATATTGCGATAAGACATATTTCAAATTGCCGGAACGGGTGCCGTCCGCTTCCTTAGGCCGAGCAATATCTTAGCCGTTGCACCTTTTGAAATTTTGAATTGACTTCATACAAAAGAATCAATGGTAATAGCTGAATATTCAACTATTATTGCTATATTTGCAGCCTAATAGTTTAATATTAATCTATGGATGAGAATATCTACATGCTTGCCGACGGCGAAATTTGTCGTAGGATTGGCCAAAAAATTAGGAATTTGCGGTTGCGTCAGAACATCACACAAATGTCACTGGCCGATCAATCGCAAATTTCGGTGTCCTCTGTCAAGAAGATTGAGAATGGCGAAATCGGCTCTTTCGACTCCTTGATGAGGGTTCTCCGAATCTTGGGAGAACTTGATATATTCACACCTTTGATGAAAGAAGAAGATATGAGTCCCAATGAATATCTTGAATTTGTTGAGGCCCACAAGAAGAAGCAACGCAAAAGAGCGAAATCCACAAGCAATACTCATAGATCGTTTAATCAGGAAGAATCAGAATGGTAGATATAGTGCCCCAGAAGATGATTGATGCCATATTCCCGGAAATGAAACTAAGTATCTGACGCGGACATTCGCGTCAGATACTCTTTCCCGTTGCCCCAAGGCAGCCCTAACATAATTGGAATGTGAGATTTTCGCGTCCGGGTCTTTTTCCCCGTTTAGTCGAATTTCGTTTTCCAGCGCCCGAGAATGATGTAGTTGTTGGCATCTGTGTCGATGCTTTTACCAAACTTCTTCATTTCTGCAATTTTCTCTTCACTCACCATCTCATGTGAATCCGGAGCCTCCTCAATCATATCCGCTAAAGTTGCAGGATCCACGCTCATCACGAAATAGGGATATGAAGATGAACCGACCCAGCCCTTATCGAGAATCACGCTCCCGAGGTTGTCGAGAAGAAGGTTTGCGAATCCTGCCTGAAGGTTGTCTCTTCTGATCACGATTGGGGTTCCTCCGGGAATAATCCAGCTGTTTTCATCCACCATTTCCGGTTTCCCAAAGAGGGTGACTCCATATAGAGCGGGATTGATGGAATAGGCATGGGCGAAATTTTTCCCTCCGGTCTCGACTGTCAGCACCGGCTGAAGATTGGAGTCGGAATATCTGAAAAGGGAGTCTTGCCTGCCATCAATATAGAAGATAGCGGTGAGGAATTCGCTTGCGTCAGCTCCGACGGATGATGTTGTTTCATTTGAAAAATCAGTGGTGGAGGCGAGATCAGGACGTTTGACGCTTGAGATGATATTTCCGTCGAAGTCCTGCACCCAGATTCTCAGGGCGTCGGGATTTGAATCGAAATTCAATGCCGACACGGTTATTCTCTTATTCTCCGGATCAACGTTGATTGTTCCCTTGGGGAATCCTTGTGCCAGGGGAATATCCTCGATATAATTGCCCTCAGCGTTATATGACATTATGCTCATAGAGTTGTATTGGGCAAGATAGGTGTTTCCTGTTTTCTCATCGTGATATATGTCGTAGGGAGCAATGACGTATTCCCCGGGACCCTGTCCGCGGTTTCCGATTTTTCCCAGATATTTCCCTTTACGATCGAATTGTCTGACTCCTCCATCGTCATATATTATTATCCTGTCAGGGAAAACCCAGATTCGTCCGTTGCCAACGAGGGCTTCGTCAGAATTCTCCAGTTGTACGATCTCCAGGTCTTCCATAAGGTCGGATGCCTTGATGGTGGTGACCTCCTGCGAGATTTTTGTCGGATCAAGCACTATGACGGTGTTGCCATTGATCTCTTTTGTTTCCAGCTTATTGGCGAGCTGTGGACCTTTGTCGCCGTTGACGCTCCCTGAGCATCCGGTCAGGCTTCCGATCAAAGGTAGAAGCATGAGGGCAGTGGTTGCCAATCTTGACTTTTTCTGCATGTTTTTTAGTTTTTGTGGGTGAATAATCAGGTGGTTTCAAAAGATGGATCCCCGCTGTAGGATAATACGGATGGAATCACACCGCAAAGATATAACTAAAAGTTTAGTTATGCAAACTAATTTTATAGTTTTTTTGAGTGCGAGTCGGTGATACAGTCAACCATTCAGTGGATGCAAGTGTTTATATGTTGTATAACATAATTTATTAACAAGATTGACTGATTCCCCAATCGGCTTTTGTGCCGCAGGGGACGGCGGTCATAAATATTGAGAAGCTATGAAACACACATCACTTTCAAGGATCATAAAGAAATACTGCATTGCCGCATCACGAGTCTATACCGGCATCCACTATTGAACCAACACTAACGAAACACCGTTGTCGCAGATAATGGGGCAACGGTGTTTCGTTGGTGTTGGTTTATCTGTTTTTGCAAACAGATAAATACGTAAATTAGAAAAAGTTATTAGAGTTATATCAATTTAAGGTTGAAGGCTTCATCGTAGGAGATATACCCGTGCTCCGGTGAATGATTTTTCCAACAGTTTTCCAAATGGCTTGCTTCAATTATGTTAGAAACTGATAGCGGTTTCAGTTTCTCAATAACATAATCAATTGACTCCTTTTCTGTTTTTGAAAGTTCACTGAAGCTATTGCCCGATGAGAATGAAAAAATAGTGCTGACCATATCATGTGCCTTAATAAGCCGTTTTTCAAGGTTAGGCACGTTGTCATATATCGTATCATAGTGATCCGGCACCGGACCAAAATTCAAAGCACGATATTGAAGGCCACTGATTGATTGACAGCTTTTACGGTAATTGCAGAAATCTGAATAAAACATCAGTTTATTTAGTTTAGTTGTAAAAACTTCTCCATGTTTATTAACGATGTAGCCAACCATATCAAAAAGCTTTGGAATACTTTTATTTCCATAACCATTTAATAAACTCCTGACGTTATCCTTATAAATGATACTATAAAGAGGGTAGTAGTCGTCCTTCCATTCTTCGCTCATGAGAATAGAGGAGTATATTCGGTCATAATCTAATGGTTGGAATTCAGCCTTACAGCTTTTCAGCATGCGAAGAAGAACATTTTTGTCTTTAATTGCAGCAATCATCTTTCCATTAGATTCAGAAGGAATTTCCCCAGACTCGTATTTGGCATACTGATTTGCTCCAAAACCAAGGATTCTAGATATCTGGGAGTAATTTAGATTGTAGTGTTTCCTGATCGATTTTATTTCATCCGGGAAGGGTATGCCATGCCGGAAACGATATTGTGAATAAAGATCATTGAATTGCAAAGTATCCTGCTCTGTTGTAGTAAACTGTTCACCCGTATCCTCACAAATGAAGTATCTCACATTAACGCTAAATTTTTCTCTACGAAATTCTTTAACTTCAGTTGTGAAAACTTCTTTGACCTTGCCACCGGTAAAGGGACTCTTCATGTCAACGTATTTTTCCATGACTTACTTAGTTTTGAATGGATAGTTAAGCGGACGCTCTGCCTCGTGAAATGAAATACATATAGTATGGCTTCCAGGCACACCTAATGATATCTTGATATAAAGTTCTGTACCATCATAATCCTTGCCAAAGACCCACATATCACCGAACGAAGTTTCATCTATCACTGAATGAGAGTAATCTATTTTTTCTATTTTTTTGATGATTTCTTCACGTGCTACTGGAGTGATTCCTAACGCACGAAGCGCTTCCTCATTTTTCTGTCTGTTAAGAAAGATAATGCCCCAAATACTAAATTTAGGTCGGAATTCCCTTAGGAATGCTTCAACTTCCCGCTCATTTCTGATAGTAATCATTGGTCAATTGTTTAACTGATTATTCTCATCAATCCCCATACTGGCATAGATTGACTGTAGCTGTGCCACACCTCCGGCGTGGAGCCAGAGAGAGGTATTACTACCCCGGGCTTTGCCCGGGGATACTATTCTTATCCCCCTCCGGGGGAAACCCATAAACGCCAAAGCCATTAATCTTCAATCGGGGATTAGAGGGGGATAATCATTATTTATGCAAAATTACATTTTAAAATTGAAATATTAAATAAAAATCCACCTAAAAGTGAAAGCGATGCGTTTTTTTGTTGGCCTTGAATAGTTGAAAAGTTCCTTCCACAAAAGTGTTGGCATATTTGACGACATTTAACTAAAGTGGGTTAAACGGTAAGTGTCGTTCATGCGATTTACTTTAGGCTCCTTGAAAAGAGCGAGCCCAGCTATCATACTGCAATTTTTTCTTTCAGTATGATAGCTGGGCCATGGTTTGATCAAGCTATCCCGTTGATCTATTGTGTTTGGGATTATTGATGGGCGGGACGGAGGAGATCGTTGACTGTCTTGACGGGATTGAACGTGCTGACGGGGACCTCAACCAGAATGGTGTTCCAGTCGCTCATCGCGCCGTTCCAGAGTCCGGGAAGCTCCAGCGCTTTGATTTCAACTCCCTCGCGACTCTTGAGGGAGATGAAGCCGGTAGCCTTGTCGACGAAATCGGGAAGATTAAACTTCTTTCCCTCCCAGTTCTTAGTGCAGACCACGAGATCCACGGGATTAAAATGGGTTGATTCCTTCAGCATCTTCTTTGCCTCTTTGTTATCAGGGTCGATCTGAGTGGATTCAAGAATCTGCGGACTGACGGTGCCATCCTGATTGTAGACAAGGAACGGTCCGCCGCCGGGTTCACCCTCATTTTTCACCATTCCGCAAACCCGGAAAGGTCGGTTGAGTTTGGAATAAATATAGTCGGCTTTCTGTTTGGAGTCCATCACGTCGGTCATGTCGTGGGTGATGCAAAGCACGTTTCTCAAGAAGCCGATCATTTCCGAGAGAGTCTCCTCCGAGGGGACGCCCTTGCTCAGTATGCGGCAATAGTCGTCGGCCTTCTGCTTCACGCCTACCAGGACTCCGCCGATCACTTTCTTATAGTTGACGGTGTCTGTTCTCTTGGAATCCGGAACCACATTGTCGATATTCTTGATGAAGATAACGTCGGCATCAAGGTCGTTGAGATTCTCGATGAGAGCACCATGGCCGCCGGGGCGGAAGAAGAGGGCTCCGTTCTCGCGATAGGGGGTGCCGTCGAGGTTGGCGGCTACCGTGTCGGTGGATGGTTTCTGAAGACTGGTGGAAAGGTCGAACGTAACGCCATATTCATGCTCCAGTTTTCCTTTCACTTCCTCAAATTTCATGAAAACGAGAGGGAGATGGTCTTCACTGACTGTGAAATGCACTCTCACTTTGCCATCTTTCCCAGCGGCATACTGTGCTCCTTCCGCAAGATGCTCCTCGATGGCGGTGCGGGCAGCGCCGGGAACCTTGTGGAAAAGGAGAAGGGCTTTGGGCAACTGACCGTAGTTGAGACCCTCTTTATTGATGAGGGCCTTGACAACGTCTTTATATCTTCCTTCCTTCACGAGGGAGTCAACGCTCAGTCCATAGAGGGAAAGGCAGATGAAGTTAAGAGAGGGAAAGAACGCAAATTTCTCGATCTCCGCGAAGAATTTCTTCATGAAATCGTTATCGGGTTTCTCTTTTTTGCCATTGGCGAAGGAGAAGAGGTCCTTGAACATTCTGGAAGCGGCGCCGCTCGCGGGAACCATCTTCAGCACCTTCCCTCCCTTTGAAAGATACTGCTCCCAAATTCTCATTGACTGTTCCTCCATTTCGGCCGACAGGGATGAGATGCCGTGGCCGGGAGTGGCCGGAGCCTCAATGCTGAGAAACGGGAATCCTTCAGCGAGCATGTTGAGTTCCTCGGCAAGCTTCTCCTCGGAGATGCCTTTGGTTTCAAGCACCTTTAAGTCTTTTTCGTTCAGTTCCATACTTATTCTGTTTTGGGTTATTGTTTTTCAGTTTTATCTCCGTCCTGAAGATGGCTTATTCTTCGGCTTCAGTCTCTTCCCGGGCTGATTCATCGAGCATGCGCCGACACGCTGCGATTTTTCCCGCAAGTCTCGGCAATTCCTTCTCATATCCATGAGCCTCTTTCTGAAGGGCATATAGGCGCCAGGTTGCGGCAAGCATGGCTTGCTGGTCGGCGGGGAGCTTCACGGCTTTCCTCTTTCCTCCTTCCAGATAGATGATCTCGGATGAGGGGGATTCAGCAATCAGCATTGCCACCGAATCAGCTTTCGCTCCTGAGAAGCACACTTTGTTGAACTCCGGGGTGCGATAATTGAGAGCCTGATCATGAGGCACAACGCCCGAGGAACGTGTCTCTCCACCCGCGGTCACTCCGATCTCATTGAAGGTAGCGCCAGATAGGGTGGCCAGAAGCTCAAGGCGTTCATCTTCAGTGATGCGTGCCACAAGCCCCGTTGTCGTGAGCGGGTAGCGGTCTTTCCATCCCTTGAAGATATAGTAGCCCTCCACTTCGCGGGGATTGCTCACATAGTCGAAATCCACGATCACCTCTCCGATCCGGTTTTTCAGCTCCGACAGATTGGCGGTGACTTCCTCCGTCTGCTGCTGATAAAGCTTTATTGAATCGTTGAGGCTCAGGAGCCAGTTTTCACGCTCCACAGCTGCTTCGGGTTTCTTGACCCCCGAGCAACCGGCGAGGGTGAGGCCAATGACGGCCAGCAGGAGATGTTTCATTTTCATATTCTCTGTATATCTTTAACACCTTTGACAGTTTTTAGTTTTCTGAGAAGCGAATTAAGTTGGCGCAGGTCGGAGACCGCTACAACCAGCACCCCCTGAAACATCCCGTCGTGGCTATCGACCGAGATGTTGCGAAGGTTGGCGTTGACTTCCTTGGAGATGATGGAGGTGATGTTGGCCACTATGCCTATGTCGTCGTTGCCTATGATCCGCAGTGTGACGGGAAGCATGTCGCCCTCTTTTCCGCTCCAGTCGGCACGGATCACGCGGTAGGGATAACGGGCCCGGATATTGGCGGCGTTTGGGCAGTCACACCTGTGGATCTTCACCATTCCGTCGGAGCTGATGAAGCCAAACACCTCATCCCCATAAATGGGGCCGCAACATTTCGCAAACTTATATTTGAGACCATTGATCGAGTTGCCGCCGATCACGAGCACGTCGTTTTTTCCGCCCTCATCTTCAGTTCGTTTAAGCTGGAATTCCTCAGCAGAAACTTTTGACGTTTCATTTTTTGGAGTGGTCTCCTCCACGTATGTGGTGATGAATTTGCCGGCATCGATCTTCTCATCGGCCATGTCGGCAAAAAATTCGTTGGCATATTTGTAGCCCGCTTTCCCTATGAGCTTCATCATCACCGACTCGTCGATTTCGACTTTCCTGTTTTTGGCCCGTCTTTCAAAAAGTTCCTTGCCGAGCTCTGCACGTCGGAGAAGGTCTTCGTTGAGACTCTGCTTGATCTTGTTGCGGGCTTTTGAACTGACCACGATGTTCAGCCAGTCAGGTTTCGGACTCTGGGAAGCGGATGTCAGGATCTCAACGGTGTCGCCTGAGTTTATACGGTAGGTGATCTTGCGGTGTTGGCCGTTGACAACGGCTCCTGTGCAATGGGCGCCGACGTTGCTGTGGATCTGGAAAGCGAAATCAAGCACTGTAGCTCCTGCCGAGAGCCGGAAGAGGTCGCCCTTCGGAGTGAAGGCGAACACCTCCTTGCCATAGAGATCCATCCTCATGTCTTTCATGAGCTGCATGGGGCCGGTCTCGGCAGTTTCGATGATGTCGCGGATGTTATTCATCCACTGGTCTGTGCTGTCGCTTTTCACCCCCTTGTAGCGCCAATGGGCAGCGAGTCCTTTTTCGGCTACGAGGTCCATGCGGCGAGTGCGGAACTGCACTTCAACCCATTTTGATCCTGGGCCCATGACGGTGGCATGCAGGCTTTCATAGCCGTTGCTTTTGGGAATCGAGATCCAGTCTTTCATTCTGGCAGGATTGGCGGTGTACATATCCGCCAGAATGGAATAGGCGAGCCAGCAGTCGCTCTTCTCTTTCTCCCGGGGAGTGTCGATGATGACCCTGATTGCGAAAAGATCGTAGATTCCCTGAAGATCCACCTTCTGTTTCTTCATCTTGTTCCAGATGGAGGAGATAGATTTGGTGCGTCCCTTGATGTCGAATTTCAGTCCGGCCTCCTCAAGTTTTTTCTTTACAGGATCGATGAAAGATTTGATATAGGCGTCGCGGCTGCGTTTTGTTTCGTTGAGCTTGTGGGCGATCTGGGTGTAGATTTCGCGGTTGGTGTATTTCAGGGCAAGGTCTTCAAGTTCTCCCTTTATTTTGTAGAGACCGAGGCGATGGGCAAGCTGGGCATAGAGACAGCTGGCCTCGAAAGCCACGTTGCGCACCCATTCGTCGTCGGGATGATGATTGATCGAGCGCATGAGCACAAGATTGCTGACAATCATGATGATGATGACCCTTATGTCGTCGGCCAAGGAGAGCATGAGACCGCGGAAATTGTCTTGGTTCACGACGTTGTTCTTGTTGGAGAAACGGGCCACCTCCATCAGTCCGTGGATCAGTGAGGCCACGTCGTCGCCCCATTCACGGGCCACATCCTCAAGGGTGATAATCTCATCATCCACCAGAGGATAAAGACCGATGGCGAGGAGGATATTATGGTCGGGTTCAAGAGCCTGCGCGAAAAGGAGGGCCGTCTTGAGCGTGAGGATGGCCTTGCAGAGCCCCTTGTTGTCGTGGGCAGCCTTTGAGTCGCGCAGCCAGGTGGTCATGTATTTGCGGAAACGCGCGATTTCGTCAGGAGAAAACCTTTCCGCGATGAAAGGCCTCATTTCGCCGAGCAGCCCGGCGATCTCTCTTTTCTCTTCAAAGGTGAGGGTATCTGGGGTGTTATGTTGCATTCCTATAAAATACTTTTGCATCACAGGAACATTCTCTGCGCCTGCAATGCAAAAGTATTAAAAAGATGGCGTAATGCCAAAGAAATCTTTTTAAAAATGACTGATGGATGTCAGAAACCGTCGTGACGCCTGATAAATGAGAAGATGGTGTCGTATGCGGCCTCGCGGTGGGGGAGTTTGCTTAGGATGAGATCATGTAGACCACTGTCGATAGCGCAGACTTCCCTCACGTGGCCGAGTTTCTCTCCGCGTTGCTGAAGCATTGCCGGGTCAAGGACCGCGTCGCCGGTCTGGAACTCAGAAGTATAGTTGCAACCGTCGATCTTCCTGCTGCTGTGCATCACAAGGATCGGCACCATTATGTTTTCTGCTTTCTTCATAAGTTTGTTTTGCGCTGAGCTTATGGCGTTGATCCAAGAGTAGGTGACGGGTGGGGAATAGATCATCTTCCAGTCGGTGTTATAAGTCCATTCTCCGTAGAATTCTTTCAGCAGGCTGTAGGCATAGCCGTCGCAACGTGCCTGCTTCACTTTGGCATTCTTGAATGTGCGTCCGAGAAATCCCACCACGGGAATGGCCACTTTCCTCATGAACGGGGAGAAGTTCCATGCCAGGAAAGGGCTGTCGGTCACTATCCGGTTCACTCCGCAATCTTCCCCTTTCATAGCTCCGAAATAGCTCACGGTCAGGCCGCCGGTGGAGTGGCCGCCGAGTGTGATGTCGGTGTTTCCGTCGCGGCGCATCTGGGCGAGTGCTGAGTCAATGTCGGCAAAATATTCATCCATTTTCCTGACGTTGAAAGGATATTGCCATGGTTCGCGACTCCGGCCATATCTCCGGAGATCTACCGCATAGAAGTTGAATCCTGAGTCGACGAAACGCTGCCCCATCTCGCTCTGGAAAAAATAATCATTGAAGCCGTGGATATAAAGGAACGCGCGGGTTGACCTTTTCGGACATAGTTTCCTGACGATCGTTGACCTGCAGGGACCATCGAAGGCTTCTCCCTGATTCACGTATCTGGCTTCAAATCCAGAAAGGATATCTGGATGCCAGGTCGTGTCGGTTGTAGGGGTTTTCGGGCCCTTATATTTCACGTTGACGTCCCATGCGCCGGCAAACGAGGCCCATGACAATGCAATGAGCAGGAGAAGAAGGGATAATGGAAGTTTTTTCATAATCTGGAATACGTGGAAATGTGAGAAAAAGCAGGGCTGCCCGGACTAATTCGGACAGCCCTGCTGAGAGGGAAACATTTATATGGCGTAAAAAGTTTAATCTTATCTTCTCGGACCGGGACCACCGGGACCGCCAGGACCGCCGGGACCACGTCCACCGCCCGGAGGAGGCATCATCCCCGGCATCATGTCTTCGCCGTTGGGCCCTTTCCCTTTCTTCTTGAGGGTGCTGAAGTTCCAGGTGAGTCCAAACATCACGTAGCGCGTGAGGTCGTTGAATTCTGAGTCGACGATCGAGGTTCCGGTGACGCTGCGACTGATGTTCTGTTTCTGTCCGAGGATGTCGTAGGCCCTGACTGAGAACGTAAGCGACTTGTCGGCGAGGAACGAGTAAGACACCTGGGCATTCCAAAGCCATTGCTCGGTGTTGAATCCCTGTGACAATCCGGACTGTTTGGAGAAATTGATGTCGGTACTGATCTGGAATCCTCCGGGGATGTCGAGCGTTGAGAAGCCCATGAATCCGTAGGCATGTGTGGTCTGGTCTTTCTGGCGAGGAAGGGTATTGGTATTCTTGCCGTAGGAATATGTAGGGTTGAGGCTGATCTGGAAGATATCGTTGGTGTATCTCATGCCGATGCTGGGAGATAGGTTCAGGCTTCCTGCCCGGTTATAGTCACCGTTGATATATCCCGGATTTGTTTGATATCTTCCGAAGAAACGTCCGTTGACAAACCATTTTTTATTCTTGAGCGGACGATTCATCATCAACATTCCGAAGATGTTGAAAATGCCTCCCGAGTTGGTGTAGGTCGTGTAGCGCCCGCCCGTCTCTTTGTTGGTGGTTGTCTTCGAAATGATGGTATTCGAGGTGTATGACGTGTTGAAGTTTACAAACATGGCTTGCTGGGTCTCAGGTTTGTAATCGTTGAATCGGATATTCACGTTCTGGGTGAAAGTCGGTTTCAGCTCAGGATTACCTTTCACGATATTAAGCGGGTCGGAGACGTCTTCCACCGGCTGCAGTTGCGTCATCGAAGGCTGGGAGGTGTTGGCCCTATACATTGCATTCAGCGATGATTGCTTGCTGAAGCGGTAACGGAACCGGGCGTAAGGAGCCACGTTCCAGACCCATCTCTCAGGGATGTTGCGGGCATTGTTGATGAGGTCGGTGCTCTTTGACATCGAAGGGGAGAAGAGGAGACCGGCATTGAGGTTGTAGACCTTATGAACCTTCTTGTAACCCACCTGGAGTTCCTGGGAGAAGAAATTGTTGCGGAAGGAATTGCTGAGAATGTCTGACAGTTCAGCTCCCGGGGGGACCTGAGAATAATCCTGTGGCACGAAATTCTTGATGTCGTCAGGTTCAGGAAGGTTATAAGTGAGTTTGTCGGCGTTGCTCCACTGATAGCGCATGTTGTAGCCTACGTCGATGAAGTTGCCGTTTTTCACATTGCCGAGCGGTTCTGTCCATGTGAGGCGCCCTCTGATTGAATTCGACCATGAATGGTTGTCGATGAAGCGATAGAGGAGTTCATCGGAATTGTCATCGTTTTCCGCCTCCTTGAGAAGATAATATTCGATGTCGCTCCATGTCGTCGCTTTCTGCCTGTTGTTGGAGATGGAATAGTTTAGCTGTACGCTGAATGATCTTCCCGGATGTGATGCCACATTATGGTTGTAGATCAAGTTACCCCCTGCTGAGAAGTTATTGCCATGGTTTGTCTGGAGATTCCGCTGGCGGTTTACGAGCGATCGCGCGGCGTCGCCTGCCCGGAGCAGCGAGGAATCCATCGATTCCGCGTTGCGGAAGTTAAAACTGAAGTTTGGACGGAATTCAAAAGTGTTGTATTCGTCTGGTTTCCATTGCACCCGGAAATCGGAGCTGACGTTGTGGCCTTTGTCGCGCGAACGTGAGTTGGCGTTCTGATAGCTTGAGGAGTCGGCTATCAGATATTGCGTGGCCGTGCGGGTGGTGACTGTCCTGTCGGTGTGAGAATAGAGGATGTTGCCGCCGACCCTGATGATCTCCTCTTTACCGATGTTGAAGTTCAGGCCGAGACGTTGTGAGGTGTTGATGCCTCCGTTTCCCCCGAAACTGCGGAAGTTGCCGCGACCGCGGTCGGAGAATCCGAGGTCGTTGATATTGTTGGCTCCTCCTAGGAAGGTGATCTGGTTACCGTTGAAGAAACGGTTGACGACGAAGCTGCTTTCATAGCGTCCGTCGGTGCCATATCCGGCCCCGATTCTTCCGAACCAGCCGTTGTTCATGTCTTTCTTCACCGTGAGATTAATGACGGTTTCCTCCTCGCCGTCGTCAACACCGGTGAGGCGTGCGAGATCGCTTTTCCTGTCGACCACCTGAATCTTGTCTACCATGTCGGAAGGAAGGTTTTTGGTGGCCATCTGTGGATCATCTCCGAAGAATTCCTTGCCGTTTACAAGAATCTTTTTGATCGTCTTTCCATTGGAGGTGATCGATCCGTCGGTTCCGATTTCCACACCCGGAAGTTTCTTCAGGAGATCGTTGACGTTGGCATTGGCGGCAGTGCGGTAGGATCCGGCATTGAATTCCATCGTATCCTGTTTGGCCACCACGTCTGCCTTGACACCGGTGACCACCGCTTCCTGAAGCATTATGGCTTCTTCAGTCATGGTGATATTGCCAAGATCCAGGTTTTTTGTCGTGTCGGAAACGCTCAGGTTCTTCATGAAGGTCTCCATGCCGACCATCTCAACCTTGAGAAGATAGTTTCCGGTCTTGATCTTTTTGAATGAGAAAGTTCCTTTGTCGGTTGTGATCATGTAGGCAACCCTTGATGAATCAGGGAGGTTGATCATCTGCACAGACGTTCCCGGAAGAGGAGACCCGTCTGAATCGAGCACCCTTCCTCTGACGATGGCTGCGATAGCCGGGACAGTGCCGAGTGTCATTGCGATCAGAAGTGGCAGAAGCCGCTTGGTTTTCATTGCTGATATGGTTTTGATAGTGTATTGCTGTTTATAATGAATTCACACGATTTTATGACTCGCGGCATTCCGGATGGTTTAAACGAAGTTAAATTTTTTTTCAAAATCATAAAGAAAGCGGTCGGGTTTCAAAACCGGCCGCTTTGTGGAGATCTTTTCCTTAAAAATTGAAAACAGAGAGCAATTATTTTTCCCAGTTGTCGGTGCGGAAAGGAACAATCGGCATTCCATACATGTCGTGGATTTTCCCGATTGCGAAATTTTTGAAACAATATCTCACTGATTTTATGTCTTTGACTTCAGGAGAGCTGACGGTTAATGACAGCTTGTTACGGTCTAGTGTGACCTCGGCAGGATGAAAAATGCGGTCGTCGCCGGCAACTTCGAATCCCTGGAGATTCTCGTTGGGTGTGAATCCCTGCCACATATCGTTAAACCATATTTCAGCTTTGTCTCCTTTGTATTCCACGGATTTAAATGTCGGGTAAATATGAGGAATCCCTTTGATGGAATATGAGAATGTGGCAGCAGCCGCAGCGAGGCGTTTGCCGATATCCCTTTTGTTGCGTGCGTGAATATCGTCGGTTTCGTCAGGATAGACAAGATCTGAAGTGCACACAATGTGGGCGCCCGGAGTCTCTTTCTCAGCGCGGTGCTGAGCTTCCCTGAAAAGAGCTGCGTCGGTGCCGTCGACGTCGCCATAGTCCCATCCCGGCAGTTCCACAAAATAGAACTGCATGTCGGGATTATTCCAGAGTTTGCGCCAGTGTGTGACCATATCTTTCTGACGATCCGGATAGTAGCTGTGGCCGCCCACGTTTGACTCTCCCTGGTTCCAGATAAAACCGCGAGCAGTGAACCCTGCCAGTGGGAATAGCATGGAGTTATACATCACTCCGACGCGTTCCCAATCCTGGATTGTGGAATCATTCTTCTCAGCGGCATAGTCACGGTCTGGATAGCCGGCGAGAATCTCCTCGGGCACCCAGCCTTCCACTTTCGAACCTCCGTAGGCAGAATTGATGATTCCCACCGGGGTGTCGATGATATCCTTGAGTGCTCGGGCAAAGAACCAAGCCAGGGCGGAAAATTCTGAAGCTGTTTCAGGCTTGCTGATTTGCCATGTCGCGTCAAAATCATCTTTCAGATCATAGCTGATTTTCCGGGGTACGTTAAGGAAACGGATCCCTTTCCCGTTTTTCGAGCTGAACGTTATCTCATCGCCTCCTCCTTCCACCGGCTGATGCCAGTAGCCGCGCAAGGGCATATCCATGTTGCTTTGGCCGGAAGCTATCCATACCTCTCCGGCTAAAACATTTGAGAAAGAGATGGAATCATTGTCGGCTTTGTCGGTCACGGTGAATTTCAAGGGGACATAAGAGGGTGGAGGTGTCGCTATCCCGATTTTCCATTTCCCGGATTTGTCGGCTTTCGCAGAGGCGGAGGCTCCCCAGGAGGATGAAACACACACCTGAGCCTCTGGGGTGGCGTGGCCCCAAAGCATTGCGGTGGTGTCTGCCTGGATCACCATGTTGTCGCTGAAAACATGTGGCATCTTCAGTCTGGCAGTTACCGGAACCGATAATCCCACGAGAGGAAGCATCAGGAGGCGCAGGTGATATCGCAAGCTTCTTCGGATATTCATAATGAGAAAGATATGTTGCTATATGTGAGCGATCATTAAAGATTTATTATTTCTCAGAGATCAGATCGTGCGACGTGATCGATATTTTTGCTGGCGATAAATCTCCCGCTTTCACAGAAAGGGTTCCCTCTCCAGAATTGTCTGTGGCCTGGACAAGAATCTGGGCCAGCCCATTAAATGTTTTGACGGTGAAACTTTTTCCGAGGCCATCGGTTGGACGCTCTTTCTCCCTGAATGTTGGGTCGCCGTTGCCGACCCCGAGTATTCTGAATGGGCCTTCCAGCTGAATTTCAAGTTCTTCGTTTGCATCCGGCACGAACCTTCCTTTTTTGTCCAATACCCTGACCGCAACAACGGCCACATCCATATTGTCGGCTTTTATCATATTCCTGTCGGCCGACAGTTGAAGCCTTGAAGCGCTTCCCGTGGTTTCGATTGTTGTTTCCATTGCCCTCTTCCCGTTTTTATAGCCTATGGCCTTCACTTTTCCGGGTTGGTAGACCGCTTCCCAGCTGAGATGCCCGTTTCTGGGCATCTGCTTACGACCGAGACTTTTTCCATTGACAAATAGTTCCACTTCATCCATATTGCTGTAAGCCCATAGATCAACTTTCTCCCCTTCGTGCCCATTCAGATTCCAATGAGGGAAAATATGGAGCACAGGTTCGTCGGTCCACCATGATTTAAGGTAGAAAGCCTCATCTTTCGGGAAACCGCAATAATCGAGCACACCGAATTGAGAGCCGGTGGCCGGATATACCATCGGATTGGGTTCTCCCCTGTAGTCGAATCCTGTCCAATAGAAAAGTCCTCCGAGCCAAGGACGCTCATCGTAGAATTTCCATCCCCGTTCAATTGCGTTGTAAATGCTGTCAGGCCCATTTGGGGAGCGATTGATCGCCTTCATCAGTCCGTTGGCATGGTCATCATAATATATTCCGCGAGCTCCGCAACCTGTCGTTTCCTCTGTTCCGACAGCCTTTCGTCCGGGATATTGGGCACGATGCTGATCAATGGGATTCTGAAGCACATAATTATAGCCGGCCACATCCACCGGCACAAGCACGGTGGGCCCTCCTGAGGAGGCCATCGTCATCGGCCTGGTGGGATCAAAACGATGGCAGTATTCTCGCATTGTTTCCGATATCCTTTTTCCGAAATCATTCCATTCCGTTCCCCATTCCTCATTGCCGATGCTCCATACAATGATCGAGGGATGGTTGCGGTCACGTTCAATCATGGAACGAAGCTGGCGGATGTGTTCTTCATTCACGCCCGTAAGGCGGTTTTCTTCCATGACAAGGATTCCCATTGAGTCGCAGGCTTCAAGCATTGCCGGAGTCATCGGGTTATGGCTTGCACGATAGGCATTGACCCCATATTTCTTCAATTCCCGGAGCCGGAATGCCTGAAGGGCATCTGGGATTGCGGCTCCGACTCCCGCATGATCCTGATGAAGATCTACTCCCTTGATCTTGACATTCCTTCCGTTGAGGAAGAATCCTTTGTCTGCATCAAACCTGACGTCGCGGAATCCGGTTTTTGTAGTTCGTCGGTCTACTGTCTTCCCATCCTTGACAACTTCCGTGATCAAAGTGTAGAGCTTCGGATTGTCAATATCCCAAAGTGTTGGGTGAGAAACCGACATTCTCGTCACAGACTGTCGTTTGCTTTTGGGGAGAAGTCCGGTTTCCGTGGATTTCGGAAACACAAATTCTTTTCCTTCAGGGGAAATAAGAGTGTAGTGGATTTCGTAGTCTGCGTTTTCAAGGCTCTTGTTATCAATTGTGGTCTCAATTGTAACGGTTGCTTCATCGTAGGGTGGTGTCAGGTCGGCATGAATGAATGTGCCGGATGGAGCAACGTGAAGCGGGTCGGTTTTATCAAGCCATGCATGACGGTAGATTCCCGCTCCTTCGTAAAACCATCCCTCTTCAAGCGTGGCGTCGGCTCTCACGGCCACAACGTTTTCTCCTCCATAGTTGAGATATTCCGAGATATCATAAACCTGAGTGGTATAGCCACTGGGCTCTCCACCGAGATAAAACCCGTTGACCCAGACCCTGGAATCGCGGAAAATTCCGTCAAATTGCAGGGAGATATGTTTCCCGAAATCCTCTTCGGGGATGAAAAATGTTTTGCGATACCATCCCACGCTTGTTTCCGGATACTTGTATCCTACAGTCTTGTAACCGTGGCTATGACTGGCTTTCCCCTCAAAGGGGAGATCCACCACCCAGTCGTGGGGCAGTGTCACCTCTTTCCATTCCACTCCCCATTTCTTTTCGTCGAATTTGTTGGAGTAGGGTCCTTCATTATGTACGGAGTTTGCTTTCGTGAGATAGTTGAAATATTCGGTGCCACATCCGAAATCTTTTGCCGGGTCTGATGCGTTGCCGAAGGCGAATTTCCAGTCGCGGTCGAAAAGATGGCGTTCTTCAGCATTCCCTGACAAGGAGGTCAGCGACATGCAGATAATCAAGGATGGAATTATTTTCTTCATGGTCTGGGCTGATGATAGATTATGATTTGCAAAATTATATAAAAAAGCGGAAAAAAGAAACGGCCGATTTCACAATCGACCGCCTCCAAGGATTTTCCATAATACTTTTTCAAACTAACCTAACATCATGAAACGATTTTCTGATATTAAGACAAATCTGGAGTTCATTTTGTTCAGTGGAAAAGTGAGATTTTTCTTGAAAAAATGAGGATGTTTTGGTAAATTGCGTCAGATCAAATAAATATGAAATCTAACGGACCTCCATTCTTTTGGACAGCGGGGGATTGACAATCACATTGCCCCCCTTATCGATCCTTCCAGCCGGGAGTAAACACTCTAAGGGGGGAAATAAAAACGCCCTCGTAACCAATACGAAAGCGTTCGTGCATATAAAACATTTATTAATTCTCTGGGGTGGAAGATGGGGCTCGAACCCACGACCTACGGAACCACAATCCGTCGCTCTA
>CAYROR010000020.1:0-48462 GCA_964425935.1 uncultured Sangeribacter sp.
CGATGACGTTGTTGACAGGCACCTCCATAAGGTTTGCAAGGTCGTTTGCCGTCACGAACTCAGTGAGCTGGATCACACGGCTTTCCGCTTCCTCCCTTCTCTGGTTTTCGAGTTCGCGGTTATGGATTGCCTCCTTCTTCTCCTTGCGCCATTTCAGGCCTTTCTTCGGAGCCTTTGACGTGAGCCGGGCAAGAGTTTCCTTCACCTGTTTCTGCACGTCTTCCGGATTCGTCTCCTGTTTCTGGGGCCTTTCGTTCCTGCGACCGCCCTGACGTTCAGGCTTCCTGTCCTGCTTTTTGCGTTCAGGATTCTGCGAGGGATGGTTCTGCGGGTTTTTGTCGCCGGATTTCTTGCGTCGTTCCGAGCCGAATCCCGGTTGGGATGCGGCCTTCTCGATGTCTACTTTCTCTTTGCCGATGCGTTTGCGCTTCTTGCGGTCGGCTTCTCCCTGAGTTTGAGTCTGTGAGCCCTGAGGCGCATTCTGACCGCCGCGACCGCGGTCGCCTCTTCGCCGTTCCTCTTTCCCGCGTTTTTTCGGGCGGGTTGACTGGTTGAGGGCAGAGAGGTCAATCTTACCGAGCACTTTCAACTCCGGCTGCTGAGGCGGCGTGGAAAGCCGGAAAACGTTGCTTCCTGGCTGAGCCTCTTCGGCCTGTGCGCCCTCTTTCACTTGGGGCTGCTGAGGTTTCCTGTCGCTGACAGGATCCTTCCTGTTTCGATCGTTGTTTTGTTTCTGCACAGTCTGTATTTTCTGTTCGGTGCTGTTGTCTGGTTGGCGCGGTTTGTTTTTTTGCTTCTCTTTCGGCTTCGCATCATCCTTTTTTGGAGCCTGGGAGGGGGGAGGTGGAGTTTCCGCTTTCTGAGGGGCGGGCGTCTCTTCAACTGGCGCGACTGTTTTTGCCGGTTCCGGAGCCGGGGGAGCCTTCTTCACCTCCGGCTTAGGCTGCACGGGGGCCACCGGTTCGGGGGCGGGTTGTGGAGCGGCCGGGGCAGTCTCCTGGCGTGGAGTGGCCTCCTTCTCTTTCACGGGCTCCGGTTGCTGGCGGCCATCGCGTTTTTTATTATCGAGGTCAATTTTCCCGACAATTTTCAATCCGGGAGCCTGCGGAGTCCTGCGTTCCATTTTCTCGGGCTTCCTTTTGCCTTCGCGGCGGGAGAGAGTTTCGTCGACGGATTTAGCCTTGTCGGCCTTGTCGTTGCTGAATTCCCTGGTGAGCAGCGACACGGCATCTTCGTCGATCCTTGAATTCGGATTGTCGTCGATGTCGATGTTGTGCTTGCGCAGGAATTCTCTGGCAGTGCCAACCCCTACATTGAGGTCTTTTGCTATTTTGCTGATTTTTGTGCGCATATACTGTTGAAGAGGTTGTGTCAAAATAAATTGGGGATAGCCCCGGTTTCAGTGAGGGGATCAGTCTTCGAATTCGGCCCGGATCACGTCCATGACGTGCTGGAGTGTGGCGTCTTCGAGGTCGGCCTGTTCAAGGATTTCAGGGCGAGCGTTGAGCACGGCCTTCGCAGTTCCGAGTCCGAGATCCTTGAGGGCCTCGATCACCCAGTCGTCGATCTCATCGCGGAATTCATCGAGATAGATGTCTTCCTCACCCTCCTCGATGTCGCGGTAAACGTCGATCGTGTAGCCGGTGAGCATGGTTGCGAGGCGGATATTGAGTCCTCCCTTTCCGATGGCGAGCGAAACCTCGTCGGGATGGAGGAACACCTCAGCCTTCTTCTCCTCCTCATTGAGGCGGATTGACGATATCTTGGCGGGGCTGAGGGCCCTCTGGATGAAGAGTGATGGATTTGCCGTGAAGTTGATCACGTCGATATTCTCGTTTCTGAGTTCCCTGACGATTCCATGGATGCGGCTCCCCTTTATTCCGACGCAGGCGCCTACCGGGTCGATGCGGTCGTCATAGCTTTCCACGGCAATCTTCGCCCTCTCTCCGGGGATACGGGCCACGGCCTTGATGGTTATGAGGCCATCGTGGATTTCGGGCACCTCCTGCTCGAACAGGCGGCGGAGGAAGCGGTCGTCGGTGCGGGAAATGATCACTTTCGGGTTGTTGTTGCGGTTTTCCACTCTCTTTACGATTGCGCGAACCATGTCGCCCTTGTGGAAATTATCGCTTGGGATCTGCTCCTCTTTCGGCATGCTGAGCTCGTTCTGGTCTTCATCCATGAGGAGAGCCTCCCTTTTCCATATCTGATGCACCTCTCCGGTGATGATCTCCCCTTCGAGCTCCTTGAATTTTGAAGATTTGGCTTCGTTCTGGAGGTCGAGAATCTTCGATTGAAGGGTCTGGCGGAGATTCAGGATTGCACGACGGCCGAACTTCTCGAAGAAGATCTGCTTCGACACCTCTTCTCCGATTTCACATTCGGGGTCGATCTCGCGGGCTTCGGAAAGTCCGATCTCCATATCCTTGTTTTCCACTTCCCCGTCGGGAACCACCTTGAGGTTCTGATATATCTCACAGTCTCCCTTGTCGGGATTCATGATCACGTCGAAATTCTGGTCAGACCCGAACATCTTAGCCAGCACATTGCGGAAAGATTCCTCGAGGACGCTTATCATTGTGGTCTTGTCGATGTTCTTGAGTTCCTTGAACTCAGCGAAACGGTCGACCATATTAACTGTCTCTGCTTTCTTTGCCATAAGACTTTAGAATTGAAAGAGGTATTTCGTTTGCTTAACGTCGTTATAATTGAAGGAGCGTTCCACTCTTTGGATCACAGGCCTTTTCGCCCCCTCCGGTTTCACTTTCTCCTCCACCGCCACGGTGAATGAATCGTCGCCGGCATTAAGGAGAGTGCCCTTATATTTCTTGCCGTCGCCCGCGAGCACCTCGACATCCCGGCCGATGTTTTTTTCATACTGCCTCTTCACTTTGAAAGGGGCTGTGATGCCTGCCGAACCCACTTCGAGTTCGTAGTCTTCCACATCGCGGTCGAACTGCTGTTCGATCTCCCGGGAGAGCTCCACGCACTTGTCAATGTCGACTCCTGTCATGGAATCGACTTCCACCTTGATCTCGTTGGCCGGCGAAACCTCCACGTCCACCAGAAAGAGGTCGGTGTTTTCGAGGCGGGACTCTATGAAATCTGTCAATGCTTTCTTGTCGATCATCTTTAATGTCAATGTTCGGGTTAACAGCGGTTAAGGCTGTAAAAAACAGGAGGAGACGAATGTCCCCTCCGGAATGCTTTTGCAAAGATAATGAAAAAATTGCGTGTGGCCTCAATAAGGAGGCTTCACAAGCTTTTATTTAAGTAAATTTAACGTTTGTTAGCATTATTTATATGGCCCATGTGGCGCGTTTCCAAATGTATTCAAGCGGACCATGGCTGCGCGCCTTGAGCCACCACCGGCAGAAGAACCACTGCACGATGAAGATGCCGATCCCGATGAGTTCGCTTTCAAACGTGCCTGCGCGCAGGTGGAGCCCCCAGTTATAGAATATGGCTGAGCCGATGATTCCCTGGGTGACGTAGTTGGTCATGCTCATGCGGCCGTATGGGATCAGGAGGGCGAGCCAGCGGCTGAGACGCACGGTGCAGTAGTAGCCGAAAATGACGCCGCAAACGAGAATCGTCATGAAGCAAACCTTGGATAGCGACGAAAGGATGATCTTCAGCTGGCCGAGAACCTGATGGTTTGTGACATAGTCGCCCACCATGTTGTTGAGGCCGTAGAGCGGGAAGAAGAGGATGAGGGCAACGGCCAGGATGCGCTGCCAGCGCCAAAGATTCTCTTTGAGAAACCATCCGTTTCTGCCGATGAGCATGCCGAAGATGAAGAGTGATGCCGTCTGACAGACCCTTCCGTTTTCCCATGCCCATATCAGCGAAGCGAGCTGTCCCTCCCAGAGGTTTGCTTTCACGGTCTCAAGGAATGTGCCGCCATCCTGCATGGTCATGGTGGCCGCCCAGTAGGGACCCGAGTTGATGTGTGGAACGGAATATGAGGGATCGGCCACAACCCGCAGTATATAGTAGATGCATACGGGCTGGAGCATGAAAATTGTCGCGAGGATTAAGAGCGTTTTTGTGGAGAGGCGACACGTCAGCACAAGCACGAATCCCACCAGCGCGTAGAGCACGAGCACCTCAGCCGTGAAGAAGGCGGCATTGAGTTGCCCGATGATGAAAAGCAGGATCAGGCGCCAGCAAAACCGGAGTCTGAAGTCTTTCCCTTTCATGCGTTGGTTGTCGTCCTGGATGAAGAAGCTGAATCCGAAGAGAAGGGCGAAGATGGCATAAGCCTTCCCTCCGAACATGAAGAAAAGACCGTCCCAGATGGCTTTGTCGAGAAACGGGAGGAAGGCCCCTCTGGTTGCAGGGTCGGGAAACTGGTAGAAATTGAAATGCTCGATGGCGTGGAGCAGGATGATGGCCATGACGGCGAAACCGCGGAGCACGTCGGCCACGTCAACTCTGGAGTGTTTCATGAGGGCATAGGTTGATGTCAGGTTGGAAAAGATGGAATCGTAAAAGAAAAAATCAGGAATCCGGATTCCTCACGGATTCCTGATTTGAAAAGTCTGGCAAATGAGAGGATCAATCTTCCTCCTTCATGTTGTGGAATACGTTTTGAACGTCTTCGTCTTCCTCGAATTTCTCAAGGAGCTTCTCGATGGCCTCGCGCTGTTCGGGAGTCACCTCCTTGTAGTCGGTCGGGATTCTCTCGAATTCTGCGGAAAGGATCTCCACGCCGCTCTCCTCAAGAAACTTCTGGAGATTTGAGAACTGGTCGAAAGCTCCGTAGATGAGCCATTCCTCCTCCTCGGCTTCGAGTTCAGCCTCGAAGTCCATGAGGTTGAGTTCGAAATCCTCGAGAGCCGTTTCCGGGTTGGGCTTCACGTGGAAAACGCTCTTATGGTCGAAAAGGAAAGAGAGGGAACCCTGAGTTCCGAGGGAGCCGCCGTGTTTGTTGAAATAAGACCGCACGTTGGCCACGGTTCTCTGGTTGTTGTCGGTTGCAGTCTCCACAACGATAGCGATTCCGTGGGGGCCATATCCTTCATAAACGATCTCCTTATAGTCGCCGGCATCCTTGTCGGTGGCTTTCTTGATAGCTCTTTCAACAGTGTCTTTCGGCATATTGGCCGCCTTGGCATTCTGCATGAGCACGCGGAGGCGGGGATTCATGTCGGGATCCGGACCTCCCGCTTTAGCGGCGATCGTGATCTCCTTGCCGATACGGGTGAAGGTGCGGCTCATGTTGCCCCACCTTTTCAGTTTTCTTGCTTTTCGATATTCAAATGCTCTTCCCATTTTATGTAGGTTTCTGGATTTTAATCAGGTTTGAATTTATAGGGGTCGGACTTAGCGGAGTTGGGCTCCGTTCTGCTCGAGGGCTTTGATGATTTTCTGCATGACGGCGTCGATCTGCTTGTCGTTGAGGGTTTTCTCATCGTCCTGCAGAGTGATCGCTATGGCGTATGATTTTTTGCCCGCAGGGAGATTCTTCCCTTCATAGACGTCGAACAGCGAGACGCTCTTTAGGAGCTTGCGCTCAGCCTTCCTCACCGTTTCCTCAATCTGCTGGAAAGTCACCGCCGAGTCAATGAGGAGCGCGAGGTCGCGTCTCACGGGCTGTGTCTTCGGCAGGGGGCGGTAGGTGACGTTGTGGGCAGCCACGAGTTTGAAAAGGGAGTCCCAGTTAATCGATGCGAAAACCACGTCTTGATCAATTCCGAATTTCTTGAGCACGTCATGGCGCAGGATGCCGAGAGATGCGATTTTCTTTCCGCTGCGAGTGGCATAGTCGAGCCGTGCGGAGAAGATGTCGTCGGAATCCTGGGAAACAGAAATCGCTCCTCCGGGCAGTCCGAGCACTCGGAAAATATTCTCCACTTCCGCCTTGAGGTCGAAAGCCGATGCCTCAACTGCCTTGCGGTTCCAGGATGGGGAGATGAAATCTCCTGTCAGCCAGATTCCGAGCTCAAGGTGTTCCGAGAATGGCGCGAGAGGCTTCTCCGGGGTCACGCTCTTCTCCGGATTGCAGGAATAGACGTTTCCGAACTCATAGAAACGAAGATCCGAAGCCTTCCTGTTGATATTGTGGGAGATGCTTTCCAAGCCTCCGAAAAGGAGAGTCTGGCGCATCACCGAGAGATCGCCGCTCAGCGGATTGATGACTTTCACGCAACGTTCTGCAGGGAAAGATCCGGCATCAGGATAATATGATGCTGCGGAAAGGGAATTATTAAGAATCTCCATGAATCCGTCGCCGGTGAGCCGGTCGCTCACTTGCTGCTGGAGCTGATATGAAAGGTCGGTGTCTCCTCGCTGCGAGAGATTAGCGTGCATTTCAGTGCCGAACTCCACGTTGTTATATCCGTAGACGCGGAGAATCTCCTCCACGACGTCGCAGGGCCGTGTCACGTCAACACGGTAGGTGGGCACTGCAAGATGAAGTATATCGGGATTTTCGCTGTCTTTGGTCACATCGAATTCAAGCGCCTTGAGGATGGTGACGATGAGCTCCTCCGGAATCACCTTTCCGATCAGGGAAGCGGTGTAGGAGAGGGGAAGGTCGACCTTCGCTTTCTCCACGGGAGCGCTCTTGACGTCGATCACGTCGCCGCAGATTTCGCCGCCGGCAAGCTCCTTGACGAGGCATGCGGCGAGTCTCACGGCATAGTCGGTGATTGCCGGGTCGGTTCCGCGTTCATAGCGGAAGGAGGCGTCGGTGTTCAGTCCATGACGGCGGGCAGTGCGGCGCACGCGTGTAGGATTGAAATAGGCGCTCTCCAGGAAAACGTCGGTCGTGGCTTCCGTCACTCCGGAATCGAGACCGCCGAACACACCGGCAATACACATCGGTTTCTCCTCGTCGCAGATCATGAGATCTTTGTCGCTGAGTGTCCTCTCCACTCCGTCGAGAGTGGTGAACTTGGTTCCTTCCTGACAAGTGCGGACCACGATCTTCTCTCCCGCCACTTTCCCGAGGTCGAAGCAGTGGAGAGGCTGACCGATTCCGTTGAGGATGAAATTGGTGATGTCGACGATATTATTGATCGGGCGCTGGCCGATCGCGGTCAGAAGATTCCTCAGCCATTCCGGGGATTCCGCCACCTTTACTCCTCGCACGGTGACTCCGGAATAGCGCGGACACCCCTGCTCATCCTCCACGGTCACAGTGGCGGCGCCATCTTTGCGGTCGGAGGCAAAAGCCTCGACTGAGGGGAGGAAAATCTCGGGGATCTCTTCGGAGCCAGTGGCTTCCGAGCGCTGGCGGGCGAAGAGGGCGCGGAGGTCGCGCGCCACTCCGAAATGGCTTGCTGCGTCAACCCTGTTGGGGGTGAGCTCCACTTCAAGACAATAGTCGCTTTCCACGTTGAAGAATTTAGCAGCCGGGGTTCCTGCGGGGATATCATCCGGGAGCACCATTATTCCGGCATGGCTTTCGCCGACTCCGATCTCATCTTCGGCGCAGATCATGCCATTGGAATCCACTCCGCGGATTTTAGATTTCTTGATCTGGAATTCCTTGTCGCCGTCATAGAGGGTTGTGCCTACGGTGGCCACGACCACGGTCTGACCGGCCGCCACGTTGGGGGCTCCGCAGACGATCGTCTGCACATTGCCGTCTCCGAGGTCAACGGTGGTTATGTGAAGGTGGTCGGAATTGGGGTGAGGCTCGCAAGTGAGCACTTTGCCTACGACGATGCCCTTCAGGCCGCCTTTTATGGATTCAACTTCCTCAACCTGGTCACATTCAAGGCCAAGGGATGTTAGGGCCGCTGTGAGTTCCTTTGGGGAAAGGGAGAAATTGATGTAGCGGTTAAGCCATTTATAAGAGATGTTCATAATCGATAATCGGAAAAACCGGGGAAATAAACATGGAAATGAGTGCGTCTCACAACCAAAGTGCAAAAGTAGCAAAAAAAAATGAAAACTGCTTTGAGTTTCCATTTTTTTGTTGTGTTGAATGCTTCGGGAGGGGAGGGGGCCAATCATCAATCATCGATCAATGGTTGTTTCTGCTGATCATGCGGCGGATATGGAAGGCGAACGTGAGCCTATAGGCTCCGAAGAGGATCAGGGAGATTCCGAGCCAGATCCATACAGCCACTCCGGTGGTGATCGGGTTGGAGAGGAGGATCACTGCAAACACCACGGCCGCGATGAGCATGATGACCATAAGGAGCATCCAGAATGGGCTATAGCCTGCGAAAAGGGATGCCTCGCAGATGGAATTTATTGCGGCGACGAGAATCCATATACCTATAATATAGACAAAGGTCTGAACAAGCATTGCCTCAGGCAGACAGAACATCCAGACTCCTGCCACGAGTTCGAGGAGTCCAAGAGCGAGACTCCATCCCCATCCGGAATGAGCCTTTGAATTGAAGCCGGCATAAATGCAGTTCATTAGGCCCGCGAAGCAGAGGCAGGCAGCAAAAGCGAAGGCAAATGCCGTGAGAGATTGCATCGGGGAGAAGAGACTCCAGATTCCGAGTGCGATGGCGATTACTCCTGTGATAAGTGGCACCCACCAGATGCGGGTGAGACGAGTGCTGAAATTGATTTTTTCCATAATTTTTAAGAATTGAAAATTGTTTTCAATTTCAACGCTTCTGGGGCTCGGATGGTTGACGCGCACTGTGGAGTTTTGCCTTGACGTCGTATCGAAGATCGTCCCATAAGGATTTGAGGGGGGAAACGAGAGGAGTGAAATTTCGGAAGTCGGGGGCGCAGAACACCGAAAGCGCGCCGGCATCGCAGGCAACGTGAAGGGGATTTCCAAGATGGAGAGGCTCCCCGTCGGCCTGGACCGGGCCTTCCGACAGGCGTCCTATCGTGGCCTCCTTCACTTTAAAACTGTCAATGCGGGTGTTGCGGTCGATGAATCCGGTGAGGAGGTCGACTCCTACCTTCATGGTGGAGAGGGGGTTGCCGTCGTGAATCACGATGAGGTCGAGGAGGCCGTCGTCAAGTTTCGCTCCCGGGGCGATGTAGGCGTTGTTGCCATATTGGGGAGCGTTGCAGACCGTGATTAGGAAAGCCCTTTCCGTGATCACCTCTCCCCCGATGGAAATAATATAGGGTTCAGGCTGATATTTCAGGAACTCAAGGATTACGCTTTGCACGTAGGTGATTCTTCCGCGGCGCTTCATGGCGGCGAATTTCCCCGTCACTGCAGCATCGAAACCAACGCCAAACGTGCAGTAGAAAGGTTGTCCGTTGACAATTCCGCGGTCGCACCTGACGGAATTACCTGCCGTTATGATCTTCAGCGCCTCGTCGATGTCCTGAGGAATGCCGAGGGACCTGGCGAGTCCGTTTCCCGATCCGAGGGGAAGGATTCCGAGAGTCACCCTGGAATGGGCGATTGCCGTAGAAATTTCGTTTACCGTTCCGTCGCCGCCGGCAGAAATGACGATATCATAGCCTTCGCTGACAGCCATGAGAGCCAGTTCGCGGGCGTGCCCCGGGAATCGGGTGGGATGAGTGTCGAGAGAAATGCCCGCGGCCTTCATTGCGGCGGCGACGTCATTGTCGAGGCCACGTTTGGAGCGGGTTCCGGAAATTGGATTAACGATCATCAGCGCTCTTGCGGGCGGGGTGAGGGTGTGCATGATATAAAGAAAATGAAAAAACGACGTAAAATTACAAAAAATTTGTGAGAAACGGAGAAAAGGCTTAAATTTGCAGACTGCAAACCAATACGCCTAACCAGCATCGAAAGACCGTGAAGATACATAGAGAAGGAACCAACATATTGATACTTCTGCCGATAGTGTTCGCCGCGCTGAATGTGCCGGTGTGGTTGTTCATGCCTCCTGTCGCGTTGCCGGTGATATTCACTGCCATTTCAGTGGTGGTCTATCTGTTTGTGTTCAATTTTTTCCGTTCGCCTAAACGACACTACCGCGGCCCGCGTCAGGACATGGTGGTCAGCTCGGTCGACGGTCGGGTAGTAGCCATCGAACGCGTCTACGAGCCGGAATATCTCAAGAGCGAGGCGATCATGCTCTCCGTTTTCATGTCGCCACTCAACGTCCACGCCAACTGGTATCCCGTTGACGGGAAAGTTGAATACGTGCGTCATCACCGCGGGCGCTTTCTTTCGGCCTATCTTCCGAAGGCGAGCACCGACAACGAGCGGAGCACGATCGGCATCCTGACGTTTGGCCACCGCATCACGGTGCGCCAGATCGCCGGGGCGATGGCCCGCCGGATAGTGACCTACGCGCGTCGCGGCAATCAGGCCGATATCGACCTTCATCTGGGATTCATAAAATTCGGGTCGAGGGTTGATCTCTATCTTCCGGTGGATGCAGAGATTCTTGTGTGCATGCAGCAGAATGTGAAGGGGGGCGTGACTCCGGTGGCCAGGTTAAAATAAGAATCAGATGAATCCAATCACACGCAACATACCAAACAGCATCACCTGCCTGAATCTGCTGGCGGGATGCATGGCCATAGCGGCTGCATCACGTGGCACGGCTCCGATGTGGGGCCTTCAGGCCTACCAGTGGGCGTTTATTTTCATAGCCGCGGGAGCAGTGGCCGATTTTTTCGACGGTTTCGCCGCCCGTGCGCTCAGGGCCTATTCCGAACTCGGGAAAGAGCTTGACTCGCTTTGCGATCTCGTGACCTTCGGAGTTGCGCCGGCCATGATTGTCCTGAATCTGTTTCAGGAGTCCGCCGGGGGGGGCAATATGCCGGGATGGTTATGCTGGAGTTCGCTCCTTATTCCCGTGGCCGGGGCGCTGCGTCTCGCCCGGTTCAATATCGACACCCGTCAGGCCACGACCTTCATCGGTCTGCCCATTCCGGCAAATGCCATCTTCTGGATCGGCTATTCCGCGCTATATGGCGGAGGGGCAGCCATGCTCGGGGAATGGTTCTGCTTCCTGCCTGTTCTCCTTGCGGAATGTTGGCTGATGAATTCTCCGGTGAGGATGTATTCCCTGAAGATGAAGAGCCTTCGGCTGGCCGACAATTGGCCGCGTTATCTCCTGATTGTCGCAGCGGCCGCTTTCTGCTCCACACTGGGCGTCGGAGGATTGTTATGGCTTATTGTTTTTTATATAGGGCTGTCGCTGGCTGTTAAGCCGGATTGAGGCTCCATTTACGGAAGTCGCCACATTATCGGGCGACAAAACTTTTTGTGAAAAAATGGCAACGTTACTGATCATCTGCATAGTATTGTTTCTGCTCTGGCCCACTATCAAGAAGTGGCTGGCGCGCTATATGGCGCATAAGACGGAGGATTTTATACGTAGCGCCACGGGAATGCCTCCGCGCGACAAGAAGCGTCGTGAGCGCGCCTCTTCCGGATCCACTTCCTATGGCCGCGAAGGAAGGGAGAGTGGCTCCCGACGCGGAAGGCGCTCTTCCAAGGAGCCCATCATTCCCCGGGAATATGCTGAAGATGTTGAGTTTGTAGAGAGTGTGGAATATTCGGAAACAACCATCCGCGAGGATTATTCCGATGGCTCCGGGCGCGTATACTCCGAGAGTCAGGTCAGCGATGTCGAGTATGTCGAGATCAAGACCGGAACCCCTCCTCCTCCCCCCCGGCGCTGATCATGGCGATTTCACTGCGCCGGCGCACCGGCCGTCTCGTTTTCCTTGCGGTTTCTTCGGCGGTGGTAATCCTGCTTCTCCTCTCGGCCAACAGCCTGCTGAAGCAGCTCTCCCTGCAGGAGCGTGAACGCATGAACATTTGGGCGAGGGCAACCGAAAGGCTCGCCCGGGAATCAGAACACAAGGATATGGAATTTCTTCTCGGGATCATAAGCCAGAACAGTTCCATTCCGGTGCTTGTGGCGGATTCCTCTTTCAGGATATTGGATTTCAGGAATTTCCCTCTTCCGGAAACTGGACTTGGGGCAACTGTGGCCTTCGACTCCCTCCCCGCCAGAGACCGGGAATATCTTTCCGGGCGTCTTCGCCGTGGGGCAGGGGGGCTGACGCTTCATGAGGCTTGCGTTTCCGATCCCCATTTCATCAGGGTTGATGCCGGAGAAAGGGGCCCACAGTTCATATATTACGAGGATTCCCTTTTGCTGCGTCGTCTGAGCCTTTTTCCTTATCTTCAGCTGGGAGTGATGGTTGTGTTGCTTGCCATCATCTATCTGGCAGTGTCTTATTCAGGGAAGGCGGAGCGCAACCGTCTTTGGGCTGGGCTCTCCAAGGAGACGGCCCATCAGCTCGGCACTCCCATCTCCTCGCTCATGGCCTGGAACGAGCTTCTGCGCGCCTCGGGCGTTTCAGAAGAGATCACGTCGGAGATCGGGAAGGACATCGACCGCCTGTCGGTGATTTCCGACAGGTTTTCCAAAATCGGTTCGCGCCCTGAGCTCAAGAGGGAGAACATCGGCGAAATCGTCGACGAGGCAGCACGATATCTGCAGACGCGTGTTTCGACGCGCATTCAGATGGTCAATGAGGTTGGTAGTGAAAGCGGAGACGCGATGCTTTCGCGTCAGCTCTTCTCGTGGGTGCTTGAAAACCTTATCCGGAATGCCGCCGATGCCATGGCCGGGGAAGGGAGGATCACTCTTCGTTCCGGACGCGAGAAGGGGAGGATATGGATAGAAGTGGCTGACACCGGGAAAGGGATTTCCCGTAAAAATTACAAGACTGTTTTTCAAGCCGGTTTCACCACGAAGAAGCGCGGCTGGGGACTCGGGCTCGCTCTTGCGAAGAGGATAGTGGAAGACTATCACGGCGGACGCATTTTTGTGAAGGAGTCAGGCTCGTCAGGGAGCATATTCCGGATTGAACTTCCCTCCATGCAAACAAAATGAGCTGATCTGGTGTTTTGATAATAAAAATCAATTATTATCAAAAATACAGAATGCTATGAAAAAAACATTACTCGCAGCTATTGCATTGGCATCGTTCACGCCGATGTTCGCGCAACATGCCGGTCATGCCGGTGTAGGTCTGAATCTCGGAGTTGCCCCCAACATCGAGAAGGGATCGAAGATCAATAATTTTGAGCTTGGCGGCCGTGTGAGCTATTCATTCACGGATCTTCTCCGTGGCACGTTGGATCTCAACTACGGATTTGCAGATAAGAACGTCAGCACTTTCACGACCGTTGCCAACGTCAATGCCATGATTCCTCTTTCGGATGGTTTCTATCTCTATCCTCTCGCGGGTGTTGGCTTCGGCAATATCCACACGTCGAATCTCATGTATGATTTCGAACGCGATGAGCAGAGCAACAATGCGAGCCGTTTCGTCTTCGACATCGGTATCGGTGGAGAATATGAATTCAGCAAGAACTTTGCGGCAGGCCTGGAATTCAAATATCAATATATGAAGGATTTCTCCCGCTTGCCGGTGACATTGTCGCTGACATATAAATTCTAAGCGATGGCTGGAGGATTCAGTCGGTAGATATTCAGCTTCCGGCATCCTCGGGCTGAGGAGTCCGACAGAATTCCTTTATATAGGACATACAGTTGAAAGTTAGATATAATAGGGGCATCGTTCGCCGTGATGGCGGGCGATGTTTTCTTGATATAGTCTATTGTATATTTCATGGGAAATGGCGAAATTTGCGAGAGAATTATTGAAAGCGAGAAAATCCATGAAATATCAGAGGTTCATAACAACAATATTGGTTCTTATATTCCTGTTGTCAGGCGGTTCTCTTTTTGGGAAAGCGAAGATCGTTGTGTGGGTAAAGGATTCCTTCACCAAGGAAGCGCTCGATTCTGTCAGCGTTTATCTAATGAAAGATGGAAACATAAAAGATTTTCTTTATATTGATAATTGCAAGTTGTCTAATAACTATAGCTGGACGGTAACCGACTCCCGTTATTGGGCTGATTTTGACATGCCTCATTATTTATATCCTGAAGAGCCCGGGAGATATGAACTGATCATATCGGCTCCGGGTCATGTCTCCCGAATGATACCGGTGGATGTTTCCTCAGCAGATGAGGATATTGAATTCAAGGATGTATTTATCGATAATGTGGTTGAACCTGCCGATGGAGAGGCATTGATACCAAAGGAGAAGGCCTCGGTGAAGGGTATAAATTATGTGGATTCTTTCGATGTCCCAAAAGGGGGAAAATTCAAGGACCTGGTAGAGTTGCTCCCTGATGTCGTTCTGGATAAGAAGGGTCAGTTATTTTTTAAGGGAGAATTGGTTGAGGCTTCAAATTTAGTTCCTTGTGGGAAAAACATCACATTTTCAGGAAACTCGACAGAGTTTTTTGGAATCCCTATAATGATTGTTAAAAGTGTGATTTTTCTTCAGAATGAGGTGAGAACAAAATATCTAAACGCCGGAGAAGAAAAAAAAAGAGGACCACTAACGATGAATATAGTCCTGAAAAGTGAATACTCGAAGTTTAATCCGAAAGAAAACTATGGAGTAGACCGGATGAAGGTGTTCATTATTTTGGGAATCATTCTTATCGTATTCTTGATTATAGCAGTGTGGATATTATCATATCGCCATGGCCGATTGAGAAGGGAGGTGATGTTGCTTCGAGGCAAGATGTCGGGAAAATCCGGATCTGATTCCGAAGAATCCGCGGATATAGAAGATGAGGATGAGAATTTGTTCGTCAGGGAATTCGTCAGGAGAAATATCAATGGAGCATCAGAAGGGGAACTGAAGATCCTCGAGGATTTCGTCAGGAGTATTGATCCGGACTTCTATGGGAATATAGAGTCGCTTCACCTGAAACCACGTTATTTCCACGATGCCCTGTTGATCCGTCTTAGGGTAGGACTCTCCGAATGTGGGAATGTGCTTGGATGCAGCGCCTCGGCGCTCGGGATGCAACGCCTGCGAATGTTCCGGAGTCTGGAAGATAAGAGAGGTCAGGAGAGATGGGAAGACTATGTGATGTCATTCGCCAAGCAGTAGGAATGGTCTGATTACAAGAAGATTGAATGTAATGTTAATTGGCTGTTAACCGAATGTTAAAGAGTGAGGTTAACGTGATGTTAATGGGTGGCGGAGCCGTGTTAAAAAATAAAATTGAGATTGTTAAGAATGTTAAGGATGATGTGTTGGCAGGGGAGGGGTGAATTACTAATTTTGCCATCACTGACGGGATTCTCTAACCAACCCCCGTCTTCCCAACCATCATGAATAAAAACATCTTTTACGGAATTCTAATTCTTTTTCTCTCCATGTCGGTAGCAGCATCGGCCAAGGAGAAGCAGATGGCAGTCGTTGGCCATGCGGAAGACAGTTTCACGCGCGAGGGTCTGAACGCCGACGTGACGATAATGAAATCCGATTCAACGGTTGTCGGCACCGGAAAGCTGGTAATAGGGGGAGATACCTATCTTTACGCAACCGGCGAGCCGGGAGAGACCTTTATATATAAATTCGAATCGGAGGGTTATCTGCCGGTAACTCTTAATTTCACGATGCCAAAGAGGGGGAAACTATCCAGGATCAACATGAAGCCGGTGCTGATGATAAAGAAGAGGAAGATCCGTGAGCTCGATGAAGTGACGGTGACCACCTCAAAGGTGAAGATGGTGATGAAGGGAGACACGATCGTCTACAACGCGGATGCGTTCGAGCTCTCCAACGGATCGATGCTCGATGCTCTGATCTCACGTCTTCCCGGCGTTGAGCTGAAAGACGGTGTCATCAAGGTTAATGGTCAATACGTCAGCTCCCTGCTTCTGAACGGGGAGAATTTCTTTCAGGGCGATCCCTCGATAGCGCTTCAGAATCTTCCGGCCTTTACAGTTAAGAACGTGAAGGTATATAACAAGGAACACGAGAGCGCCTATATCACGGGGAAAGCCAAGAACCGCAAGGATCTTCCGCTTGTGATGGACGTCATTCTGAAACGCGAATATTCCACCGGATTCCTCGGTAATCTCGAGGGAGGATATGGAATGCCCGGCAACCGCTGGATGGGCCGCGCCTTCCTGCTTTGTTTCGCCGACAATCTGAGAATAACTGCCTTCGGCAACGGCAACAACATCAACAACTCCACCACGGCGGGCACCGGGGGACAGTGGAGTCAGGAAAACAAGATGACAGGGGAAAACCGCATAGTGAAGGAGGGAATCGACTATCTCTTCCACAACAAGAAGACCCCATTCAAGTTCGAGGGAGACGTGATCCTGACGCATGACCGCAATACGACCATCAAGGAAATTTCCACCCGGAATTTCATTCCCGACGGCGACACCTGGGAACGCACACGCAAAAACTCCCTGAGCAAGGATTTCAACCTCTCCACCTCCCACAGAATCACGCTGCAATATCCCTCTTTTTACGGCGGAATAAGAGGCGGCCTGAGTTTCGGCAACAACAAGGGGAACTCGCTGGCAAATTCCGCAGTTTTCAGCAGCGAGCCGGAGGAGAGCCACAGGGTTTCGGCCCTTGATTCGGTTTTCACCGGTATTGAGTCTCCTGAGCTTCTGAAGAAACTCTCCTACCGTTATGCCGACCGGAGCAATTTTTCCACGCGCCGGGTGTCGGGTAATGCGTCAAGCACTGGCTTCATCAGCCTTCCCGGCACAATGAACAACATGAACTATTTCGTCTATTTCAACTACCGCCGGAGCCATTTTGACCAGCAGAACGGCTACGGAATCATCTATCCTCATGATCCGGACCAGTCGGAGAACACCGACCGCAGGCAAGACCGGAAAGAATCCTCCACGACCCTCAATACGGAACTTCAGTATGATATCCGCAATATATTCAGTAATGGGAGGGTGTCTCTGAATTTGAATCTGCGGGGAGGTTATGATTTCAAATCGGACACGGACGACAATTCATGGTATGACCTTTTTGAGCAGGCGTCATCGCGTCAGGCAATTCTCGCATCGCTCGATCCCGCCAACTCCTATCGTCAGCGGATTACTGACAATTCCCCCTGGATATATTCCGGATTCAGTATCTGGGCATGGAAAGATATTGAGAAAGAGCTCCGGAAAACAAGCCTACATCTTTCCACAGACCTTATTCTTGAAGACCGGATCAGGTTTGAACGCCTTCGCTATGATTCTCCGGAGGTGCTGACGACGCTTGACAGAACCTCAAATTTCCTGACCCCGACCATCAGACTCTCCCTGTCAGGCAACAGGTGGTTCAAGTTTTCCAATGATGATGCCGACTGGATAATGGGAGCGCGCAACGAATACAAACTCAATTATAAATACAAAGAGACGGGGTCGCCACTCAGTTACGGGATTGACTACCGCCGCTCCCCCAATCCCCTGAACGTATATCTTCCGAACACCAGTCTGCGGAGATCGAAGCTCCATGAGATAACGTTCCAATGGACTCATAAGGGGATGAAGCAGACGATGATGGATCTGTATTCCTATGTCCACATCCGGCCGGATGCGCTCGTTCAGGCGCGTTTCTACGACCGGGAGACCGGAGTAAGCACCTGGATGCCCGACAACATCTCCGGAAACTGGGAATCCTATATCTATTTCAAGTTTACCAAACCGATCACGCGCAACAAGGAGCTGCAGTTTTCCAGCGGCACTTTCTTCCTTCACAAGAATGATGTGGACTACGTGTCAACGTCCGATGTCCCTGAGCGGAGCAAGGTTGTCGGCAACTATCAGGGAGAGCAGCTCAGCCTCTCATGGCAGCATGGGAAGGTGTTCCTGAGCGGAACGGTATCCGCGGAACTCAACACGGCACGATCTGACCGTCCGAACTTCGTTGACCTGAACCTATGGTATCTGAAGCCGACGTTCAGCGCCACCGTTCCGTTGCCCGGGGAGATTCAGCTGTCGACAAACCTTGACATGCTCAACCGCTATGGATTCTCCGATCCGAATCTCCGGAAAGCCGAGCTCCTCTGGAACGCGGAGCTGAGCCGGAGTTTCATCAACGGGAAACTGCTTGTCAAGCTGCGCGCCTACGATATCCTGGGACGCGTGAATCCGACTACAACCCTGATAAATGCCCAGGCCGTCACGGAGACCTTCACCAACACGCTGACCCGCTACGTAATGCTCCAGCTCACCTATCGCTTCAACAAGAATCCGAAGAAGAGGGATGCAAGCCTTCCCAGTCCCACTGCTCTCTGAAGGTAGAGCTGCGGCGTTCCTTCCTGCCGGGGCGGAAAATGAGGGGGGATGAAGGGGCGGGGTGGTAACTTTGCCGGAAAAAAGATATGATCGGCAAAGAGAGAAGTTTTGTGAGCGAGCGTGGAAAAGATCTCGCCGCTTTCGGAAGGGAATGCTGGAACGCAGCTTCCGAATTCCGCGCAGACCGCCTGCGCAACAAACGCTACACATTCGGCGACCAGTGGCGCGACCCGGTGACGGTAGACGGCCACGTGATGAGCGAGGAGGAATATATACGCCGGGAGGGCAATATCCCCTTGAAAAACAATCTTATCCGGCGGCTCGTCAGGAATGTTGTCGGAGTCTTCCGGAAGGAATTTTCCGAACAGCTATCCGAATGGGATGCTGAAGAGCGTGATCATGCCCGGAGGCAACGTCTGGAGGAACTCTACGGACGCACGATGGAGGAGTTTCTGATTTCCGGCCTTGCTGTGCATAAGCTCCGGCGCGGGATGCGAGGGGGAGAGGAAGACGTGTGGGTGGATTCGGTTTCGCCCGACAGTTTCTTCTATGATCCTGATGCCCGCGACCCGCGAGGCGCCGACATGCGGTTTCTGGGCCAGCTCCATGAGCTGTCTCCGAGGGAACTGGCTTCTCATTTCGGAGGCGGGCGCGATGCCTACAGGCGCCTGATGACTGATTACGGCATGCGCCGGCACGTGGTAGTGGTGGAGCTCTGGGAACGTCAGAAGCGTCCCCGGATGCTATGTCATGATAAGAGGCGGGGGATGGTTTTGAAGGTCGACGAAGGGGAATGGCATCGGAGTGCTGACTTCAGGGGGATGCCGTCGCGTTGGATTCTCGACGATGTGTGGCGTTTTCATTTCGTCACTGAGGATGGGGAGATTCTCAGCGAGGGGGATTCTCCGCTGGCCGACGGCGGCCATCCTTTCGTGATGAAAGCCTATCCCTTTCTGGATGGCGAGATCCATAGCTTCGTTTCCGACATCATCGACCAGCAACGCTACACCAACCGCCTCATAACCATGTATGACTGGATGATGCGTGCCTCCGCGAAGGGGGTGCTTCTGTTTCCGGAGGATGCCCTTCCGATCGACGGCGACATTCAGGAAGTGGCCGATCAGTGGGGACGCTTCAACGGAGTGATAGTATATCGGCCACAGATCGGCCAGCCACTTCCCCAGCAGGTGAACGGCGCGGTTGCGCCGGGAGGGATCAGCGACCTTCTCAACATCCAGCTCAAGATGATGGAAGACGTGAGCGGCGTGAGCGGCGCCCTTCAGGGGAGAATGGATTCCAAGTCGATGAGTGGGGAGCTTTTCGGGCGTCAGACCGAGAACTCGCTGACGTCGCTCCGCGACATTCTGGAGAGCTATCGAGGTTTCATTGAAACCTCCCGCACCAGGATGAGGGCAATGCGGAGCGTGACGTGTGTCAGTTCGCATTGAAAGAAAAATTTGTATGGCTCATGCAGTAAATTCCGTTTACATAGATCTATATTATAAAAGAGTTTTTCAGCATCTGTATTCCTTTGCTATTAAAGGAAAAATGCGTAACTTTGGACAGACATTGTTAAGAGGTGCTTTTTTGATGCATTTTTTAATGAAACTGCCATTGAATCGGGCATCATGCTGATTCTTTTGTATATTTATTAAATCCAAATCATCATGAGAAAAATTTTAAGTTTAGCAGTACTTCTCCTCAGTTTATGGAGCTGCAGTAAGGAAGACCCTGATTATTGCGATATCACTCCCCTTAGTTGGAGTATTAAGAACGAGACACCAGAAAATTTGAAAATATCTGAATCCGATGAATACACATATGTTATCTCATCAGGTAAAAAAGGTGGTCATGTGATTTTTACCAATACTGATAAATATAATGACTTTCCTTATATTAGTGTCAGTGAAAGAGGTGCCGGGAATGAGTATTATAAAGATCTGATTGCCAGAGTTCCGATTGTAAAAGACGGTGAGGTGACAGGCTACGAAATATGGGAAGAGCAAGGTGAGAAGAAATTCAATGAAGGCGATCTTTCTCTGGATTATGCGTGCGAATGGTTTAAGATACATATAAAATACCCTGTTGTTGATATTGAGTTCCTTCAATACGATGAGCTATTAGATCATGCAAATATCGAGATTGATTTTAGTAATAGTTGGCGTTGGACTCGGCTTGTCCTGACTCGTGAGTAAATAATCAACTATTTGTTTATTATATTTGCCCTTCGGATCTGCTGATTCATGCGATCCGAAGGGCATTCTCGTGCTTAGTTCAACCTTGGTGGCATACTTTTGAAGCGGATCAGAAGGATGCGAGCGAGGAGGGGCGGGGACGCTGACGTCGCGTTCCGGCGGTCTGCGCCACCCTCGGGAGGTCCATCTCGTTGAAGCAGATGTGGAGGCCGATGGCCCGCGTCATGAGGATATCGTCGTGGCGCCCGAGGATGGCTCCGTAAGATCCGTTGGGTCGCTGCTCGTATGTGAGATATTCGTCGATGCATTCACTGTCGCGTTCCACATATAGCCCTTCGCGGATCACCTTGACGAGATTGGAGATGATCATCGGTTTTGTGGCCACGTTTGTGTGGAAGCCATATTTTTTCGGAAGTCCGCGGATCACGTCGTCTTCACTCTGGCGGCGTGCATAGAGATTGGGATATACGCTGCGGATCTGGTTGAGGATGTAGTGAGACTGATCGCCACCCTCCAGGAGGCGTTCCGGGTCGTTGGTTTCGAGCGTATTGCTCTCCACGACCAGGAGCGCCTCATGGTAGTAGGCCGCGATGCGGACGGCATTCCAGGCGAGTCGGTCGATGTCGGAGTGGCCTCGCCATTGAGCCACTATTCTCGGCGGGAGCCCATGCTGCATTCCCTGGCGGTCGATCACAGCGATAACTGACCAGTCGGCCACGTCGCTACGTCCTCCGATGTCGACCACCACCAGATAGCGGTTGATATATTTCCCATCGACCGGCGGCTCGGCGCGGTCTTCCCACACTTTCAGCGCACCCCCGGCGGACAGGTTGAACCTTGGATTCCGCACAGCCCCGGCCCCCTCCGCGGCGTCAGAATCGTCTCTCCCACCATAGGCACCATTGCGCACCCGGCCCGGAGTGCTTCCACTTTATACATGTCGAAGACCCTCCGGCCCGAATGGGCGAAAGCCTCCACGTCGTCAGAGGGGTATTCCGCCGCCATGAGGGAATGTTGCGAAAACTTGCGGCGTTCGGCCACATACCAGTTGATCGCCTCCAGGGTGGCTCCCTTCTCCCAGAGGAGCCAGAGATATCTCCCAGACTCGCTTCGTGAATCGGGTGCCTGTTCGGCATCCTTGCGCTCCAGCAGCCAGGCGGCAAACTCTCCGGGCGATTCAAGAGGGATGGAATACTGAGGAATCTCGAACCATGCCACGAAAAGGGCCCTGAACTGGCTCCTCCCCTCGCGGGCATCCTGATATTCGCGATGGAAGAAATTGCCGGTGCCGTTGGCGGTTGATTCGAGCACGATCATGGTCATCGGTTTCAGGAGCACTCCTGAACAGGCGGCCCTCATGATCGCCTCCGGTGTCTTTGAGCCTGTGGCTTTCCAGAGAGCCACCTCCGAACAGTGAACCAGATTATAGTCGCCTCCGCGGCATGAGTCGGGGCGTTCGGCAGTGCCGAGCTTCAGCTGGCAGTCGCGTGCCGGAATCCTGTAGTTCCCCCGTGAAATCCCGGCGGGAACCATCCGCCGTCCACTCGCGGGTTTCCCATCCTGATCCGGGAGGAGATTGCCGGGATAATGGTCGAGCATGCGGTCAAACATATTCTTTATTTCATCCGTGGCTATTCCCTGATGGGCGATTATCAGGGAATTGAGACCCTTTTCATGCACCATCTGGAGCCATGCCATATAGAGCTGCACGCAAGTGGATCCTTCCCATTGCCTGGCTTTCAGGAGAATAAGGCGGATCGGGAGTGAGGCCCCGCGCATCTCTTCGAGAGCCCTGACGAGTTTGCGCTGTGGCGGATTGAGGATGAAGGGCACGTCTTCGCCACCCCCTTTGGGCTTTATGCGCACGCAGGAGGCCGCCCAGAATTCGAAATCGTGACGGATCCGGTCAAGGTTGCCCTTGTCGCCGGCGAGAGGATCGTAGGGAGCATGGATGGTTGCGAGACGACGTCTGTTTTCCTCAAGGATATCGTCTACTGTCATAAGGGCCTCCTTTCCTTACGCATACGGGCGCGCTCTGCATAAAGCACTTTCCGGAGCCTCTCTCCCGACATGAATGAACATGGAGCCTCACTGTTGACCACATCCGAGACTATCTGGGCGAATTTCTCATCGGGACGCCGCTCCATCATCTCCTTCACTTTGGAGAGGAGAAGGAGATACATGTTGCGCTTCTCGGGAATCATAGCGCCCGTCATGGCCTTGCCGAGCATGATGCGGCGAAGAATCGTTGCCGCTCTACATTCATTTACCCAGAAACGGGGCGCCGGATCGGCCACGGCCATCTCGCAGGCATTCCTCATGTTGACCACCTCCATCGATGCGAAGGCCGCCCTCACGCGCGAAAGAAGAAAAGCATTGCGCTCCGAAGTGAAATCGGAGAAAGAATTGAGTTTTCTCATAATTTTGTTTTGATAATGCTATTGAAAATGTTTTGCAAAGTTAATAACATTGGGGCGAAAAATCAATAGTGAGGCTTTAAATATTTATAATTTTGCACTGTCAAAAAATAAAAGCCAAAGATAAATGCTTATGGACAAGAGAGAAAACAAGAAAGAGAAAAAATCCCTTTTCGAGATGGTGAAGGAGATTCTCGGAGTGAAAGGGAGGGATGGCGTGGTGATTCCGGAGCAGTTGCCCGATGCGGATGTGGCGGAGCGATTGATCGCCAGGGCTGCGGGAGAGGAGGAGAAGGGAGAAAGCGGGGAGGATGAAGGAGCGGAGCCTGCGGTCCCGGAGAAACGGGGTTGTCCCTACGCCACGAAGCGGGCGATTGTGGAATCGCTGGCCGCCATCCGGAAATTCGCCGAGGAGAATGAACTTGCCACCACGGTTGTCAGAGCTCTGCTGACGCTACTTGCGGAGATGGCACTCGATGCCCTGAAGGGGAAAGTCGGGATCAAGGCTCTTGAAACCCTGCTGAAAGCCTTCAACTATGAATCGGCGCGAAAGGAGGCCTATCGCGAAGGGGAGATGGCAGGCAGGAACGCGAAGATCAACGAGGAGGTGTTTCCTCCGCAGGAAACGATCCTTCCCGATGTGAACGGGAGTCTGCGCAAGCCCGGGCGCAGGACGAGCATCTTCGAGATTGCCGAGGAAGCGACTCTGTAGCCTCCCGTCTGACCCCCGTCCGCCCCTGGTCCGACCCCTCTAAAAACTCTAAAAACTTTCAAAACTCAAAAACTCAAAAATGATTAAAGAAAACAAAATGAAAGGCGAGGAACTTGCAATCGCCACAGGAGAAGTAGATCTTAGCGCGGGAAGCTCCGGCGCGAAAACGGTGGTGGCCGGTCAGGCGGCCACGGTGAGCGGAATGGCATCGGCCACGGGCGGCCTCACCGCCGGGGGCTTCGTGGAGAGAGACGTTGACAGCGAACTCTTCCGCTTCAACAGCGAAGATGCCCCGCTGATGAACCTCATGCTCTGTGCAAAAAGGGTGAAGGTGAATAGCCCTGAAGTGGAGCACTATATGATCGACGAGCCGGCATCTTTTGTAGTGACCGAGGAGAGCTGCGGCGGAGGAGGAAAGTTTCAGGTGACGCTTCCTCTGCATCCGAGAGACCAGCTCATTCCGCGTGCCAACTGCACTCTGCTTGTGGAGGGAGTTGACGGCTACGACGAGAAAGGGAGTCCTACCCCCGGTAAAAACCTGATGCTTTTCGTGACAGGGCACGACATCTCCAACGGCAATCCCGTGGTGAGGGCCGTCAACGGCATACGTTCGAGCGAGGAAGACGAGTGCTGCCAGATGCCTGAGATTCCTAAAGGAACCACCATTCACATACTCGCCAACTCCCTTTATGAAACCCAAAAGGAGGTTGATCCCGACATGATCGTTCCCTCTCCGACGAAAATCTATCTTCAGAAGCGAGGCATGAACCAGGTGGTGAGCGACTATTTCAACAGCCAGAAGAAAAGGATTCCCTTCTCGAAAGCGATCATCGCGGAGCAGGCCATCGCCAACTTCAAGGTGAGGGGCAACCGCACCCTCTGGGCCGGACGCGGAGGGAAGTTCAAGCTCAACGTCGAGAAGATGGGAATGCAATATGTCTACACCACGGAGGGGGTGCGCTGGCAGATCCGCAGGGAGATGCAGGCTCCCGCGAAATGGGACGTCAAGGCGATGATCAGCCTTGCGAAGATGTTTTTCACGGGCGAAGACGTTCCGCGCAGCGCCATTCTTCTTGCAGGAAAGAATCTTCTGGAGGCGATCCAGAGCGTCGACTATTCCAAGCATCCAGAGATTCATATCAGCAGCAAGGTGAACTCGATAGGATGGACCGTGACCAATTTCCACACCGTTTTCGGCGACATCGAGATCAAGCGAGAGCCGACGCTCGACCGCCTTGGCTGGAGCAACTCCGGGGCGCTGCTTGGAGAAAACCGGCTTGTGCATTACGTCTATGCTTCGGAACACACTTTCACCGACCGTGTGGAGGGGGAGGAGGCCACGCGCAGCGGAGTGCTCATCTGGGATGCCCTCGCCCTGAAGGGGAGCTGCCATATCTGGATCGACGGCGAAAGCACACCGCCCCGCAGCGGAGTTGACCGCTGGGAACTCTGGGACAGCGAGGAGGCTCCCTCCGGCGACCGCCTGAAAGACGGGGCACGCTATTATCTGCTCTCGGATTGCCCGGGAATCTCCGCGTCGGCGAAGACAGGGCAGATGTGGGAGCCGGCTGTCGGGGAGGAATCGACGGTGTGGCGCCAGGTTTATCAGGGAATGTTGATTTAAAGGATTTAAAAGATGGATAAGACAGTGACATATCATGCTCCGGGGCTCATTGACTTCCGGATGACCGTGCCCCTCGAGGGGACACAGCTTACGATCACCTTCAAGCCGGGGCGCATATCGGCCTACCGGAACTATTGGGCGAGCTTTTCCACAAAGAACGCCGTGGTGAAGTATCTGATTGAGAATAGCCGGGCTTTCAAGTCGGGAAAAGTGGCTGTGAGACGATGAGGGTAGATGATGTGATCAACGACGTGTTGCTGATCCTCGGGGAGGAGTGTGATGCCGACGGCAGTTGCGGCGACACCTCCCTGCGGGAACGCATCAGGCTGGAGATCGAAGACTGCGCGGCCCGGGCCGTCATGGCTACAGCGCGCGAATCGCTGACGGGGTGGCGATCTCTGGCGGGCCTGGAGGTGAGTCCCGACGGGCGTGGGGGCGGCCTGGCCAGTCTTCCGGATGATTTCCTCATTCTTTCGGGGCTGCGGCTGAGCAGCTGGAGCCGGGGAGTGGCGGAGATGCTTCCTGCGGGCCATTGGCTCGAGGGGCTGCAGCAGGCGGGGTGTCTCGGGGTGCGGGCCGGGAAAGAGCGTCCCCTGTGTTTCCACCATCCGGGAGAAGGGAGCGGCGCCCTTCTCCTCTATCCGGCGGGGGAGGGCGACGTAGTGGCGGAGGGATGGTATATGCCCCGTCCGGAAACAGACGCGGGAGGGATCATCGGAATCCCTCCCGCCGCCTACCGGCTGACACTCGCTTACATCGTGGAAACCCTGCGCATATAGCCCACGATCCTGTAGATTCCGAAAATGCTGTTTTTCGGAATCTGGAAAGGATTGTAGCGCGGATTGAAGCTCCTGGCCTCAATATAATCCTCCCCGAGTTCCGACGGGTAAAGATTCTTCACGAGGACACCGTTTTCAGTGTCGACCACCATCGGATTCCCCCAGGGGATGAAGGCTCTCTCGTTGATCTTGCAGATTGCGGCTATGGTGCCGTTGTGGATTTCCGGCTCCATGCTGTCGCCGGAGATCGGGATGGCCAATTCGGCTCCTTTCACGGGACTCGTGATAAATTCACATTGCTCGAGAGATATGCCCATGGAGAAATTCTGAAGCGACCCGGCCATGGCCTCCAGAGGGAGGAGGGGAATGAGATAGCCGTCGAGGGCTTTCTCCGGATCGTTCTCCTTAAGCATCTCTCCTTCACCATAGAGGAGCCAGTTGCGGTTGAGGTCGGGGAAAATCTTCGATATTTTCACCACCTTCTCCTCCGGGAGCGACTTCCTCATCGCCCCGACATAGCCCGAGGAAACTCCGAGCCTGCGTGCGAATTCAGAGGAGGTCACCCTTTTTGCCTTCAGCAGCTGCCGGAGGCGGGTTTTAACGCTGGAAGTATTGTCTGACATAACAAAAGATTTGATGAGTCATGAAATTTTGAAGCAAAGTTATAAAAAATCATATAATCTACCAAACGCCAAAACGTAAAATTATGAAAAGCATTGAATTTGTTTATAGCAGGGAGTCGCTTGAGTCGGCCATCGGGGAGGCCACTGCCTACGCCGGCATCAAAAATGAAACGGCCGACAATGGCGCCACCTTCCTGAGAGTGGCTACTGTTGCTGAGGATTGCCGGCTTCTCAGCGGATTCCTCTCGCAGGCCTGTGGAGCGGCAGCCGACCGCCTTCGCGGATTCGTGGGCGATACGTCTTACGATGGGAAAGCTCTGAAGGTAAGCCTTGAAGTGAGCGGGTCATTCCGCGATACGATGAAAGGGAGGGTGGAATCTGGATTCCGGGATTTTGTGGTGGCCTACGCCACGGCGAGGTGGATGCGTCTTGCGTGGAGTGAAAAGGCACCGGATTGGGAGAGGGATGCGGAGCGGCATCTTCTGGAGGTGGAGCGTGCTCTCTGCCATCGTCCTGCCCCGAAAAGGAAACATACACCGGTCTAACCTCGGTCCGACCCTTGTCCGACCCCGGTCCGACCTTTGTCCGACCTCTGTCCGACCTTGGTCCGACCCCTCTAAAAACTCTAAAAACTCCAAACAAAAACTCCATGACAACAGTATATCTCAATCTCTCTCTGGAGGAGATCGTCTACGACATCCAGAACAAGACTTATCTTACCGGGAAAAGCCGTCGCGATGGCGACAACCATGAGCTCGTGGCCTCCATGCAGGCCAACGACGACGAAGAGAATGCCAATCAGATTCTTCGCAGTGTCGGCACGGCTTTCGCAACCCTGAAGACAAAACTCGGAGAATATCTTGATCTCACTGATGCCACCTCCGATAATTCACTACTTGATATGGAGGCGTCGCTCGTGCTCGTGCTCAGGATGCCTTCCAACTTCAACCTCTCCACTACGGAGACGCTGTCGGCGGCCGCCCATCAGTATATCGTAGCCATGGCTGTGGCCGAATGGTTCACTATCACCCACAAGACCGATGCTGCCGACTATAGCCGGCTGGCGGAGCAAAGCCTGAAGACAATCGCCGAAGCTGTCAACAAAAGGGTGAGGCCGAAAAGGAAGGTGACCGGTGAGGATTGATAATCGATGGGGGGAATGATGATTTGCATTTCAAAGGAATCACTTTTGAGGGAGATCGGGGATGCGGCGTTTGTTGAGGCCGATCTCAGAGAGGGAGAGCGGGATGCTCATGCGCTCCATCAAACCTACGACATATGTAACGAAGAGAACCTTCCGCGAGTCGACAACCTTCTTCGTTATGCCTACGCGGAGGCATGCCGCATTTTGAGGAATGTGGGGCGCGATGCGTCTGATTGCGGAAGCGATGGGTCTTTCCGGTTTGAGACCACGCTTATCAGGCCGGCGGCCACTCTCCTCCGGAGCGCTCTCAGAGAATATCTTGTGGCTTCCGTCGTGTGGGGATGGTTGCGCTCTGCGCTCCCCGAGGCGGCCGGGAGCTGGAAGCAACGCCGCGAAGAGGCATTCGCGGCCATGAGAGGATGTGGAGGTGGAGTAGCGGCGGTTTATCGCCGGCGTGTAGAGCCGTTCTGACGGTTGTTGCGCCGGTCGTTGGGATCGAAGGGATTCCGGGTGGGGTCGAAGATGTCGTCGTCTTCGTCATCTCCTCCGGAATCCTCTGTTTTCTTGTTGCGCTGATTCTTTCCGGCCGCCGGCTTATTCTTTTTCAGATTTTCCGGCTTCATGAGATCAACAGGGATATCGAACACCGACCATGTCTCCGTCTTTTCCCAGTTTTTCTTGATGTTGATCGCTTTTGGATAGTAGTAAGCCAGATCTGGCTGCCGGATTGAATCGTAGTCGCCGGTTGTGAATTTCCCGTCGCCATTGAAATCCTCGAAAATCCGGGCAAAATATTTCCCAGGAGCGAGATGCTTGAAAAGCACGGAGCCATTGACCACCGGTTCGCGGCGCACCACGGCGTCAGACCCGTTCAGGAGCTCCACAAAAGCAGGCACGGTGTCGACGAAATTGGTGATCGTGAAGGAGAGGGAGCAATATTCTTCCTCCCCTTTTGTTTTGAATTTGTGCTCAAATGGCGTCGTGACGAGGCCGTAGATCCCTTCGGCGGAGAGGGTGTCGCCGGTGAGCCGGTATTCCGTGGCGTAGTCCCAAGGATATGAGATCGTGAAATGTCGCGGATTCCCCGGGCGGGTTTGCCTCAGGCTCCATTCTTTCTCAACCGGGGTCCAGACCGAATCGATCATCTGCTCGAGATGGAAGGCTGACGTGTCGAGCCTGACGAGAGGAGTGTCGAATTCCAGCCCTATCGGAAGATAGACTTCCTGAGATGAAGATCCCTGGACGCTCATCTTCAGCGGAGGAATTACGGGGGGTAGCGTGTCGGCGGCCACGGCTTCCCCTTTTTTCTTATCCCTCTTTTTCGACGGCGAGGGACGGTCGTAGAAGAAGCGAAGGGTGTCGGTGGTGGCCGAGAGCTTCATCGTGGAGTCCGTGCGCAGATAATCCACAGCCACCCACAGGCTGTCGGTGGATACGATCGTGGGGGGCAGGATCCAGTAGACGAGCGTGTCGTTATGTTCGGATCTCTCCAGGATTGCCCAGTCTTTGTAGCCCTCGATGTGGGGGAGCGAGAGTGAGGGGAGGGAATCGGAAGGAGCATTGAAGATCATGCGGAGGCGAGTGGTGTCCATCCTCTCATAGTCTTTCAGGAACTGCTGCCGCTTGTCGCTCGTGAACGACCGGAGGAGAATGTCGTTTGGCAGGAAGATGGTGCGCTCCCTTTCGATGACGGTGTCCACGGCTCCCGTGAGGAGGTTGAAGACCGTGTCGGAGGCCATCCCTCTTTCGGAAGATGGGGAGATGTCGAATTCATAGAAAGCCATCGATTCCTCCGGATTGGCACGTTTATAATCGTTGTCGAGATCGTCGAGGGCGAAAAGACGGTATGACCCCGGGGAGAGTCCGTCGATTGTGAATCGTCCCCGGTCGTCGGTCTTGGCGATGCGCTCGAAAGGCGTTTTCTCCAGAGTGGTGTCGGCGAGGGCCTCGGAACTGTAGAGCCCCACCAGCATCCCCTGCTGAGGCTCGAGCGCATCAGCCGAAAGCACCATCCCCGAAATCTGAAGAGTGTCGAGAGTCGGGCCTGTGGAGAAAGAATAAGAGAAGCCCTGAAGCTTGTTGCCCTCGTTATTGTCTTCGATGGCGTCGGCGAATGAAATGGTATATGTGGTGTTTGGAAGCAAGGAGTCGCGGAATTCCACGGAAACTTTCCTGCCGAGGGAGGAGACACGGGGCACTGATTTCGACGGCGGTGAAACCACCACCTTCGTGAAAGCGTCTTTCACGTTTATGATCTCGTTGAAATCGATCTCGATTTTGGATTTCGAGACGTTGACAGCTCCTGGGGCGGGATTCGCCCTGACAAAAATCGGCGGATCCTCATCGCGCGGGCCTCCGGAAGGATTTCCGATGGATGCGCAGGCCGCGAGGATGACGGCGAGGACGACGAACAGAGGGATATATCTCATCATAGATTGTGTCATGAAAACGGTGTTTTCCCCATGGCGGGGAATCGGAGGCAAAAGTAGCAATAAAAATTGAAACGGAGAGTCGCGGAGGGGGTGAAAAGGGGGAAAAGATAGTTTTTGAGCATTTTTAATGCTTGAATTTCGGCATAGGTCAAAAATTTAAGCTATATTTGCAAGCTGAAAAAAATCGGCGTCCGGAAAGACAGCCGTGGCCACGTCGTGTGGCGGCGGGATTTCCGGGCCTCTGACCTGACAGAAACAAATAACAACAATAAAACCAAAAACAATGCAGAACAAAGGGTTTATCAGCACCATTGCCGTCCTTTTGATCCTCATTTGCGGCTTTTATATCTCCTTTTCCTTCGTGACAAGCCACTACGAGAAGAAGGCGCAGGAGTTTGCCGCTATGATGGCTGGCACAAGCGACGTAACCAATGATGCCTACAAACAGAATCTAAAGCAGTTCAATGACTCGATCGACAAGGAGAAAGTCTATCTGGGCTACACCTACAACCAGGTGCGCAAGCTTGAGATCGGCATGGGTCTCGACCTCAAGGGAGGTATGAACGTCGTTCTCGAGATCTCCGTCCCCGACATCCTTCGTCAGTATGCAGCCGGCGAGAGCCAGCTCCGCGAGATCGATGCCGCAATCGCCAAGACCCGCGCCGAGGGCGTGAAGGGGAGCGACAAGGAGTTCATCTCCAAGTTTGCAAGCTTCATCCAGCCGGGCGCCATGGCCGGCCTTTTCAGCCGCGAGGGTGAATATCTCGGCAAGCTGAAGAGCGGATCAAGCAATGCAGAGGTGACCACTGCGCTTGAAAAGCAGGTGGAGAGCCAGGTTGACGCAGCATTCAATATCTTCCGCACCCGTATCGACCAGTTTGGTGTCGTGGCTCCCAACATTCAGAAGCTTCAGGACAAACGCGGCCAGATTCTGCTTGAGCTCCCGGGTGTGAAGGAGCCGGAACGTGTGACCGACCTTCTCAAATCCTCGGCCAACCTTGAGTTCTTCGAGGTCTACAACTATAACGAGATCGCCAACGATCTCAACAGCTTCGCCATGGAATGGGCACGTCAGGACACGGTGAACCATCTCAACCTGATCGAGCTCCTCGGTGGCCCGCAGCGCGCCGGAAGTCCCGTGATCGGCATGGTGGCTCCCCAGAACCGCGCTCTGGTTGACAGCATCCTCAATTCTCCGCTCGCAAAGCAGAAGCTCCCCAGCGACTTCTCGGCAGTGTGGGAGGTGAAGTCGGTTGATATTCCTCTCTACGACGCACAGGGCAACATCCTGAAGAAAGCTAATGGCGAAAACCGCACGTCTCCCTATTGGCAGCTCGTGGCCCTCAAGGGAGAGGCTGCTCTTGAAGGCGACGCCGTCACTTCCGCAAGCAGCGAATATGACAACATGCGCGGCAACACCGTCAACATGCGCATGAACGATTCCGGCGCACAGGCATGGGCCACCCTGACCCGCAACAATATCGGCCGCCCAATCGCCATCGTGCTCGACAACAACGTCTATTCCTATCCTAACGTAAACAACGAGATCACCGGCGGCAGCTCCGAAATCACGGGTAACTTCACTCCCGAAGAGGCCAACGACCTTGCAAACGTGCTTAAATCCGGAAAGATGAGCGCGAAGGTCGACGTGGTGAGCAACAACGTGATCGGTCCGAGCCTCGGAGCTGAGGCCGTTCAGCAGGGCTTCCTCTCCTTCGTTGTGGCAATCGCTCTCCTCATGGTCTTCATGATCATTATATATGGAGTGATTCCGGGATTGGTGGCCAACGTCGGTCTGATCCTCAACCTTTACTTCACTCTCGGTATCCTCGCCTCCTTCCAGGCAGTGCTGACTCTCTCGGGTATCGCCGGTATCGTGCTTGCTCTGGGTATGGCAGTCGATGCCAACGTGCTTATCTTCGAGCGCACTAAAGAGGAGCTCCGCACCGGCAAGAAGCTCCGTCAGGCAATCGCCGACGGCTATAGCAATGCTTTCTCCGCGATCTTTGACTCCAACCTCACGTCAGTGATCACCGGCGTGATCCTGCTCATCTTCGGTTCCGGCCCGATCAAGGGTTTCGCCACCACGCTCATCATCGGTCTGGTGTGCTCCTTCTTCACGGCTGTGTTCCTCACCCGCATCGCGTTCGACCTCATCACCAAGAACGGCCGTTGCGCCAATATGACTTTCGACACCGGCATCAGCCGCAATTTCCTCGCCAACACGAAGATTGACTTCCTCGGTAAGTGGAAGACCGCTGCAGCCGTGTGGTTGTTCCTTATCGTTGTCTCCATCGCTTCTCTCGCCATCCGCGGAATGAACCAGGGCATCGACTTCTCTGGAGGCCGCAACTACGTGGTTCAGTTTGACAAGGACGTTGATCCCACCGCAATTCAGGAGCGTCTTCTCGACCAGCTTCAGACAGCTGCCGACGACAAGACCGTCAGCGTAGGCGTGATCACCATCGACGATAACTCCAAAGTGAGGATCTCTACCAACTATAAGATCGACGCTGAAGACGGCGATGTGGATGGCGAAGTGACCGAGCTCCTCTATAAGGGCCTGCAGCCTGAGCTCACCGGAGCCGACGGCAAGGTGATGGATCCTGTGGCCTTCACTGTGGCCGACGAGGCAAGAGGCATCATCTCGATCCAGAAGGTTGGTCCTTCCGTGGCCGACGACATGAAGCGCGATGCCTACTGGGCAGTCGGAATCGCAGTTGTCTGCATGTTCCTCTACATCCTTCTGCGTTTCCACAACATCGCCTTCTCCGTTGGTGCTGTATGTGCTGTTGCCCTCACGGCGTTCCTCATCATCGGTTTCTACTCAATCTGCTGGGGCTTCTTCCCCTTCTCTATGGAGATCGACCAGTCGTTTATAGCCGCCGTGCTGACAATTATCGGTTATCAGATCAATGACACGGTGGTTGTGTTCGACCGTGTGCGCGAGATGATGAAGATCTATCCGAAGGAAGACCGCTACATTACCTTCAACAAGTCGCTCAACACGACTCTGACGCGAACCATCATGACATCGTTCTCGACGCTGCTCGTGCTCTGCTGCATCTTCTTCCTCGGCGGCGACACAATCCGCAGCTTCACGTTCGCGATGATCTTCGGTGTGATCGTGGGTACGTTCTGCTCGCTCTTCTGCGCAGCGCCGATCGCCTACAACATCGTCAAGAACAGCCAGAAGAAATCTGCTCCTGAAGAGGGGAAGACCGTTCTCGAAGGCAACCGCCGTTTCCGTTAATCGCTACGGCTGAAAGCATAACCCGAAGCGGGCACCGGTTCTCACTATAGAATCGGTGCCCGTTTCCCGTTATTGTAAATGGTGATGTGCCATCCCTCGGTGTGCCATCCCTCCGGGATGGTAGGGAAGGGTAGAATGGTCTAAGCCCCGGATGGGGCGTGGAGAACATTAACCCCGGATGAAATCCGGGGCGAGACCATCCCCTCAATTCCCACGACCCTGGAAGGGTCGAACATGCGTCATTCCTTTGGATTTTGTCTGAAAATGACCGATTATTCCTTTGGATTTTATCTGAAAACGGCAGATTATTCCTTTGGATTTTTTTAAAACATTGATTATCTTTGCAATCAAAATAATCAATCCGCTATGGCATATCTTACAAGAAACATAGATGCTTATCTTCTGAAGTGGAAGACATCCCCCCGCCGAAAGCCCCTAATTGTGCGTGGCGCCAGACAGGTGGGGAAATCATGGGCCATAAGGCACCTGGGAGAGATGTTTGGTCAATATCTTGAAATTAATCTTGAGTCGGAAAAGGATCTATGTAAACTTTTTGAAGAGATATCTGATGTAAGGGAACTCAGCCAGCGTCTGGGAGCAATACATAATGTGAAGGTGATTCCGGGAGAGACTCTTCTGTTTATTGATGAGATCCAGAATTGTCCGGCTGCATTGAAGAGCCTATGGTTCTTTAAAGAGAATTTTCCTGAGTTGCACGTAGTGGCAGCAGGATCGCTTCTTGAGTTTGCATTGAATGATATGCCTTCGTATGGAGTAGGGCGTGTCAGGTCAGTGTTCATGTATCCAATGTCGTTCAAAGAATTCTTGATGGCACAAGGTAAAGATATATGGATTGAGGAAATTGAGAATGCGGATTGGAATCATCCGATAGAAGAAAGTCTCCATTCACGCCTTGTTTCGGAGTTTCGGACGTTTCTGATGGTGGGAGGTATGCCTGCCAGTGTTGCATCCTGGGTTGAGACTCAGGATTATTCTGCTTGTCAGGATGAGCAGAACGATATTCAGCAAAGCTATTATGATGATTTCGCCAAATATGCAAAAAAAGTTGATCCTCAGTTGCTCCGTAATACATTGTCGGCAGTGGTGCGACAATCGGGTCATAAGTTTGTCTATAGCAGAGTTGAGGGGGGCTATAAGACCGACGAAGTCAAGGAGGCTCTGAGACTTCTCCGCGACGCGGGGATAGTCATTCCGGTGCAGATGTCGGCAGCGAATGGTCTCCCTTTGGGTGCGCAGGTGAATCCCAAGTTCACCAGATATGATTACCTCGATACCGGTTTGTTGCTTCGGGTTATGGCGATGAATTATGATGATGATCAGGAATTGACCCGACTGATATTTGCTGGAGAGGCCCCGGATCTCGTAAACAAGGGCATAGTGGCGGAATTAACGGTAGGACTTGAACTGATGAAAGCATCCAATCCTCAAAGTAAATATGACTTATTTTACTGGGAGAATCTGGAGAGAAATGCCACTTCTGAGGTGGAGTATGTCATAGCCAAGAATGCAAGGTGCCTTCCAATTGAGGTGAAAGCAGGCACATCAGGAAAGATGAAGAGCCTTAGGGTTTTCATGAGTAAAAAAGGACTTACTGCCGGCATTCGTAGTTCGCTGGAGAATTTTGGTCTTCTGGAGGTGTCAGACGCTGAAGCCACAGGATTGCCGGTGAGGCGCGTCATCGGTATTCTGCCACTTTATGCCGTCTGGAGACTACCTGAACTGCCGCTGCCGGATTAACCCTCTAATTCAATTATAAAAAACTATAATCGTATTTCAGCCCATGGACGTTGGAAATGTGTCATCCCACCCGGATGGTAGGGAAGGGTAGAGCGGTCCGACCCCAGTTATGACGCGGATCCAACGACCGACACCCTGCTTTGCAACGGACGATCGCTACCAGTCGAGATCCATTCCGTCCGGCTGATGAAAATTACCATCATCATAACCACGAAGTGAAGTAAGAGATAAACTCTGGCATAAATTTTTTGACTTGCGGCATTATTGAGTGAACCTTTTTGCCCCCCCTCATGTTTTAAAGACAAGTTGAATTCTTAATTTTATTTATTATGAAAAAGACGTTTAGAATTTTTGGGTCGATGGTCGCTATGATGATCATGGCTTCGGGAATTGCATTTGCAGATCCTACTGACCCCACAGTGCCTCCCGTATCGCCGGGAACAAAAACCACTTACTACGGCACAGAGGCAAGTAATAACCCGAATAACCCGTGCAAGGGCGCAACCACTAGAGTGTGTGGAGTCATCGAACAGACAACGGTTTCCACTCCAACCGGAACGATTGTGAAGAAGGTTGTCAAAAACGCGAGCGGGCAGATAGTGAGTGTTACAACCACTCCTGTAAAGACTGTGAAGTCAAAGTGAAAAAATATCGTTCGGAGACATGGTTGCCATGTCTCCGAACGATTACATTAACAGGTTTTCTAAATTAGCGATATGAAGGGTGGTTTATTTTTGATTATGAGTCTGATTCTCTTTTGGAATCCTGTGCGAATGTTCCCACAGAGAATTGTTGATCAGTCGGCAGACAATGGTTTTCTCGTCAGACAAATTCCCGGTTCTGAAAACAAGTTGAGAGATTTCTTCAGTACACTGTCAAAGGAGAATCTTTCGGACACTATTGTCGTGACAATATTCCGCCCTGCTAATTGTCCGAGATGCGACGGGTACATATCAAAAATACACCAGCAAGTAAAAGCCTATACGCCTTATTCTTCAGTATTGTTGGCTGTCTATCCCGATTCTTTGGCCTCAAAAGATTATATCTTGCGAAACGGGCTTGAAGCTGATAGGTATCTATTTGATACAGTGGAACGATTTTCAGACTTCCTCTCGTTCAGCCTCGGCTATCTGCATGTAGGCTACATTCTTAAGATAGTTCCTGCAAACGGGGAAATGATAGTAGGATGTAATGCGGATAATGTTTCGCAGGAATTCTTCAGCGATCTTGTGAATTATAATAATAAAAAGGAATCATTTGAGTTTTATCCCGAGAAAAACGGTGACACAAGCCATTCATCTTCACGTCCTTCTAAAACGCTGACATTTGAGAAAGAGTATCCCTTCAATTTTTCGGAGACAGGGGTAGTCCCGTCAGAAGTTATTTATCAACCGATGTTTTATGGCGATCACCTTCTTCTTAACGATAAACTTATGCTTGCATCGGTTGAAACAGAACTTGAGGATGGCGAAATGAGGGTAAGGCGGATAGTAGAGCCTGACTCAGTGGAGGCATCATTATTTAGTACGTTGTCCGCAGATCTATATCAGTCTTTGGTTAACCGTAACGAAATAAAGAATATCCCGTTGCAACCGTTCCTTCTCGATTCCGCCACTTACGGTATTGGATATTCCTTGCCGGAGCTATGGGTGGAGAAAGATGGCGGAATTGCTTATAGGAACAAGCCTTGCATCTTGAAGAAATCTTTCAAAAATGCTGAAGTTTCTGAGGTGATAGCTCTGAACTATGATTTTGAAGATGAATTTTATTATCCTCATTTCACCATGAAGGCAATGGGCGATGAGGTGGTGACAGGAGTAGAACGGCTCACATGGCCCTTAATTTCAGATACTACCGAATTTAAGGGGAACCCTTCAATGGATCCATTCATGGATAGTTTTTATACCGACTACGAGCAGCCGACGTTGGCCACATATAAACTCTCTGATGGAAGGCTACATAAAAGATTCAGTGGATTACCCTCTTTTGCCAGAAATGCGAGAACTGGCTATTCGCTTACCTCCTCGGCTTTTGATTCCTGGAATGGGGAGTCTGTCTTTGCCAACGTCTATGATGGTCTGGTCAATGTGGCTGATAATGATGATATAGACTGCAATAACTGCGTCACTACCTATCGTCTTTTTGACATCCCTGAAATTGGAAGCGACGATTCCCTGTTCTACACCTATTCTTTGGCAAATAAAGTGGAGGAGCAACTGCCAAGAAGAATCAAGGAGATAAAGGCTGATGAACGATTCATTCATTGCGTTGTGGCGGAAAATGCTGATATCCATCAACGTCCTGAGAAAGAGAGACACTCCTATTTCTTAATTGACAGGACAAGTGGAAAAGTGACAGAGTTCGCATTCCCGGAAACTGCTGAGGGAGAAAGGAGAATTACATACGGATTGAGACGTCATGAAAATGGAAAGATAGAACCGTATTATATTACGCAGTCAGCGGATGGAAAATGGAGCTTGCACCTGCCGTGAGGTCGTGAGGATGGACAAGAATTTGGTGGTTTCGGGAATAAGTTGTAACTTTGCGGATGAATTGCCGGAGGGGTTTCCTTTATATAATATAAGTAAATATTATAAAGGAGGAACCTGACGGCGATGGTGGATAAATTTGGCTGCTTGCAACCACCCGAAAAAATGCTAAAACTGCACATCGGAATCATCCCGCTTCCGCATGCCTCCGGGCGTAGCGGAGCAGTGTAGAGAGGGCATTCGGCAGGCATCAGGCTTATCCGCATGCTCAATTTTTTTGCCTTTGCGGAGGCATCCGGAAATCGTTAAAAACAACAACACGACATGAGTTATCTTTTTACATCTGAATCAGTGAGTGAAGGCCACCCCGACAAAGTGGCCGACCAGATCAGCGACGTCCTCCTCGACGAATTCCTTGCCCGCGATCCTGAAAGCCATGTGGCGATAGAGACCCTATGCACCACCGGCCAGGTAGTGGTGGCAGGAGAGGTGAGGAGCCAGGCCTACGTCGACATCCACAACGCCACGCGCGAACTCATCAAGGAAATAGGCTATGACCGCGGGGCCTACCGCTTCGACGGCGATTCCCTCGGCATCCTCTCCGCAATCCACGAACAGAGCGCCGACATCAACCGTGGCGTAAGCCGTGGCGACGCGCTCAGCCAGGGAGCCGGCGACCAGGGGATGATGTTCGGATATGCCGTTGACGAAACCGACAACTATATGCCCCTCACCCTCGATCTTTCCCATCTCATCCTCCGCGAACTCGCCGAAATCAGAAGAGAGGGGAAGGAGATGGCCTACTACCGGAAGGGGAAGCTGAAGACCTATCTGCGTCCCGACGCGAAAAGCCAGGTGACGGTTGAATATGATTCCGACGGGAAACCCCTTCGTGTCCACACGATCGTGGTCTCCACACAGCATGATGAATTCATCACTCCCCTCGACTCCACGGCTGAGGCCGAGAAACGCGCCGACGAGGAGATGCTCTCGGTAATCGCGAAAGACGTGCGCGAGGTGCTCCTGCCCCGGGTGCTTGCCAAGCTGCCGGCGAGAGTGAGAAGTCTTTTCGACGACAAGCTCGTGCTCCACGTGAATCCGACCGGGAAATTCGTGCTTGGCGGTCCGCACGCCGACACCGGTCTGACCGGTCGCAAGATCATTGTCGACACCTACGGTGGGCGCGGAGCCCACGGCGGCGGAGCCTTCTCAGGGAAAGACCCCTCGAAGGTAGACCGCAGCGCAGCCTACGCCTGCCGCCACATTGCCAAGAACATGGTTGCTGCCGGAGTGGCCCGCGAGATGCTCGTGCAGGTGAGCTATGCCATCGGAGTGGCTGAGCCCGTCAATATCTTCGTCAACACCTTCGGCACCGCCGCTCCAGGCCTCACCGACGAAATGATCGCCGCCAAAATAGGGGAGATCTTCGATCTTCGCCCCGGCGCCATCGAGCGCGACCTGAAACTGCGCAACCCTATCTATCGCGAAACTGCGGCCTACGGCCATCTCGGCCGCAAGCCGGAGAGGGTGGTGAAGACATTCCGTTCGCGCTATGAGAAGGAGCCGATCACCCGCGAAGTGGAGCTGTTCACTTGGGAAAAACTCGACAAAGTGGAGGCGATAAGGGAGGCCTTCGGACTGGCGAAATAAAAAATATGCGATAAAAATCGCCTTTAGCATTGGGGATTTGATGCAAAAGTGTTATCTTTGCGTGCTATTTCCGGCCGACAGGGTTTCCCGACAGGGGCCGTGCCGGCCGAAAGGCATAGCCGCGGCTATCGCCGGCGGCGCGTAACTAACGAATTAACAAACAAAAACAGCTTACAGCAGATAATGGCAACATTAGAGAAAATCAGAAGCAAGTCGGTCTTGCTGATCGTTGTGATCGGCGTGGCCCTGCTTGCCTTCATCATCGGTGATGCAATCACCAACAGCCGCAATCTTTTCGGCAACCAGACCATGGTGGCCAAAATCGGAGGAGACAAGATCGACTACACCGACTACATCAAGAAGCGCGAGGAGATCAACAACCGCTATGAGGCTGCCCGCAGGCAGAACCCCGCGCAGTATGCCAACTTCGACACGCAGCTCATCTCGCAGCTCGCGCTCGATGAACTCGTAGGCGAACGCCTCATCGACAAGGCGGCCGCCGATGCCGGAATCGAAAGCAGCCCCGAGTTGCTCAGCTTCTTCGTGCTCCAGAATCCGATCAACCCCACGATGCAGGAGATCGTGCAGCATCTCAACGCCTCCGGTCTCAGCATCTCAAACCCCCAGCAGGCCTACGAGGTGATCTTCAATCCCAGAAGAAACGGCCTCACCGACGCTCAGATGGCTCCTTTCCAGAGAGCATGGCTCGCAATGGAGGAGGAGACAAAGCAGATGGTGAAGCGCCAGAAATATCAGACTCTCCTTTACGGCACTGTCAAAGCCAACGACCTTGACATGAAGGCTCTTTATGACGACTATGTGGCCATGAGCAACGTAGAGGTGGCCTATCATCCCTTCGGTCAGCTTGATCCGGCCAAATATCCGGTGAGCGATGCAGAGATCCAGTCGGCCTATAATAATGACAAAAACCGTTTCAAGGTTGAGGAGCCTACTAAAGACGTGAAATTCATCGCCGTCAGCATCGCTCCCTCGATTGCCGACCGCGAGGATGCCCGCATGCTCGCCGTCAAGACGGTTCAGAGCCTCAGCGATTCCGTAGGACAGGTGAGCAAGGAGATCCGCAAGGAGGGTGTGGCATCGACCCATCGTGAGCTTCGTGTCTCTGATCTCAATGCCGGCGACGTAAAGGACTACGTTCTTTCCGCAGCTCCCGGCGAAGTGAAGGTGATCAGCGAAAACATCAAAGGTTTCACCATCGTGAAGATGGGCAAGCGCAGCATGGCAGTTGATTCCATTCAGCTCAACCTCGTGCAGGTGGTTGGCGAGGAGCTGGCTCCCAAGGTGCTTTCAGCCCTCAACAGCAGCTCTCTGCCCGCTGATTCGATCGCGAAGAGCTTCTCTGCCGACAGCGTGTTCGTGCAGACAGAGCAGTGGATTCCGCTCATGACGGCCGCAGGCCGCACCGGGGCCCTCGAGAGCGGTCAGCTCGACTCCCTGCTTCAGGCCGGCGGCAAATTTATCTCCCTGATGGAGTCGCCGCAGGGGAGCGTTCTTGCACAGGTGGCCAAGCGCAACGCCCCTGTGGAGGTTGTCAGCTTCGAGGAGGTGACCTACGATCTGAAGCCCAGCACCAAGACAGTGAATGAGGAACGTGCAAAACTCGAGAAATTCCTTGAGGAGAACACCACGGTTGAGTCGTTTGCCGAGAATGCCGCCAAAGCAGGCTTCACGGTGTCTGACGTCACTCTGTCAAGCTCCACTCCTGCCGTTCCCCGCATGGGTGGCGTCTATTATCCCGACAGCCGTCAGGTGGTGCGTTGGGTGATGATGGATGGCAAACCCGGAATGGTGAGCCATATCTATGAGAGCAAGGACGCCCTGACTCCCGCTCTCTACGCCGTGGCTGTTGCTTCGGAATATGACGACTTCGTGCCTCTGACCAATACCTCAGCCAAGAGCTATGCCACCGAGCGTGCGCGCCGTGACAAAGCCGGCGAGGAGCTTGTGAAGCAGTATGAGCCGAAGAGCGGCAGCATGGCATCGGCAGCCGAGGCTATGGGTGTTGAGGCAGTCAACGACTCCACTTTCCGCTTCGGACGCAATCTCCGCGTGTCGGATCCGATCGTCATGGGCACCATCGCAGGTTCCAAGCCTGGAAAGGTGGTCGTGATGAAGGGTGATAACGGAGTCTATGCTTATCAGATCCTTTCACAGTCGACCGACAGCTTCCCCTTCAATGAGACGCAGTATTCCCAGCAGTATCTCCAGTTTGTCAACCCGAACATTGCGCAGATGCTGAAAGGTTCCAAGAAATACGACAACAAGATCTTTAAGTTTGAGGCCGGCGACTGATGCCCCCTCCTCAGGCAAACCGAAACATGGGCCGACGCCGAATCCCGGCGCCGGCCTCTTTCATTCATTACCGCCATATTCTCACGACTATGACACCCAATGTAAAGATTCCCCTCATAGGGATGACCCTCGACCAGCTCACGAAAGTGGTGCTCTCCGGAGGAATGCAGAAATTCGTGGCACGGCAGCTTGTGGAATGGCTCTATAAGAAGGGCGTGACAGATTTCTCCGAGATGGTCAATATTTCCAAAAAGAACCGGGAATGGCTCGAAGCAAACTACCGCGTGGGGCGTGAAAAGCCATCATCCCGCCAGAAGTCGGCAGACGGAACCGTGAAATATCTCTTCAACGTGGGGGGAGGAAACACTGTTGAAAGCGTCTATATCCCTGACCATGACAGGGCCACCCTCTGTGTCTCCTCTCAGTCGGGATGCAAGATGAATTGCTATTTCTGTGCCACGGGTCGACTCGGATTCAAAGCAAACCTATCCCCGGCCCAGATCATCAACCAGATCCTGAGCATCCCTCCCGCTGCTGCGAAAGGGGAAACTCCGGCCACTCCCCTCACTAACGTAGTCTTCATGGGGATGGGAGAGCCCCTGGATAATCTTGAAGCCGTGTTGCCGGTCATCGAGATCATGACCGCCTCCTGGGGAATGGGATGGAGCCCGAAGCGCATCACGGTGTCGACTGTCGGAAAGCTTCCCCAGCTTAAGGATCTTCTCGACAAGACTCAGGTCCACGTGGCAGTGAGTGTCCACACGGCCGATCCGACCGAGCGCCTGCAACTCATGCCTGCGCAGAAGGCTTTCCCCATTTCGAGCGTGATGAAGCTTCTTTCCGGCTACGATTTCAGCCATCAGCGGCGTCTCTCGCTCGAATACATAATGTGGAGAGGAGTCAACGACGATATCGCCCATGCCGAACAGCTCGTTAGACTTATCGGGAAACTCGACTGCCGCGTCAATCTCATCCGGTTTCATGCCATTCCCGGCGTCGAGCTGAAGCCCTGTAGCGAGGAGCGGATGCTGATGTTCAGGAACTATCTGAATTCAAAGGGTATAATTGCCACGATCAGGGCATCGAGGGGTGAAGATATTATGGCTGCCTGCGGAATGCTCGCAGGAAAGAATGGCGCTGAATAGGGCCGTTCTTATGCTATATTTACATTTTTTTACTAAATTTGTGGTCGGATAGGAATTGCGTAACCAATCACAAACAATCTTTTTTCTATGTCAGAACCGATAAGAGTGGGGATCACCCACGGCGACATAAATGGCGTTGGATATGAGATAATCCTCAAATCCCTCGCCGACGAAACCATGACGGAAATGATCACTCCGGTCATTTTCGGCTTTCACCAGATTGCGGAGAAGAGCCGCCGTCAGCTTGGTCTTGAGGATATGCGTTTCCAGCGTGTTTCATCGGCTTCAGGCGCCCACCTGGGAAAGATAAACATCGTCGAAATCTCCAAGGATGTGCCGGAGCTTACGCCCGGACGTCCGTCGGAAGCCTCCGGCGCTGCCGCCGTTGCCGCGCTCGAAGCGGCAGTGGCAGCTCTTAAGGATGGCGACATCGACGTTCTCGTGACGGCTCCGATATGCAAGGAGGCCGTGCAGGGGGATGCCTTCCGCTTCCCCGGCCATACGGAATATCTTCAGGACGCCGCCGGAGATGACGCGAAGGCAAGGATGATCCTTTTCGACGATTACGTCAGGGTGGCGCTCGTCACGACTCACCTCCCGGTGTCCGAGATTTCCGGAGCCATAACGAAAGAGAGTGTGGAGGAGGCGATCGTGTCGCTTTCCGAGAGCCTCAGGCGCGATTTCGGATTCGTGCGTCCGAGAATAGCGGTTCTCTCTCTCAATCCCCACTGCGGCGATGGCGGCTTGCTCGGACAGGAGGAGAAGGAGACGATTGCTCCCGCCATTGCTGATGCTTCAGCAAAGGGGCTACTTGCGTTCGGACCCTTTGCTGCCGATGGCTTCTTCGGCAACGGCGACTATCGCCATTTCGACGGCGTCGTGGCGATGTATCATGATCAGGGACTCGCCCCGTTCAAGGCTCTCGCCGGAGCTGCCGGAGTGAATTTTACGGCCGGACTCCCGTTTGTGCGCACATCTCCCGACCATGGCACAGCCTTCGGCATCGCCTGGAAAGGGGAGGCCGACCCCACTTCCATGAGAGAGGCCATCTATAAAGCCTGCGATATTTTCCGGCGCCGGGCCATTTTTGATGAAATGTCGGCAAATCCGCTGCGTCATCAGGTGCCCCGCACCTCCGAACAGAAAAAAGGGGGGAAAGGAAAGAAGGAGCAAGATGAAATAATCCCCGAAAAAGAGAAACAGGAATGAATTTCGGAATCATAGCGGCCGGACAGGGCTCTCGCCTTGTGCAGGAAGGGGTGCCGCTTCCCAAACCCCTCGTGGAAATCGACGGCCAGCCGATGATCGGACGCCTGATCAGGATTTTCGAGAACTGCGGTGCTGAATCCGTAAGCGTGATCGTGAATGAGGAGATGACGGAGGTGGCCGGTTTCCTGCGTGACTTCGCAACGGAGATGAGATGTCCGCTGAATCTGGTGGTGAAGACCACTCCGACCTCCATGCATAGCTTTTATGAGCTCTCCTCTCTGATGGAGGGGAAAGGGAGATATATCATCACCACTGTCGACACGATTTTCCGCGAGAAGGATTTCTCCGGATATGTCGATGCATTCCGTGATGCTCCGGAGATGGTTGATGGCCTGATGGCGGTCACGTCGTTTATCGACGATGAGAAGCCGCTTTATGTTGCCACCGACCCCGACATGAGGATAACTGCCTTTCTCGATGCTCCGCGCGAGGGGGTGAAATTCGTGAGCGGCGGAATCTACGGACTCTCTGGGAGCGCCATAACCGTGCTCCGCGACTGCATGGAGAAGGGGATAGGCCGCATGAGAAACTATCAGCGCGCCCTCGTGGAATCCGGCCTCGACATCCGTGCCTACGACATGAATAAGATTGTCGACGTTGATCATGCCTCCGACATCGCGATGGCAGAAAAATTCCTTAAATCTTAACACAATGGCAGATATCATTATAGCGGGAGTCATGAGGGCCGGAGCCTATTCTCCCAACCATATCGGCAATGACGCGGCGATCTTCAACGCCACGGCCGACCAGCTGAGACGCCGAGGCTGCATAGTAAACGTCTACACCGAGGAGGAATTCCAGCGGGCGGAGATAGGGGAAGACGTGGTGCTCAACATGTGTCGGGAACAGGAATCTGTAGCGAAGCTCCAGCATCTCGAGGAGGAGGGGAAGCTCGTGATCAATTCCGGCTTCGGCATCGAGAATTGCACCCGCGAGAGGATGACGCGCATCCTGCTCGGCAATAAGATCCCCTATCCGGAGAGCCTGATGGTGAATACGAATGAAAATGTGACCGACGCGCTTCGTGAGGCAGGAATCAGCCAGTGCTGGATCAAGAGAGGCGACTTTCATGCCATGCATAAGGAAGACGTGAGCTATTGCCGCCATCCCGAGGAGGCTCAGGAGGTGCTCCACGAATATTTCTACCGCGGGATCAAGCGGGCCGTCATCAACCGTCATCTCGTCGGCGATCTCATAAAATTCTATGGAGTCAGCAGCCAGCCCTTCTTTTTCTGGTTCTATCCCTTCGATGAAGGCCACAGCAAATATGGCCATGAGGCCGTCAACGGAAAAAGCCGCGGCCTGCATTTCGACCTTGATGGAGTGAAGGAGATGTGTCAGCGTGCCTCCGATATCCTAGACGTCAAGATTTATGGAGGCGACTGCATAGTCGATCCCGACGGCACCGTCAGGATCATCGATTTCAACGACTGGCCAAGCTTCGCCCCCTGCCGAACGGAAGCCGCTCCTTATATAGCCAAATGTGTTCTCGCTTCTGTAAAGGAGTGGAGACGCGGAAAGAAATAATAATCCAAAGAAAAAATGACCAAGTCTGACAAACTGGAGAAGAAAAAGGAGTTCCAAAGCTCTCTGAAGTCGATGGACACAGAGGAGACTTTCGACCTGATTTTCTATCGTCCTATAGGCTACCGCTGGGCTCTGCTCGCCAAGAAACTGGGCGTCACCCCCAACGCCATCACGATAGCTTCCATCTTTCTGGGAATAGGAGCTGGAGTGGCATTCTATTTCAATGATTTATGGATCAATCTTCTGGGAGCCTTCCTGTTGGTGTGGGCCGATTCATTCGACAGCGCCGACGGCCAGCTCGCCAGAATGACGAAGCAGTATTCCCGCATCGGGCGTATCCTCGACGGGTTGAGCGGCGATCTATGGTTTGCCGCCATCTACGTTGCCATCTGTCTGCGCGAGAACGTTACGAGTGAGTTTTTCAGTTCCCATCATTGGGTGATTTGGGTAGTGGCTGTCGTGACGGGTATATTTCATGCCACCCAGGCCTCGATGGCAGACTACTACCGGCAGTTTCATCTCTTTTTCGTGAAAGGGAAGGATGGCAGCGAGCTCGACACCGCTTCCAAGCTTAAGGAAAAATTCGACCAGCTCTCCTGGGGAAAGAATTTCTGGCAGAAACTCACGCTCGTGTTCTATATGAACTACACTGTTGGCCAGGAGAAGCGGACTCCGTCGATGCAGCGTCTGCACAAAACCCTCTCCTCGAAATTCGGGAATGGAGAGATTCCTGAGAAACTGAGGGAGGATTTCAGGAGAATGAGTCTTCCTCTCATGAAATACACCAATATCCTTTCCTTCAACACCCGCACGTTCGCTCTCTTCGCGGCAATACTGATTTTCAGAATGCCATGGCTTTATTTCGCCTTTGAACTAACGGTGTTAAACGGTGTTCTAATATATATGATGTGGCGTCATGAGAAGATCTGCCGGGCCTTTGAAAAGGAGGTGGCGGATTATTCTCCGGAAGCAGCATCCTGAACCCAAAAAAACTTATCGCTATGAATATTGACATCAACAGAATAAAAGGGGTGATTTTTGATTATGGCGGCACTCTCGACACCGGTGGCGACCACTGGAGCGAAGTGATCTGGGATGCCTGGCAGAAAGCCGGCATAGCCGCCGACAAGGCAGAGTTTCGTGAGGTCTATGTCTATGCCGAGCGGGAGCTTGCCCGCACACTCCATATTCTGCCCCATCATAATTTCAATGATCTTCTGCAGATAAAGATGCAGATAGAGCTTCAGCGTCTTGCGGAGCTGGGCCATTTCCCTCCGGCACAGGTCGATCCGAAAGCCAAGGAGGTGGCAGATCTGTGCTATGCTTCGGCAAAGGCTTCTGTCGGGAAGGCCCGGCCGGTGCTCGATGCCCTCTCTAAGAAGTATCCGATGGTGCTTGTCTCCAATTTTTATGGCAACATAGCCACGGTGCTGAAGGATTTCGGTATCGACGGATATTTCAAGAAGATTATCGAGAGTGCCGTGGTGGGGGTGAGGAAGCCTGATCCCAGGATTTTCGAGCTTGGCGTCGAGGCTCTCGGGCTTAAGCCGGAAGAGGTTGTAGTCATCGGCGACAGCCTGTCGAAAGATATCGTTCCTGCGGAGAAAGCCGGATGCCAGGCCATCTGGCTCAAAGGGAAGGGCTGGACCGCCGAAGAGGATGCTGCATTCCATCCTAATATGATCAGCAGCCTCGATGAGGTTCTTGGATTTATAGAAAATACTTGAATTTTCATGATAAAAAAGCTGCGGTGCAGGAGGCTGTGAAGTCTCCTGCATCTATTTTCTCTTGTATCTATTTTTTAGGAGTGTGATTGGATTTTTGGGCTATATAAAGGAAAATGCTTAATTAACTAAAATTAACTATTCTTATAAAATTGCATTTGATTTTAAGATAAATTGGCTAATTCAGGCATTAATTATAAAAATTTAATAAATAAAGGGGTCAGTTTTATGCCAATTTAGTTTGGTATGTCTGAAATTGGAAGTAATTTAGCGGCGCAATTCAGAAATGCACGTCATGACTCCTGGTCAGGCTCTTGATCATGCGACGCATCCGGCCGGTGTGGCGCACGCCTTGAAAAGGAGATTGACAATCAAGTTTGACAATAAAAAAACTTTCAATAAGATGACAGCAAAAAAAGCCGAAGCTCCCAAGGGAAAACTTGGTGTGCTTGTAGTGGGCCTCGGGGCCGTGACTTCAACATTTATGGCCGGAGTGCTCATGGCCCGCAAAGGTCTCGCAAAGCCGGTTGGCTCCATGACTCAATATGATAAGATTCGCGTGGGCGAAGGTGAGAATGAGAAATATCTCCACTACAAGGATATCGTTCCTCTGGCAGAGCTCGACGACATCGTCTTCGGCGCATGGGATGTCTATCCCGCAAATGCTTTTGAGTCTGCGGTCAATGCCGAGGTGCTCAAGGCCAAGGATATTCTTCCTGTGAAAGATGAGCTTGAGGCTATCAAGCCTATGAAGGCAGCGTTCGACCACAATTATGCAAAGCGTCTTGATGGCGACAACGTGAAAAGCGTCAAAGACCGCTGGGACATGGTGGAGCAGCTCCGCGAGGATATCCGCAATTTCAAGAAAGAGACAGGCGTTGAACGCGTGGTTGTGCTTTGGGCGGCTTCGACCGAAGTATATGTGCCGGTGAATGAGAAAGTGCATGGCACTCTTGCCGACCTTGAAGCGGCCATGAAAGCCGACGACAAGGAGAAGATCGCTCCTTCAATGTGTTATGCCTACGCTGCCCTTTCCGAAGGCTGCCCCTTCATCATGGGTGCCCCCAACACCACTGTCGACATCCCCGCGATGTGGGAACTCGCTGAGAAGATGCGCGTGCCCATCGCCGGAAAAGACTTCAAGACAGGACAGACTCTCGTGAAATCAGGTTTCGCCCCCATCATCGGCACCCGTTGCCTCGGCCTCTCAGGCTGGTTCTCGACCAATATCCTCGGCAACCGCGACGGTCTCGTGCTCGACGAGCCCGCGAACTTCCGCACAAAGGAGGTCAGCAAGCTCTCTACTCTCGAGAGCATTCTCGTGCCTGAGGAGCAGCCGGATCTTTATGGCCATGGCAACGATGAAGACACACAGTATTATCATAAG
>CAYROR010000021.1:0-48031 GCA_964425935.1 uncultured Sangeribacter sp.
TCTTCCGCATGAGGGAATTCGAGCAGATGGAGATGCAGTTCTTCGTGCGCCCCGGAGAGGAGCTGAAATGGTTTGAGAAATGGCGTGAAACCCGCCTGCGCTGGCACAAGGCTCTCGGTCTCGGCGATGAGAAATACCGTTTCCACGACCACGAGAAACTCGCCCATTATGCCAACGCCGCCACCGACATTGAATTCCAGATGCCCTTCGGATTCAAGGAGGTGGAGGGAATCCATTCCCGCACGAATTTCGACCTCTCCCAGCATGAGAAATTCTCAGGCAAGAAAATCCAATATTTCGATCCGGAACTCAACGAAAGCTATACCCCATACGTTATCGAGACCTCGATCGGTGTGGACCGCATGTTCCTCTCCGTGCTCTGCAGCTGCTATGAAGACCAGCAGCTGGAAGGGGGCGACCGGAGGGTGGTGCTCCATTTCCCGGCTCCACTGGCTCCCGTGAAATGCGCGGTGCTCCCGCTCGTGAAGAAAGACGGACTCCCGGAGAAAGCCCGTGAGATTCAGCATTGTCTGCGCTTCGACTTCACCTGTCAGGTTGATGAGAAAGACTCAATCGGGAAAAGATATCGCCGTCAGGACGCCATCGGCACCCCCTACTGCATCACCGTTGACCATCAGACTCTCGAAGACAACACCGTCACACTGCGCCACCGCGACTCCATGGAGCAGGAACGCGTAAAGGTGGAGGATCTGGAAAAGATTCTCGCCGAGAAGGTGAGCCTCAACAGCCTATTGCGAAAACTCCTCTAACAATTCCTCAATGATATGAAAAAAATCGTCAGAAATTTCATCATGACGCTCATGGCTCTCATGGCCGTTTCATCACTCTCCTCATGCAACTACAACTCCCTCGTGGAGAAGCAGCAGAATGTGGACCAGGCATGGGCAATGGTGGAAAACCAGTATCAGCGGCGGGCCGACCTGATCCCGAATTTGGTCAACACCGTGAAGGGATATTCTGCCCATGAATCTGAAACACTCCAGAAAGTGACCGAGGCCAGGGCCAAAGCCACTTCCATAACTATCAACGCCAACGATCTCAACGAAGAGACTCTCGCCAAATTCCAGCAGGCGCAGGGAGAGCTTTCCCAGGCGCTCAAATCCCTTCTCGCCGTCACTGAAGCCTATCCCGACCTCAAGGCCAACGAGAACTTCATGAACCTTCAGACCCAGCTTGAAGGCACGGAAAACAGGATCGCCACCGAAAGAATGAGATACACGGAGGCGGTGAAAGATTATAACACAAGCATCAAGAAATTCCCCACGACAATCTATGCCGGATGGTTCGGATTCAAGGAGAAACCGCAGTTCAAGGCTGAGGCCGGCGCGGAAAAAGCTCCCGAGGTGAAATTCTAAAAAATATCCCGGCGGTCGCGCAACTGCTGGGATGCTATTTATTCCTAACGTTCCAATCAAACAGAACCGAATTTTTATTACTAATATGAATCTAAAGCATTTCGGGTTTCTCCTCCCGATCTCCCTTCTCGTTCTCGCCTCATGCATGAAAGACGACGGCTTCGACTACACCTACAGCGAATGGCGCCAGAAGAACACCGCTTATCTGGAAACCGCCGAGGCTGCCACAGAAAACGGGGAGAAAGTGTATCAGAAAATCATCCCTTCATGGGATAAGGCCTCCTTCACCCTCATGAAATGGCACACCCGCGGGACCAATGGGTCTCAGCTGAAACCTATGTCAAATTCCACCATCGATGTGGTCTATCTTCTGAGATCGATCGAAGGCGACACCATCGACTCCTCCTATTCCCAGACAGCCTTCGGCGACAGCATCTACCGTTGCCGCCCATGCGACCTCATCACCGGCTTCCAGATTGCCTCCACTTCCATGAACGTGGGCGACAGCGTCACAGCCATCATCCCCTACTGGAGCGGCTACGGAATCAACGGAAGCGGTTCGGTGCTCCCCTTCTCAACCCTTGTTTTTGAAATCAAACTAAAGAAAATCGTAGCCTACGACTACAACCCCGACTGACCGGCCGGTGTTTTTCCCTCCACCCCTATGCCGAAGAGGGCAAAATCATAGACACATGGATCCTCCGGATTCAGGGTGCGCAAAACGTCCGTGAGAGCGACCACGCTCTTGCGGTCGTTTGCTTTTCTATGAAGAAGACCGAGCTCTCGCGAAACGTTTCCCACATGCACGTCGAGCGGAATGAAGAGCTTCCGCTTGGGGATGGAACTCCAGATCCCCATGTCTACGATTCCGTCATCGCGCACGAGCCATCTCAAAGCCATGTTTATCCTCTTAAGGGCCGTCTGGTCAAGATTGACGGGAAGACACCGGCTGTCGGTTGCCCCCGAATTCTCCTGAAACATGATCTTCTGCAGCTCGCTGACCAACTTCCAGGCTGGAGCATCATCATTGCCGGCTCCGACAGCAGCCGCGAAGGCATCAACCGTCCCGAAGTCCCTGAACACCCTTCTCAGTCCACGGAGGAAATATCTGAAATCCCTGGCGAAAAAAGTGCGGTGGATGTTCAGGTCCGGATCAAGATCCTCATACCCCTCATCCATCACATAGCGGAAAGGATCGTGGTCCATCAGGCCGAGCATCTTCTCGATGTCACGGCAGATCATCTTCCGGTTGCCCCAGGCCACGATGGCCGAAAGAAAAGCCACAATCTCTATGTCTTCCTTCCGGCTGAACAGCCGTGGGAACTGAACAGGATCCTTATCAATGAAAGCCGGGCTGTTGATGCGCCTGGCCTCCGAATCCAGAAGCTCCCTCACGTCTTTATCCACCGCGACAGGAGCCCCCGGGAATGGATGCCTATCAATAGAAAGTATGTTATCCGATTGTTTCATTTTTCTCATCTGCTTTTGAAAGTGGCCGGTTCGCTCTCTCGGTTCATCCTGTCGAGAGAAGTCACCACAAACGTGCATCCCTTCATCGAATTGTCGTCCGACTCCCCGAGAAGCACACTTGTGTCGGGCGTCAGCGCTATGATGGCCTGGGAATCCTCGATGTCTACTTTCTCTCCCGGGAAAAACTGATAGACCACAAAACGGATGGCGTCAGTCTCCCGCTCTTTTCCACCCGGAGCCGGTGCGGTCCACGTCAGATAGACCTTCCCGTTCTGGCGGGTCAGTCCCACATCCTCCACTCCCTCCGGGCGAAGCCCCGGCTTTCCGTAGGCCGGGGGGAGGGCGATCGTCGACTGATGTTTCAGGGCCAAGGAATCGGCCACACCGTTCATGTTGGAGGTGACCCAATAACCATGCCACCACACATTCCCCTTCACGTTTGGAAGTTCCCGAGAGATCCTCACCTTCGTGGCCAGCTCATTCTTGTCGCCGGTGTCGGGATCGGAATTATTCATCGTGCGCTGCACGTCCTGACCGATGTAGAGGTCAACGCCGTGAGTATTGTCATTCCACCATTTCGCGAGTCCCCGGCTCGGGGCGGCCTTCATGTCGAGAGTCCAGTAAAGCTGTGGCACGAGATAGTCGATCCAGCCGTTCTTGGCCCAGAGAAGAACGTCGGCATAAAGGTCGTCATAATTCTGGAGGCCCGAGCTCTCGCTCCCGCGGGGATCATTGCTGCGGTTTCGCCATATCCCGAAAGGGCTCACTCCGAACCTCACCCAGGGCTTCTCCCCCTTGATCGTAGCGCTGAGATCCTGGATAAGCATGTCAACGTTGTCGCGGCGCCACTGATTGCGGTCCATCCCGTTGCCGAAGCGGGCATAACTCTCGTTGTCGCCGTTGAATCGTTTCCCGTTCACCGGATAAGGATAGAAATAGTCGTCGATATGGATGGCATCAACGTCATAACGGCTGACAATGTCTCTCACCACATTGCAGATATATTCCCGGTTCTCCTTATAGGCTGGGTCGAAGAAGATCTGTCCGTTGAATTTCACGAACCGATGAGGCTCCCTCTTCGACAGATGGTCGGCCGGGAGAATCTCCTTGGGAGTGGAGGTCACCCTGTAGGGATTGAGCCACGCGTGAAACTCCATTCCGCGTTCATGAGCCTTCTCGATGGCATATTCCATCGGGTCCCATTCCGGCACAGGAGCCTTCCCCCTCGCTCCCGTCAGCCAGGAGGTCCAGGGTTCGATCTCCGATCTATACATGGCATCGGCCGTAGGCCTCACCTGGAAGATCACTGCGTTGCAACCCGCATCCAGAAGCTTCTGAAATTGGTCGTCGATATATTTTTTTGCCTCAGCGGTCGATTTGTTCTGCCACTGCGTCTGGCCGATCACGTGGAGCCATGCCCCACGGAATTCCCTCTTCGGGTTTCTGTCGGCTCCGGCGCCATACGCAGCCACACCCGGGAAAAGAATCCCCGCCATGACCACGAGAGCCGCCGCTACCCTCAGATATTTCATTCTCCTCATAATCATTTTTCCAATCATCTATTCAGCAGCTTCCTGCCTCAAAACTTCGCCCGAACCCCTGCTTTTTCTCATTTTTGGCAGGGATTCTCTTAGTTTGGCCTACAAAATTATATAAATTTCCAAGATTTTTAATTACCTTTGTGAAGTATTTCATAAAAACAAACACCATTCACCATGAAAGCAACCCCAATCCTGCGCTCCGTGTTTCTGGCATTAGTCGGATTCTGCGCCATGTTGCCGCTTGGAGCAAAAAATCCCGTTCCCGTTTTCTCTCCGGGAGATTTCGATTCCAAATTCTATCGTATTCCGGGCCTTACGATGGCCCGCAACGGCGATATCATAGCCGTGGCCGACAAGCGGATAGAGTCAAACCGCGACCTTCCTGCGAGAATCGACGTTGTCTGCAGGATCTCTTCCGACGCCGGCAAGACATGGAGCCCTTATATCACTGTTGCCCAGAACAACGAAGTGGGTGGCTATGGCGATCCCGCCATCGTGACCGACCGCAACACCGGCGATATCCTCGTCATCTCCTCCCATGGCAACGGCCTCTGGGGGAAAGCTCCGGCCAGAATCGTCGTGTCTCGCTCCAAAGACAACGGACGCACATGGTTGCCGCCGCTTGACATAACCGATCAGATATTAAACGCAGAGGGAGCGCCGCTCCAGAACGTTGAAGGGGCATTCGCATCCTCCGGCGGAGCGCTCCAGACCAAAGACGGACGGCTGATGTTCGTTCTTGTGACTCGCTTCAAAGACGTGAAGCCTTTCAGCTGCTATGCCATCTATAGCGACGATGGAGGCTACACCTGGAACGTATCGAAAAATCCGGGATCTACCGACGGCGACGAATCAAAAGTGGTGCAGCTCAACGACGACACTATCATGATGAGCGTCAGAAACCGCTACAAAGGGAAACGTCTCTATTCATTCTCCACTGATGGAGGAGTCACCTGGACAGACCAAAAAGGGAATGAAGACATCGACGATCCCGCATGCAACGGCGATATCATTGCTGTCGCCTCCCCCAACGGCAAAGGGGAGATCCTCCTCCAGTCGCTTCCCGGCTCTCCAAAGGAGCGCAAAGACGTCTCCATCTACGCGAGCCTCGACGGAGGGAAGACTTGGCCCCACAAGCTGCTCGTGAATCCCTGGCCTTCCGCTTATTCAGCCCTCACACAGCTCCCCGACGGACGCATCGGCATCCTCACCGAGGTGGTGGAGAGAAACGGCGACATCGACTATAACGTGGACGGCTACACTCTCTCCTTCACTGCTATTCCTCTCGAAAAAATCCTCAACTCCAAGAATCCGGCAGCGAAATAATCCTGAATCACGTTCAAAAACAATCGAATCCGCCATCCCCGCTTTATGAAGGTTGGCGGATTTGATTTTTATTTATTAATTTTGCATCATATTTTTAATAAGATTCACAATCAATAATCATGAGCGAATTAGCCACCAAATACAACCCCGCGGAGGTTGAAGACAAATGGTATGCCTACTGGATGGAACACGGACTGTTTCATTCCGAGCCCGACGACCGGGAACCCTTCTGCATCGTAATTCCACCACCAAACGTAACCGGTGTCCTCCACATGGGCCACATGCTCAACAACACCATCCAGGATATCCTTGTCCGCAGGGCGAGGATGCAGGGGAAAAACGCACTGTGGGTGCCCGGAACAGACCATGCCGCGATCTCTACAGAGGCTAAGGTGGTGGCTAAACTCGCAAAGGAGGGAATCAAGAAAACCGACCTCTCGCGCGAGGAATTCCTCAAACATGCCTGGGACTGGACACATAAATACGGTGGGATCATCCTTCAGCAGCTCCGCAAACTCGGAGCGTCGTGCGACTGGGAAAGGACTGCTTTCACGATGGACGAAACACGCTCCAAAAGCGTCATGAAGGTTTTCTGCGACCTTCACGATCGTGGCCTCGTCTATCGCGGAGTCAGAATGGTCAACTGGGATCCGAAAGCCCTCACAGCCCTTTCCGACGAGGAAGTGATCTATAAGGAGGAGCAGAGCAAGCTCTTCTATCTCCGCTATATGGTCGACGGCGATCCCGGAAAATATATCGTCGTGGCGACAACGCGCCCCGAAACGATTCTCGGCGACTCCGCGGTGTGTGTCAACCCCAACGACGAACGCTATTCCTGGCTCAAGGGGAAGCGCGTGATCGTGCCCCTCGTAGGCCGCTCGGTGCCGATCATCATGGACGATTATGTAGAGATGGATTTCGGAACGGGATGTCTCAAGGTCACTCCCGCCCACGACGTCAATGACTATATGCTCGGCGACAAATATGGACTCGAATCCATCGACATCTTCAACGACAACGGCACTATCTCCGAACAGGGTGGAATGTATGTCGGGATGGACCGTTTCGACGTCAGGCGCCAGATCATGGAAGACCTCGAGAAAGCCGGCCTCGTGGAGAAAGTGGAAGACTACGTCAACAAAGTGGGACATTCCGAACGCACCGACGCCGTCATCGAGCCAAAGCTCTCGATGCAATGGTTCGTGAAGATGGAAGACCTTGCCAAGCCGGCTCTCGATGCCGTGGAAACGGACTATATCCGCTTCGTGCCCGCTAAATATAAGAACACCTACCGCTACTGGATGACCAACATCAAGGACTGGTGCATCTCTCGCCAGCTCTGGTGGGGACATCGGATTCCGGCATGGTATCTCCCGTCGGGAGGCTACGTGGTGGCCGAGAATGAGGAGGAGGCCCTCCTCAAGGCAATCGAGAAAACCGGGAATCCGGAGCTCACCCTCTCGGATCTGACGCGCGATCCCGACTGCCTCGACACCTGGTTCTCCTCCTGGCTATGGCCAATCTCCCTCTTCAATGGCATCCTCGACCCCGACAACGAGGAATTCAGATACTACTATCCCACCGCCGACCTTGTCACCGGCCCCGACATCATCTTCTTCTGGGTGGCGCGCATGATCATCGCCGGATACGCCTTCTGCAACGACAAGCCCTTCAGCAACGTCTATTTCACGGGTATCGTGAGGGATAAGATCGGCCGCAAGATGTCAAAAACGCTGGGCAACTCCCCCAATCCTCTCGAACTTATAGAGAAATTCGGCGCCGACGGCGTGAGAATGGGAATCATGCTGGCGGCCCCGGCAGGCCACGACATCATGTATGACGATTCTCTCTGCGAGCAGGGCCGCAATTTCTGCAATAAGATCTGGAATGCGTTCCGCCTCGTGAAAGGCTGGGAAGTGGCCGACATTCCTCAGCCGGAATCATCCGCGAAAGCCACTGAATGGTTTGACGCCCAGATCAACAGGACGCTGGCCGAGGTCGACGACCTGATGGGGAAATTCCGAATCTCCGAAGCTCTCATGGCAATCTACAGACTCTTCTGGGATGAGTTCTCCTCATGGTATCTGGAAGTGGTGAAACCGGCCTACGGTTCCCCGATGGATGAGAAAACATACGCTGATACCCTCCGATTCTTCGACACCCTTCTCCTTCTCCTCCATCCCTTCATGCCCTTTATCACGGAGGAACTCTGGCAGCATATCTACGACCGCAAGGAGGGAGAGAGCATAATGACGGCCAGGATTCCCGAACCCGGAAACGCCGACGATAAGGTCATCGCCCGGTTTGAGCTCCTCAAGGAGATCATTGCCGGAATACGCACCGTCAGGAAACAGAAGCAGATCCCGCAGCGCGAACCGCTGCAGCTTCTTGTGAAGGGGCCTCACGACAATGCCCTCGACAGCATCCTTGTCAAGATGGGAAATCTCTCAGCCATCAGTGCCACCGATGAGAAACCGGCTGCCGCCGCGTCATTCATAGTGGCCTCCACGGAATATATCATTCCCGTAGCTGCCAATATCGACGTCGAGGAGGAGATCGGCAAACTCAAGGCCGACCTCGAATATCATGAGAAATTCCTCGCATCGGTCCGCAAGAAACTGGCCAATGAAAAATTCGTGGCCAACGCCCCGGAGAAAGTCGTGGCTCTCGAACGCAAGAAGGAAAGCGACGCTTTGGAAAAGATTGCCGCCGTCAATTCGGCAATCCAAGCGTTGCAACAGAATTGACGCTTTTTTCAACTTAAAATAATTCGCGAGGAGGGGTCGGAAAATTCTTTTTTCCGGCTCCTTTTTCACTTTCTTTGCCATAAAAAAATTATGGCCAAAGCAGAAATCATCATCCCGTTTGTCTTCCATTTTGCCGCAGGTGTCTGCGGATCTGACCTCTCCCTACCTCTCGTGGAGCAATTTGAAATCGCACGCCGCGGAGGCTGGAGTGACGACCCCGACGATCCGGGAGGCGCCACCATGATCGACGTCACTCTTGCTACCTATCGCACATTCCGGCGAAAAAAGAACCTCCCGGAACCATCAAAAGCCGATCTCCGGCAAATCAGCTTTCCGGAATGGAAAGATATCCTAAAAACCATGTTCTGGGACCGCCTTCATGCGGATGACATCAATTCGCAGGGGGTCGCCAATATCCTCTTCGACTGGCTCTGGGCCTCGGGCCCCTCGGCAATCCGCAACATCCAGAAAATCCTTGGAGTGAAATCTGACGGAATAATCGGTCCCATCACCCTTCTTGCCATCAATAGCCGCGACCATTCGGCTCTGTTTCATGAAATCCGGGAGGTGCGGGAAAGGCACTATCGTTCATGCCGGGGGGCATGGAAATATCTCAACGGGTGGCTCCGCCGCCTCAATGCCCTCCGTTCCGACGGCAGCTTCAGATTGTGAGAATCCTTCCCTTCACCTGGGGATATTCAGACGTATACTACTGAAATTCAACATATTGTTAAAGATGTAATATTTTTGTAATAAATAAACTTGATTTAACTTATGTCATAATACAATATCTAACTACTTTTGCACTTGAATCCTTTTTTAAACCATTTTTTATAATTATGACACGATCATTTCACCTTCTGATCCTTCTCTTCATCTCCTTGTCTCTCCATGCTGAGAACACGGACGTTGACATGACTCCCCCGGCTCCTATAGAACCGGATGAGGAACCTCCTAAAGCAAAAAAGCCGGCTCGTGCGCCACAGGTAACCATCACCGACGGCACTCTGCTGACCGTAGACCGCATCGCCGAGGATGCCTCACTCGTAATCCAGATCCTCCGCGACGGAGAGAGCATCTTCTCCACATTCACCATGGAGCACTCCGTGGCGATCCCCATGCTCGACGGTCCGCACACCTACACCATCCTCCTCACCGTCAACGGCACCCTCTGGACCGGCACCTACATCCCCTGAAGAGCTGGAAGTGTGCCCCGATTTATTAGCCACTCATTTGTACCTCGGAATAAGTGTAAAGAGTGGATCATTTGTGTCTGCCTTTGTTGCAAAATTCATTGAATAGAATCTAACTATTTTAAATTAAAGTACATGAAAAAAGTTTTATTATTTGGAGTGGTGCTACTCAGTTTGTGGGGCTGTTCCTTAGAGGAGGGAATATCAGCTCCCGATGATGTAGAGAATACTGATAAAAGTATTTTCTCAGAGTTATGTTTCACTGTTTCCGACACAACTCGTGTTATCAGTTCCCAATCAAAAGCTCTTGATGTAGCAATGCGTTTTCTTGAAGGCTCAGGAAAACAGACAAGAGTTGGAGTGGAAACAAATGTCACAACAATATCACAGGAAAATGGAGCTCCTGCAATGTATGTGATAAACTATGGAGAGGATGGAGGTTTCGTAATAGTAAGCGCGGAAAAAGATGCCGAGCCAATATTAGCTTATAGTGATAGTGGATCATTCTGTCTGGATAATATTAATGAGTCAGCGGCAGGGATGTGGCTGAACGATGCGAAACTTTATGTTGAACATGCCTCAACGCTTCCCGACAGTTTGAAACTGAGTGCGGCTCAGCAGTGGGAAAGTCTGACAAGTAAAACAGTTCCTGTCCCCAGCCTTCAGACTCGCGGATGGAAGGATTATGACGAAGCTGTTGCGGTGTATTATGCTTTGGAAGATTACCGTAATCAAGGATATGAGATATACGAGAATCCTTCATCGGATGTACACAACTATACATTCTTTTTAAATCAAGCTTTAGATAATCTTTCAGATGAAAAGGATTCTGATGGATTTTCTCAGAGAGAAAAATCTTTCCTTCTTAAAAAATATACGAGTAGACAGGAGAATGTTCTTCCTAAGACCACAACGACGTGGGACCAAGGAGACCCATATAATGGTAAGTTATTAATTAAATACCCGAAAGCAACGTATCTGGGTTGTGTAACGGTAGCTGTTGCTCAGTTGATGAAATATTATGGAAAACCAAATGGTGGTTTTAAATATGATAAAATGCCAGATCATCTTACAAAATCCTATGGGGAGGGTTATGAGGTATTAAGTGACTTTTTGTTGTTAATAGGTGAAAAACTGGGAATTAATTATTCAAAGGGGAACAGTAATTCAAGCTATGATAAAGGTAAGGATCTATTGAAGTCTTATGGATTCTCAAATGCGAAATGTATTGATTATAAGGATTTCTTTTCTGTAAAAAGCCAAATTGGGGATGGACCAATCGGTCTCAGGGCAATAAATCAGTTTGGAGTAGGACATATGTGGGTATGTGACGGATATGATTATTATACCTGGCATACTGAATATATGCTTATAAGCTATAACGGACAATATATGGATGCCACTCCAACGGCCTGTTTTGATACACTCTATACAGAAGGAGAAGGAAACGGTTCTTATTCCATGCACATGAATTGGGGTTGGGGAGGTACGAATGATGGCTATTTCTCAGAGAAATGGGAAGTGATGGGAGATTCCGGTTTGGAATTGTACTCGAAGGAACGGAAGGCAGTAATTAACCTAAATTAAAAAATTATGAAGAAATTATGGTTGTTTATGATAATGGCGGTAATCACCGTTTCAGCATCCGCACAGATTGAGAGTGGTTTCCGTATGGGAGTACGGTTAAATGGAGGCATTTCGAGGATGACGATGGCAGAGTATGACAAAGCCACTTTTGGTTATGGGGCAGGCTGGATTGCAGAATATAACTTCAAGCCTTCATTGTTCCTGCAATCGGGTGTTGGAATTGAAAACATTGCATACAAAGATGGCGACACATATAACGTCTTTTATGCTCAGGTTCCCGTTCATCTGGGATATCGACATCTTTCAGAGAGTGGAAAAGCGTTTTTTTTACAGGCAGGCCCGACAATAGGGATTGGGTTATGGGGCAGTAATATTTCGCTTGATTGTTCCGGTGTGAGAGGTGGCGGCTGTGAGCCGGGAAATTATTTTGAATGGAGAGGTAAGCGTTTCGATCTTGGACTCGGAGGCCGTGTCGGGATTGAGACCAGCAAATTCCAGATCAGCGTAGGAGCCAACTATGGAGTTACGGAAGCCACTGAATATGGCGGCCACAATCTTAGCATAAATCTCGGTGTAGGATATATGTTTTGAATTGTTTCTTGTCTGACAACTATTTCCCACAGAACAATTGGAGTAGTGTTCTGTGGGTCTTTTCATTGCCATTCGGCAGTTGACTGTAGCTACTATAGCGATCCCCCTTCTCGATGGGCCGCCGGCTCCCTGATCAATCCTGAGTTCAACCTGCCGGAACATGACAAAAGAGGGTAGCTCCTCAGGGAGGGGCTGACACTCAGTGAGATTGCAGACGGCAGGAAGTGCATAGCCCTGCTGTCTGCAAACAACTGCCAAGGGAGAGAGGGAACAAACATTTGATTATTGATAATGAATGATGTAAGTTCCGGCCCTGTCCTAACAAAGATTCGCCATTTACGACCACTCTCAAAACTTTTTATTAACTTTACAATTACAATCCGCTGACATAAATAAACAGGCTATGGCATATTTAAGATATTTTGTGATTCCTATTATTGCATCATTCCTGATGATCGGTTGCTCCCGGAAGCATGACAGCCGGCTTCTGGAAGCCGACTCAATATTAAACAGCGAGCCGCTAAAAGCCCTTTCTCTACTTGAAGAAACAGATTCAACCTCTCTATCTTCCAAAAGCGACAGAATGTTGAGGAAACTGCTGATTATGGAGGCCGAAGACAAAACCGACAAGGATATCCGCAGCGACTCCCTAAGAGTGGAGGAGCTTTTGGAGTATTATGTCAGGGGAAACAGAGAAGAGGAGTTACATGCAAGGGTGTTCTACAGAGGAGGGAGAGTTTTCTATGAGCGGGGGAATCTTCCCAAAGCTCTTGAGTTCTTTCGCAAGGCGCTGCGCAATGCAGGGGAAAAAACTGACCCTCTCTTCATGATGGCACTACATTCACAAATTGCCGGAATCTTCACTGACTGCAAACTGTATCAGCACGCCTTATTGCATGTAAAAGAGGAGGTAAGATTTAGCGAACAACTTTGCGACACATCAAATATTATCCGAGCAAACCTACAGCTTGCAAGAAAATACAGAGCTCTTGAACATAAAGACAGGGCAATTACTGTATATGACTCGATATCTCATCTTGTCAAGGAATCCGGATTGCCGGAAATGCAGACGCTATATGCCACCCAGCTTGCATCCTTTTTTATGGATAACGGTGATTATGAGAGTGCTGACTCTATCGTGAGAAACTCGGACATCGTCACCGACTATGCCTCCAATTCCTCGGTGAAAAGCGTGATAAACCGTCTGAATCTCCACTACGGTAGGGAGGAGGATATGGAGGCTATTTCCCGTGAGCTTATTGAAAGGAGCGACAACGGATATGCCCGGGCAAAGTCAGCACGCAACCTCGCACGATTGAGCCTTAAACGAAACAACCTTAGGGAGGGACTGGACTATGCCGACCGATATTACGCGCTTACGGAATCAATTGCCAACGCCAAAGCCACCTCAACTGTGGCTGAACTCAACCGGCTCTACTCACAGTCGGAATTAGAGAATGAACATCTTCAGATGAAGGTGGAAAATCTTGAATTCAGGGAGGAAAGATGGCGTTATGGGTCATTGGCCCTCGCTTTAGTGGTCGTGCTCATCTTCTTTCTGGCATATATGCAGTGGAAAAAAATCAAGATGAAAAACACTTTCATTGAGAAGCAGAGGAAACAGACGTTAGAAATCAATTCAAAAAACCAAACGATCAATCAACTGCAGGATGATCTCAGAATTCTCAATGAAAGGCTGAAGGTTGATTCCCTCCGGAAAAAGGAAACCGAGGAGGAAATTAAAAATCTGACAGATAGAATCGAAAAACTGACAACAGAGAGAGACAAGCTCATGAACGACCTCTGCTTGATTCCTACCTACGAAAACGAGAAATCCTTTGCCAAGGAGCTCTACAAATCAAGAAAGACTAAACCAAAGGAGGAGCTGCTGTTTGAGCTTAAGCAATATATCCACAAAAACTATCCCCAATTCTACGACAAAATCATCAACCTGAATCTCCCGGAGATTCTGCTTTATGACGCGATGCTCATAAAACTCAACATGCAGCAAAAGGAGATTGCCGAGATCCTACAGATTTCCCCATCAAATCTCGGCACCATACGGTCGAGGCAATTCCAGAAATCAGGACTTGAGAAAAAGAATTTCAGCGGATGGTCAAAATTCATCCGATCTCTCGACTCATAAGAATGCCGGCCTGCTTCGCGCAGACCGGCATTGAAAATTCATGATGCTAAGTTAATGTTATTTTAGAGTTCCAGTGGAACATATTCAAGATCGAATGCCTCGGCTACAGCCTTGAACGTCACCTTGCCGTCGACAATGTTGACTCCCTCTGCCAGACCTTTGTCGCGACGGCAGGCCTCCTGCCAGCCGAGGTTGGCAAGCTTCACAGCGTAAGGAAGGGTGGCATTGGTGAGCGCGAGTGTCGAGGTGAAAGGCACTGCTCCCGGAATATTGGCAACCGCATATTGCACAACTCCGTCTACCTCATAAACCGGCTCACTATGGGTGGTGGGATGTGAGGTTTCGAAGCAACCGCCCTGATCGATGGCGACGTCGACCATCACGGAGCCTTTCTTCAGAAGCTTCACCATGTCGGCGGTGACCAGATGTGGAGCCTTAGCTCCGGGAATCAGAACTGAACCGATCACGAGATCTGTGTCGGGAAGTTCGGTTTCGATATTATGGCGGGAGCTATAGAGAGTCTTCACATTTTTAGGCATCACCTCAGCACAATGACGCAGGACGGGGAGCGAGATATCGCAGATTGTCACGTCGGCGCCCAGGCCGGCAGCCATCAGAGCCGCGTTGCGCCCAACCACTCCGGCTCCGAGAACAAGCACTTTGGCGGGCTTCACTCCAGGGACTCCACCAAGAAGGACTCCGCGGCCACCCTGAGGCTTCTCAAGGAATCGAGCACCCTCCTGAACCGACATTCTGCCGGCCACCTCGCTCATGGGGATGAGCAGAGGAAGAGTGCCCTGACGGTCTCTGACGGTCTCGTAGGCGATGCAGACGGCACCGCTCTTGATCATGGCCTCCGTGAGGGGAAGATCGCTCGCGAAGTGGAAATAGGTGAAGAGCACCTGGCCCTTCTTGACAAGCTTATATTCCGGTTCGATCGGTTCCTTAACCTTTACGATCATTTCAGCGATGCCATAGACATCTTCAATTGTCGGAAGGATGTGGGCGCCGGCTGCTTCATATTCCGAATCCTGGAATCCGCTGCCCTCGCCGGCTGTGTGCTGAACATAAACTTCATGGCCCTGGCCTACCAGTTCCTTGACTCCGGCAGGAGTGGCTCCCACACGGTTCTCATTGTTCTTGATCTCTTTTGGAATACCGATTATCATGGTGGTTTCTTTAAGGTTGTTATTTTTCGTTTGCCGACGTCATTCTTTTTCCGTCGGTGATGGTTTAGATGTCGCTAAATTAGTAAATCTTGTTTTTCGCTCCAAGAATTTTTCTTAAAATTTTTTTATTTTTTTTAATCCAGCATTTAATTCCTTGAAATCTCAACCTTTTCTTCTTTTATCCAAAAAACAGGTAGGCCACGACAACTCCGGCAACCGCACCCGTTATGTCGGCAAGAAGGGCGTAGCCCGCAGCATAGCGCGTCTTCATCACCCCCACGCTTCCGAAATAAACCGCCAGAATATAGAATGTGGTGTCGGTCGATCCTCTGACCACTGCGGCCAGTCGGCTCACGAACGCGTCGGCTCCCTGCGACTTCATCACGTCGAGCATCATCGCGCAGGAGCCGCTTCCGCTCAGGGGCTTCATGAGCATCGTGGGCAACGCTCCCACCCAACGGGTGTCAAGACCCAATCCCTCTGCAAGCCATTCCACTCCTGCAGTCAGGACGTCGAGAGCGCCAGAGGTCCTGAACATTCCGATCGCTACAAGGATTGCAACAAGATAGGGAATGATGGCGACGGCCGTGCGGAATCCCTCCTTCGCACCCTCTATAAAGGTGTCGTAGACGTTGACCCTCTTTTTCACTCCTGCAAATATAAAGGCGATGATCACGCTGAAGAGTATCACGTTTGCGATGCAGGTGCTGTAGGCCTCCACTTTTCCGGAGGGCATAGTCGAGAAGATCCAGACTATCCCTGCAACCACAGCGCCGATTCCCGCCAGCCAGGAGCATATCACTCCGTCGATCCTTATCCGCTGCTTCAGGCAGAGGGCAATGAGGCCCGTCAGGGTAGCCACGGCAGTGGCAATCAGAATCGGAAGAAAGATATCCGTGGGATTTGAGGCGCCACCCTGGGCCCTATACATCATTATGCTCACCGGGATCAGACAGAGCCCCGAAGAATTGAGCACCAGAAACATGATCATGGCATCTGTGGCCGTATCCTTCTCCTTGTTCAATGTCTGCATCTCCTGCATGGCGCGGAGGCCCATCGGAGTGGCCGCATTGTCAAGACCGAGCATATTGGCCGAGACGTTCATGAAAATGGCGCCCATCGCGGGGTGTCCTTTCGGAATGCCGGGAAACAGGCGTGAGAAGAAAGGACTGATCAGGCGCCCGAAAAACTCAATCACTCCTCCCCGCTCCCCTATCTTCATGATCCCCATCCAAAGGGAGAGCACTCCGGTGAGACCCAGCGAGATCTCAAATGCGAAGGCCGCCTGGCTGAACGAGCTGTTCATGATCTCTGTCCATATTCCGAGGTCTCCGAAAAAGATGCTCCGTCCGGATGCCATCAGAAACGCTATGGCGAAAAACGCTATCCAGATCCAGTTCAATACCATTTTCTTAACTTTTTATTGTTTGAGATTTTTTGCAAAATTAACGTAATAATCCGAATTTCGTCAATCCTTTCTCTCTCTTTTTTGTTATAATGAATAAAGAGCGACATGCGGAAGTGATTCCCCACCGCTTCCTCAACATTAAAAAGAGAGAAAAATAATGCTTGTTAAAAACACATATACCACCATTCGCGGATTTTTCCGGCCCATGCTCTTAGTGGCGGCCGGAATTCTATCCGTAGGTTTCTCGGGGTGCGCCCAGCATTCCCACGCCAGAACCGACAATAATCCGCCTGACTTTCTGGCGGAGCAGATTGCCGCTCCTGCCGACGACAACGACGAAATGTCAGACTCCGCTACGGTGAGGAAGCTCCTGATCATCGGCGATTCAATGACCGGATGGATGGCAGAGAGATTCAATGAATATGGAAAAATCAACGATTTCGAAGTTTCAACCGTAATCTGGGATGGATCGACAGTGGCAAAATGGGCATCTTCGCCAAAATTGCAGCAGATAATCGAGGAGGCGGAGCCTGACGCGGTCTTTATATGCCTTGGAATGAACGAACTTTTTGAAGCCAATCCGCAAGCCAACATAAAGAAACCCGTCAACACCATTATTGAGGCGATCGGCAACACTCCCTTTTTATGGATCGGACCGCCATCATGGCCCGGACATTCGGAGGGTGAGATTTTCAATTCATGGATGGAAAACGAACTCGGAATGTCGAGATACTACCGGAGCGACTCCCTCTCCATCCCACGTCAGAGTAAAAGCAATCCTCATCCATCACGCTCGGGAATGGAAATATGGGTCGACAATATCGCTGAGTGGATTCCGGGCCATGCCGACGTGAAATTTGAATCGCTCGACAAGCCCGATTCAGGAAAAATCTCTCGGCCTGCGGAGTTCACATATAAAAGAATGAAAGAAAATCTATAAGAAATTCTATAAGATGGATCAGCAAAATGATTGATCCGAAAAAGTGTAAGAAATTTTTCCGGCTTACATAACTCGAGACCCGGGCGAAGGCTCCAAAGCCAACGCCCGGGTCATTTTTTTTGACTCGGGAGTAAAAATTTGCCGGATTTCAATTTTTACGTTATATTTGTCACGTAATTTCTAAAATCCAATCATTATGCGCCAGATAATAACTCATTTCACAGATGATGACATTTATAAATTCACCATGTGTTGCGCCGTGATCGATAATTTCCCGCGCACAAGAGTGAAATACCGCTTCATCGACCGCGACAACTGCATATACCCTCCGGGATTTGCCGAGGAACTGCGCAGACAGATCGCTTTGCTGGAAAATGTGGTGATCACGGAAGAGGAGATTGAATTCATGAAGAGGCGATGCTCTTTCATCCCATCATGGTTTTATAGTTATCTCAAAGGTTTCCGCTATGACAGGCGTTGGGTCAACGTCTCCCAGGATGAAAAAGGACACCTCAGCGTGGATTTCGAAGGGGCGTGGTGCGAAACAATCATGCTTGAAGTGAAAGTGCTCGCCATCGTTTCCGAACTTTACTACATTATGACCGGCGAGGAGGCCAGACTTGATTATGACGACTATTATCTGCGGTCGCAGCAGAAAGCGCGCCGCCTGATCGAAGCCGGATGCGTATTCAGTGAGTTCGGCACGCGTAGGCGCGCCTCTTTCCAGGCTCAGGACACCGCTGTCAGAGCCTTGAAGGAGTGTTCGGATGCCATCAAAGGGCCCGGCAGGCTGGCGGGAACAAGCAACGTCTATCTCGCAATGAAATATGACCTTACTCCCATTGGTACCATGGCCCATGAACTGGTTTGCGCCATTGCGGGCATGTATGGACCCCTGATGGCAAACCATCTTGCCATGAAAGCCTGGTCGTCAACTTTCAGGGGAGCTCTCGGCACTTTCCTCTATGACACATACGGATGGCGCATCTTCAGTCTCAATTTCTCGGAAGACTATGCCAACCTCTTCAAAGGACTGAGAGTAGACAGCGGCGACAACCGCCGACAACTTGACAAGATAATCGGAAAATACAAGGCCCTCAACATCGACCCGGCCACAAAGCAGGTGATCTTCAGCAATGGTCTCAACGTCGACGAGGCAATTGAGCTCCAGAAATATGCCGACGGCAAATGCCTCCCCTCTTTTGGAATCGGAACGCATTTCACCAACGACTTCCCAGGCGTCAAACCCCGGAATATTGTGATCAAGCTCCTTGCGGTCAAGATCACGGAGTCATGGCCATTCTTCAGCCAGACATGCAAGCTCAGCGAAGACATCGGGAAACACACGGGTGAACCCGACGTGGTCAGAAGGTTTCTCGAAACCCTCCATCTCCCGGAGCAGCAGGAAAACTGATCATTTGATGATCAGCTCTCCAAGAGGGCGCTTCGGAACATGATGAACACCATCGGGACTGCGGAAATACTTAAAATCCGCATCATCCCGGCCATCCATATCCTCAATCACTACCTCTTCCGCAGGATAGCCGAGAGCAACGACATAGCGGGGCGCATAGCGCGCGCCGACACCAAGCACTCCCGACACTCCGGCCACGTTGAAGGCCTTTATTATGCAGCTGCCGATTCCAAGCGTCCGGGCTCCCAGAGTGATGGCCTGGAGCTGAAGCCCGTCGTCGCAGAGACAATTCTGCCCCAGCTGAGTGTCAAGACATTGAACAAGATAGGCAACCGGGCGCTCCCCCTCTTCCGGACCATCCCAGTCGCTGAAATAGCCGGCCCACTTAAGATGGCTGAAGAGCTCATCCCGCTCCCTTTTCTCCGTCACGATGGCATAACGCAACGGCTGGAGATTCCTTCCGGAATGACAGAATCTGGCAATCTCCACGAGACGCTCCAGAACCTCCCTGTCGATCGTTTCATCCCCGCGGAATCTCCTCACGGTTCGATCAGACCTAAGGAGCCGGATAAAGTTTTCAAATTCGATCATATCAGTAGCTTTTTGGGTTTATTCCCTGCAAAGATATGAATTAGCTCCTGATTCCACAAGCCATCATCCATCTTTTTTGCCCTCGCTTTCACCCGGCGGATAATATTCCCGATGCCCTGGCAGGGCTCCTTATCCGCTCATATCCATGATATTATTCTATGAAACCCTCCCCCTGGAAGGGGGATAAGAACATTATCCCCGGGTGAAACCCAATGCACCCCATCCGATCAGTTGGAAATAATCACCCGTTATTTCCCACTTTTTTATTAATTTTGTGTGGTCAATCAACTTTCCCCTGTTTCTTGAGTTGACGATTAATAATTTAAACCTGACAAACTCTACTTATGCTTAGAAAACTGACCTTTCTCCTCCTCACATCCATGGCCTTCTCCGTGGCCGCCCGGAAAACCTCAATAAACCACGACTGGGAATTCCAGAGACTGAACACGGCGGCCGCCGGAGCCATCAGGAACCAAGGCAACGATTGGAGTTCCCAATATGATGTGGAACACGTCAGCTCGGCGGCCAATACCCTGTCAATGCATCCCGACACATTAAAAACCGAGATGGCCCTTCTCGAAAGCAATTCCTGGGAGCCTGCCACGCTCCCCCACACCCCTTTTATCGAAGACCTCACAGTTCTCCATCAATGGCAGGGGATATGCTACTACCGGAAAAAACTTGAAATTGAACCCGAAATGGCCGGAAAACGCCTTTGGCTGGAATTCGGAGGGGCAATGCATCTCGCCGATCTCTGGATCAATGGCAGGCATGCCGCCCAACACTCCGGAGGATATCTTCCGTTTGCCATCGATGCCACTGATTTCCTTAAAGCCGGAGAAAAAAATGAGATTCTCGTCAGGCTCGACAACCGGAACAATCCTCTGATTCCCCCCGGAAAACCTCTTGAAAATCTTGATTTCTGTTATTACGGGGGCCTGCACCGCGGCGCCACCCTCACCGTCAAGCCAGATATCCACATCTCCAATCCATCGATGGCCGATATAGTTGCGGGTGGAGGGGTCTTTGTCTCTTTTCCCAAGGTGTCGGAAGAGAAAGCGATAGTGGAAGTGAAGACCCATATTGCAAATGCCGGGAAAGAGAACGCCGATGGAGTCTCGATGGTTTCCTCCCTCCATGAATGGGATTCCAAGAAAGGGATCGGAAAGAAAATAGCCTCTGTTTCATCCAGCCCATTATCCGTGAAATCCGGGAAGACAGCCGAGACAATTCAGCAAATCGAGGTCGCTTCTCCCAAGTTGTGGTCGCCCGACTCCCCGGCGCTTTACATGCTCGTGTCGGAACTGAAGAAAAACGGAAAGACAATCGACACCGAGAAAACGAGAATCGGCATCCGCCGGATAGAATTCACCAAAGAGAAGGGATTCATGATCAACGGCACTCCCCTTGAACTTGTGGGCACAAACCGACACTCGGAATACCCTTACGTTGGAAACGCACTTCCCCCTTCCGCTCAATTCCGCGACATCCATCAGATCCGCTCAAACGGGTTCAACATCGTGCGCCTCGGGCATTATCCGCAGGATCCATCAGTGCTCGATGCCTGCGACGAGCTCGGGCTTCTCGTCATCGAACCCATTCCCGGCTGGCAGTTCTTCAATAACAATGAAGCCTTCATCGCCCACACCTATAGCGATATCCGTCAGCTGATCCGCCGTGACCGCAACCATCCTTCAATCGTGATGTGGGAAACCACCCTCAATGAGTCGTGGCCTCCAAAAGAATGGAAAGACGGCGCCGTCAAGACTGCTCATGAGGAATATCCCGGCGACCAATGCTACACGTCGGGCGACTCCTACGGCTACGACGGTTTCGACGTGTGCTACAACGACTGGCAGGAGGGCTTCCATCGCCCGGCCACAACCTCGAAACCGGCCTTCATCAGGGAATACTACGACTATGAATTCGGTGGTCACAACAGCACGACGCGCATCGGCCGGAAAGACGGCAACAAAGCGCTCCAGACCAATGCATGGAACGCCCAATGGTCGTTCAACAGATATAAGGCCGATTATCCCGCCACATCAGGATCCGCTGTCTGGAGCATGTATGACTACAACCGGGGATGCTGCGACAATATATGCGCAAGCGGCACCGCCGACATCTTCCGTCTCCCGAAATACAGCCTTCAGTTCTTCAGATCGCAGATCGCCCCCGGATCGCCCACCCCGGAGGGACCTATGCCGGAGGAAGTGTTTATCGCGGCCATATCCGTCGGAATATCACCTGTGGATACGATTCAGGTCTATGGAAATGTAGATGAAGTGGAGCTCTTCAGAAACGGAGTTTCCATCAGTCGGAAGAGAGCCGACAATGGCGCGGACTCCGACTATATCCCTTCGCCCGACGGAGGAAACTGCCGAAACCTCGCTTATCCCCCCTTCACTTTCTCCGGAGTTGACTGGACCGACGGCTCTCTCGAAGCGGTGGGCTACCGCAACGGCAAGAGAGTTGCCTCCCACAAGGTGACGGTGCCCGGAGAGGCTGCTGCCCTTGAAATCTCCTATTTTCAAAGTGGACGTGAAGCCTCCGGCGACGACCTCCTTATCGTTTACGTAACCCTGACCGACAAAGATGGCAATCCGCTCACCCACGTCAACGGAAGGGCAGTCGCTCTTGAAACCGATGGAGCTAACGCTATCCAGGGTCCAGCCGAATCCTCCTCCGAAGCGGGCACCGCATCATTTCTCGTGCGCACAGGGAAAGACTCCCGGAAGCTCAAGCTCCGAGCCACCTCCGGCCCCCTCTCCTCCGCCACAACAATAACCCTCAAGAAAACCCCGCCCAGCAATCAATGACAGAGACTCTATCCCCCAACTCAGGTGCAGTCAATCTATCCATTTTTGGGGGTATTTATGAGGGAAAAAGTTAACCACGACAATGAATAATACTTTTCTATGTTGGAGGGTGGTTAGGTGAAAGCCGCAATACATTATCGCAATATGGAAGAACGGAAGTGCGATGCGTGACGATCAGGATCGTATGCTCTCTCTTTCTCTCAGCCAACCTTTGCATCAGAAGGATTTCCGTCTCTTCATCAAGCGATGAGCTTATTTCGTCAAGAAGAAGTATCGAGCCATGCCTCAGAAGTCCACGCGCTATTGCGATCCTCTGTGCCTGCCCCTCGCTGAGACCGGCGCCATTCTCCCCGCATGGTGTTTCAAGCCCGAACTTGAGGTCATACACAAAGTCTGCAGCGGCACTATGAAGGGCCTCCAGCAACTCTCCTTCAGTAGCATCTGGTTTTCCCATGAGCAGATTCCTGCGGATACTACCGCTCAAAAGGCTATTTCCCTGTGGCACATACACAATATTATGTCTTGTCGCGACGGAAACAGGAAACTTCTCACTTTCATCTGTGTCACGCCGAAACAATCCGATATCCCCCTTTTGAGGTTTGAGAAGAGAAAGGATAAGCCGTAGGAGCGTGCTCTTCCCCACTCCGGTTTCACCAATAATGGCGGTGCAGCTTCCGGGAAGGAAAATGTGGTTAAAATTGGATAACACAGTCTTGCCATCACCCCTATAGGAAAACGTCACGTCGCGGAATCGTATCCCCGTGGCCGTGGCACTATCATCTAACTCCGAGGGCCCCGACATAGGTTCAACAGGAATCCTTTCAATCTCCGAAAGACGGAAGAAAGCTGTATGGGATTGAATCAATCCCGGAAATAACCTGGCTAACTCCGCCAATGGCCGCTGAATCTGTCCGGCAAGCTGAAGATAAGCAGTCATAACTCCAAATGAGATAACACCGGTTCGCAATCCGTCAATCCCCCAAAGAAACGCCGCTAAGTAGCCGGATTGAAATGCCGCCATGACAGCCATACGAGAATATATTGTGAGATTGGAGCGCTTCCTTACAAGGGAATATCTAAGCGAAAGCAACGATTTGAGTTCCCCCATGGTTCTGAAAGCGAAACTAAAGGTCAGTATTAAAATCCGATGACGCAGGCTCTCTTGCATCTTTTCCTGAAGTCGACTTTCTATGCCCCGGATCCGACGGGTTAGGACCCGGCTCTTTCGGAAGAAAGTTTTTCCCATCATTATGAATAATGGAATAATAGCCGTAACGATGATTGCCAGCAAAAGGCTGAAATGGCATAAGAAAATGAATGCCCCGACAAACTGCACGGAAGCGATGATTAAGGAAGGGATTGTCCTGCATATACATTCAGCAGCTACCCGGCAATCTTCCGTCAGGCGTGTCAACACATCTCCCGAATGAAAAGCTTCCCTGCCTCTCCATTCCGCATTTAGCATCCTGTCAAAGAGCCGCTCCTGGATTTCATTTTTCATCCCCGCTTCCCCAATATCTGCGACACTATTGCCAATTGACGAACATATCAGCTCAATCACAATAGCTCCTATAAGTCCTACCACACAAACCATCATGTTTCCCTCGCAAACACCTGTTGCAATGTCGACTGCACGCTTACTTAGGGCCACGAAACCTAAACCGGTCAGAACCCTCACTATTCCTGTGGCAACGTTAAGAGCTATCCGGCCTCGGAATCCACGTGACAAATCAAAAATATACCGAATCATGCAAAAAAATCCTTAATCACATTTCTGACTCCACCTTTGACGTAATTCCCATAATAGAATGAGACCATATCAGGATCTATCCAAAGTTTCTTGTAAAACCGGAATGAAGCAGTGCGGAACGAACTGGCTTTTCTCGCAAGATAATTATTCGGACGTGGAGATACGGTAGTAATTCCTCTTCCGAAATTCCCCTCTTTGAGGATAAATGTCAATATCCTGCGTGCCTCCCTCCCATATTCTGGAGAAAAGAGCGGACACTCCTCCTTCGGGAGTCCTAAGCATTGGACAGCCAAAGGGGAAAACAATCGCCATCCTCTCAAAAGCCGGAATTCCTCAAGTATTCCCTCAAGCTTTCCAGAATCGATCTCCCCAGAGTGTGCGTGAAGAAGCATCGTCCAATCGCAGATATGCCTCAGACCAATCCCTCCGCTGATGAAATGAAGATAGGCATGCATGAACACGAATACCACATCGAAAAGTGGGGTCGGAATCATAATTTCATTCCCTCCGATTTCAATCTTCCTTCCTGAATTGATCTGGTCAAGACTCCACTTTTGGAAACGTCTGTCGGCTGAGGAAAAAGGGAGTGAGCCTGCGATTCTATGCAGTTCGATCCTGACGCCTCCACTGTTGCATCCATAGTGTTTGGCCACAGGATTGAACCGTTCTTCACTTTCCCATCCGATTCTTCTGGTTGCCAGATATGCCTGACGATAATTCTCCTCGCCCACGTAAAAGTCAATGTCGCCGCATTGTCGCAGGGTGTAGTCCGGATACATTCGGGCATAAGCCTGACCTTTCAGCAACACAGGCGTTATTCCAGATTCGTTAAGCTTTGCCGAAGCCTCCGCGGCTATTCGGTCAACGAGCAAATGAGTGAGCCGGTTGCGTTCGAGAAAAGAGATGGCTTTGATCAGCCACGTCTTTGGAGGGCGTAATTCTTCCGGCAATTCCAAACCGGCCTTGAAGGCCAATCCACCCACGGTCTGCTGAATGGATATTTTTCCAACCGCATCCCATTCGACCGTTTGCCCTTCAAATGAAGAAACTTCCACAGGCTTCTGCCAAAGAGAGGATCTTATCAGGGCAAGTAACTGACTGACAGCTGAAGAATCAACATGGAATCGTCCTTCGGGAGAATTATAGTTTCGTCCGTACATCAATTTCCGGACGATGTTTCCGATTCGCCATTTTGATTCTTACCGGGATATTCCGAAGTCAGCATGAGCTTCTTGACTGGCATTTTCTTTTTTTCTCCGTCACTATTTGTAGCATCAACTATTACCTCGTCAATAACAATGTCGGTTGCCGTCAGATTGAACCAATAGCGCTTTCCCGGTTCTATCGGAAGGTTGAAATTGTCAATTGTAATCGTGTATTTCTCACTTCCTTCATTACCTACATAAAAATCACTTTCCACACCATTGAAGATATCGATTGTAAACTTTTCTCCTCTTAGATCATACCCTATTCTTGGACTCACAACAGCATAGAACTCGTAGGTCTCCCCGTCTTTGAGTGAGACTATTGGTTTTAGGGCAGAGATTCCATTCACCTTATGAGTTGCACTATTAGAAGTAAATACCGTTGACTCCCCAGGTGACAATGAAGTAGGCTTTTTAAAATTTTCCACTAAATAGTAGCCATTCTCGTCATTGCCGGCCACACTAAAATAACTAAATCCATATATAAATGGTCCACCCTCACCTGTTGGATACGAGAAAACTATATCTGAAGTTTTATCAAACAAATCCTTCCCGGTTTGATTATTGAGAGTGATCCGGAAGATGGCGTTAAGATGCTTGAAATGCAGGTCCGGGACTTTCCCATCCTCTTCAACCTTAACGATGTCATACAGGTGCATCATCATGTGGAGATGCCTTAATGCCAGAATATTTTCTTTTGGATTCTCAACGAGTACTTGATCATAGAGAATACTTCCTGCATGATATGAAATCACGTTTCCCAAAGCCTTTTCAACTGACTCGAGTTCCGCAGCCGCGCTTATTCCAACAGTCGCCAGAAGGATATCTCCTGATTTCATATTAGCGATGAAATTCCGGGAATCAGCATTCTCCTCCATTTCAAATTCAGCATTTCCTCCGTCAATCTTATCAATCTCAAAATAGGGAGCGGAGTAATGCTGATGCAGGGCTTCGAACTTGGTTATATTGAATAAGTAAATATAATCAGCATCTTTTTTATTTTCATCGCCCAGGTACCATTTGAACAGCTCCTTCTCCTTATCTTTACTGCCATATTCTATCAACCCGCGAGTCGCGTCGGATTCAGGGAGGGATCCCCTGATTCTTAGCCGTGGAACAGATGAAGGAATTGTTTCAGGGGTTTCCGTCTGGCAGGCGCTTAAAGTCACGAGCATCAGGAGAGAGAAGAGAATCGTCTTTATATTCATTTTCATTTCTTATTTGATGTTTGACTAAAAGCCCCAGTTTCCGCCGTTATCAAAATTGGGGGCACTTCCGCTAAGGATCGGCTGTTCAAGTTCAAGATTAACTACCTCGAATTCCGGTTTCTCGTATGTTTTCTTTGTTTTCTTATCGTCCATATCTTTATTTTTACAATGCAAAATTAATACTTTATCTTTTGTTTTTCTGTTTCTACCAGCTAAAATTTATCATTTTCAAAGCTGGTGTGAAAAATTTCATCATTCAATCAGTGAAAGATCACGCCATTTTTCAAGAATCCGAGAAATATCTGACTCTGCAATGGCTTGCTCCACATCATATTCCTCACACATTCGCGTTGCCAACGATTCAATGCTGAACAATTCCTGTCTTTCAGCCTCCTGCCATAGCCATGTCGCTGTGTCATTAAGCACCAGAAGCTTGCCGAAGTCTACTGCGCCCAAACCTTCACCGGCTATCACCGTCTCACCACAGACATCGCGCAAAACAAATCCATCTTTAATTCTCATACTTTATTATAAATCATCAATAAATATTTTCTAACAGGACAAAGCCAACGCCAGAGCGTCCATGTGAGCCTGCTTCCCACACATTTAAGATTGATCTCCTTCCCGTCTCCCCTGACAACATGAGTTGCCACTCCCTTGATATCGCATATAGCACAATGCTCTGTCCCCAATATGTTTCCATCCCCCATCAAGGTGAACATAACGCCGTCAAAACGGACAATCCGGTGTAAGACATAACGACTCCCCTCGACCTTTGCCAGAACAATTTCTCCCACTTTTAAATTGACCGGCTTCTGTAAAATCACACTGTCGCGTCCACCGACAATGAACGGACGCATACTCTTTCCGGATACGGGCAATTTAACGCTTACTCCTTCATCGATCAGCCGGATCACTTCCATCATTATCCCACGATCATCCATGGCGTCTTATTGAAATTGTAGATTCGCACAACTCTGCAGCCTCCTGATCAGGCAAACACTCTAAAGACCAAATCGAAACATTATTCACCAATTGAATTTCCGACGCATGCAGATTATCAGCAATATCTCTATTCCATCGCTTGCCGCTTATGGCTGGAAGGACTGCGGCGTATGCATGGACTCCACTCAGACGCTTAATCCGGTTTTCACAGGATTGCTTCAGCAACACCATTCCTCCCAAAGGAAAGCTCACATTACGATAACATGAAGTCTTTCCACTCCATGGACTGCCATAGACATCCACTCGCCCCTCAGCCCAGATACGAACCACAGGGTTATCATCGTTCACAAGCTCCACACCTGATAAGTGTTGCTGCCACAATCGGGCATGTGTACTCTTGCCGGTGCCGCTTGGCCCAAGAAAAACATATCCATGTCCATCTTGACTCACTACAGTCCCATGAAACAACAATGTGTTCATTCCGACTGTCGCCAGAGAAAACATCACCATCAAGGTGTTGTCAATAACCTGTCTCCGGCAATAGGGGGAAGAGAGCAGATGTCCCTCTCGATAGTCTGCTGAACACACAAGACACCCGGCCGTTTTTCCAAAAAACTGAAACTCGAATACATGCAAACCACTGTATGTGGTTCCGCATACAATTTTCTGGCTATCCGCCTCCTGCCGATATTCTTCACCATATTCCGGAATATCTCCCTCTCCGACCATCAACAAAAAAATAGGATCGCCGGTAAAATTACCCTCACCAACTGCAAAAGGTTCATAATTCGACATAATGCCGAACCATTCCTTTTGAGCCGTCACATGGAATAAATGTTCTGCAACGGTATATTTCCTGGTCTCGATCATTTGGGACAAATTTATGGCATCCTTTGCAAAATTACTCTTTTCTTACAATATATACAAATCCATTAACATTAATTACTCATTATCCTGCAAATCATACTTCAGCCTTCAATTAAGCCTTATCCATGATTCAGAATTATTGTCGGAAACAAAACATACAGGACAAAATTAATATTTTGTTAGATTATTTTGTGATTTCACTTATCGGTTAGAAAGAATCCATCCGATTATCCCGGGATTTTATTAATTTTGTTAATTGAAAATAAATCGACTGCATCACATCCGGATTTACGTTAATCAAGACGCCGGTATTTAATTCTTCATGACATGAAAAAGCTGAATTCTATTTACTATCTGATATTTGCGGTTGCCGCAGGAATCCCCGGACCTACAGCTTCCGGAAAAGACACTCTTTTCAATTCCGGATGGAGGTTCTCGCTCAATGCCGACTCCACAAGCGTAGCTCCCGGCTTCGACGACAGCAACTGGAGAGCTCTCAACCTTCCGCATGACTGGAGCATCGAGCTCCCGTTTGATAAGAATGCCCCCGCGGGAAACGATGGAGGATATCTACCCGCCGGAACAGGATGGTATCGCAAAACTTTCAGAATGGATGATCTGAAGGATGGAAACGTCTACAAGCTCAAAATCGGAGGAGCCTACATGGATTCAGAGGTCTACGTCAACGGGAAGAAAGCAGGAGGCCACCCCTACGGCTACTCCACATATTTCACAGATATCACTCCCTTTCTGAAAAAGGGGGAGAACACCATCGCCATCAAGGTTGACAACTCCGCGCAGAAAAACTGCCGTTGGTATTCAGGCTCGGGGCTCTATCGCGACGTAACCCTTCGCGAGAGCGGACCCGTGCGCTTGTCTGACTATGGGTCGTTTGTCAAGACTCCCGACCTCACGACTGCCGAAGCTGACATATTCATTGACAACCGGACAGCAGAGCCGCGAAAAATAAAAGTCGCTGTCGATATTAATGGGAAGAGCGAAAGCAAGGAGGTGGAAGTGCCTGCCGATGCTGAAAACTTCAAGACAACCCTGAAGCTGAGCGTTCCCGACGCGAAGCCATGGTCGCCCGAGTCGCCACAGCTCTATGACTGCACCATAACCCTATCTGAAAACGGAAAGGAGATCGATCGTCTATCCCATAAAACTGGATTCCGCACTCTGGAATGGAACGCGGAAAACGGTCTTAAACTTAACGGCAAGAATATTCTCCTGAATGGAGGATGCGTTCACCACGACAATGGGATCATAGGCGCCGCCGCTTATCGGGATGCGGAGCGTCGGAGAGCAAGACTCCTCAAGGAAGCCGGATTCAATGCCGTGCGAACCAGCCATAACCTCCCTTCGGAAACCTTTCTGGATGCCTGCGACGAATATGGTCTTCTCGTGATCGACGAGTCGTTTGACGGCTGGCGCGATGCAAAGAATGATCACGACTATCACAAACTTTTTGATTCCAACTGGCAGGCAGACCTTGACGCAATGATTCTCAGAGACCGCAACCATCCTTCGGTTTTCTGCTGGAGCATCGGCAACGAAGTGATCGAACGTAAGCGTATCGAGGTGGTCACAACTGCCCATAAACTCGCCTCGCGATGCAGGGAGCTCGATCCTACGCGACCTGTCACCTCTGCCCTCGCTGCCTGGGATAGTGATTGGGAGATCTATGACCCCCTCGCCGCTGAACACGACATCACCGGCTACAACTACATGATCCATAAATCAGAATCAGACCATGAGCGAGTTCCCTCAAGAGTCATGATGCAGACGGAATCCTTTCCCGCTCACGCATGGGGCAACTACAGGCAGGTGGCCGACCATCCCTACGTGATCGGAGATTTTGTCTGGACAGCCATCGACTACATCGGAGAATCCGGAATCGGGCGCTACTACTATGAAGGAGATCCGGAAGGGGAACACTGGGTTCAGCCACTATATCCCTGGCATGCGGCCTACTGCGGAGACATTGACCTCACCGGATTCCGCAAACCTATCAGCCACTATCGCTCCATGCTCTGGAATCCCGACGGAGAACATCTCTTCATGGCTGTGAAGGAACCCGACGGATACCATGGCAAGGTAAAGACCACGATGTGGTCAACATGGCCCACCACCGAATCATGGAACTGGGAAGGACATGAGGGGAAACCTATTCAGGTGGAGGTCTATTCCCACTATCCGAAGGTGCGCCTCTCCCTCAATGGAGAAACGATCTCCGAGAAATCGGTCGAGAATATGGCAGCCACCTTCGACCTCCCCTACGCTCCGGGAATCCTCAAGGCTGAAGGGATCGACGCCGGAGGAAATGTTGCCGAGTCAAAGACCCTGGCCACAGCCGGAAAACCGGCGGCCATTCGTCTTAAACCGGAAACTACCTCCCTTGCCAATGATGGTTCCGAGCTCTCCTTTATCAATATTGAGATCATCGATAACAAGGGGAATGTGGTTCCTGCTGCCGACAATAACCTCAGGATTGATATTTCGGGATCCGGAGAACTCGTTGGCTTCGGCAATGCCGACATCAAGGATGAGGATCCCTATTTCGACTCAACCCACAAAGCATGGAAAGGGCGGGCTCTCGCAGTTGTGCGCGGCAACGGCAAGAAAGGCACGTTGAAAGTCAAGGTTGCCTCTCCCGGTCTCCCCTCTTCATCCCTGGCGATCCGCCTCCATTAGGCTCCATCTCCCGGAATCGCCCTCACCCATCAATTATCAAACATCCACAATCCCCCTCGGCTCTGCATCTCCCACTTCAGGGAAGGGGCCGGGGGCTTCTCAATTATCACTCTTTATTCTTGCCATTCTAACGATTATTTACTACTTTTGCAAACCACAAGAATAACTGCAGGAACAATGAATACACATATTGTTAAAATCATCAAACACTATCTTAAATCCTGTCCGATTAAAAAGGCATGGATTTTCGGTTCATTTGCACGCAGCGAAGAGAATGGTAATAGTGATATCGATCTCATGGTTGAATTCCTGCCTGATTCTAAAATTGGATTACAATTTTTTAGAATAATTGCAGATCTTGAAGAGATTTGCGGTCGTAAAATTGATCTTGTGGAAAAGGGCATGCTGCATCCAGATGTCCTTCCGTATGTAAATAATGAAAGTGTCCTTATTTATGAGAGATGAAGTTAGAGATCCACTTCGCCTAAAGCACATTTCAGACGCCTGCGAACGATTAATTAATTTTTTTCCAAATGGAATTATCACCCACTCTCTCTGCATCTCCCCATTTAGGGGGGCTGATCATTTAGGGGGCTCATAGAGGGATATATGACAACTTTCCTTTTGGCTTGAGTCGTTTTTTTCAGTAATTTTGCGGTGGATAAACTCCGTAAAATCAACAAACCCACATAACATGACACTGAAAACGATTCTTGTCTCGACCCTTGCCCTCTCCGCTCTGCCAATCATCGCGGAGAATCATCTGGCAAGACAATGGAGAACAACCGAGCCTGTGACAGTGCGTGCCCCGTTCATGAACGATTCCATCGCTCCCGACGGAAGCGCATACAAGACTACGGCTCCCCTCAGCGCGAAACTGCGCGGAAAAATGGCTGAGGGCACTCTCGTTGAAGCCGATTCCGCAGGCATCATCACCCTCACGGCTCCTGCCTCACAGGGGACTCTCCAGATGCTCCAGAGCCGTCTGAGGGCTGCCCGCTTCGCTAAAGGCACCCTGAAAGTCACATCGCAGCTACCTTTCAAGGTAACGCTCGACGGAGGCGACATCATCACGAAGGAGAGTGTGGAGCGCGACAGCGTCACTCCTTCATCAACAGCCACGGCACAGCTTCGGCTCGAACCGGAACACGACGTGCTCCTCGGAGTGAAGGTGCTGGCCTACGCATCCGATTCCGTGGCCAATCCCACACTGAAAGTGGAATTCGTGCCCGATGAGAAATTTGCTGACGTGGAGATTTTTTCAGGGTCAGAGCTCAAACGGAGGTTCGCCCTCGATGATTCCGAATATACCAACAGGGTGTGGAGGGTTTCAATGAGTCCCGACGGTCGGTATCTGATAACCAACTACCATTTCAACTATGGCAAAGACAGGGCGCGGGCATACGCTACCCTTACCGATCTCAAGACTGGCAAGGTGGTCAACGACAACCTGAACCGCGACGTGCGCTGGATGCCGAAGGGCAACGAACTTTTCTACACCGTGCAGGCCCCTGACGGGTTCGACCTCATCAAGGTGGACCCCCGCACCGGCGCCGAGACCATCGCCCTGACGGGAATACCCACTAATGATATCACCTGGAGCCCCACGGAGGATTATTTCATCTATTCCCACTATGAGGCTGGGGTGCAGGAGTCTGGACCATTGCGCAGGTATGCCACGCCCGACGACCGCCAGCCCGGGAATCGGCAGCGCTGGTTTCTCGTGAAATATGATCCCAAGACCGGACTTAGCGAACGTCTCACTTTCGGCAACCATTCAACCTATCTTTCCTCCATTTCCCCCGACGGAAAGAAGATCATCTGCTCATCATCGCAGGAGGATCCCACGGTCAGGCCATTCTACCGCAACACATTCTACGAACTCGATCTGGCCACTCTCAAAGCTGACACCCTCGTGGCTCCCGGACCGAATTTCGTGAATTCCGCGATGTATTCTCCCGACGGAAAGAGCGTGCTCTTCCTCGGATCGCCCGCCGCTTTCAACGGAATCGGCAACAACAGCGCGCCTCACCCCATTCCGAATGATTTCGACGTCCAGATCTTCCTTATGGACCTCGCCACACGCGACGTGAAACCAATGACCCGCGATTTCAACCCCGCTGTCAACTCAATCGGATGCTGGAACGCTGTCAACGGTCTTGTCTACTTCCTGGGGAGCGACGGATTCTATAACCGTATCTACGCCCTCAACCCGAAGACCGGAAAGATCGACACTATTCCTGCTGAAATCGACAATATCTCCGGAATGACCATGGGAAAATTCTCCGACGCATCGATTGCCTACTACGGACAGAGCTATGAATATCAGGGCAGGGCATGTCTCTACGACGTGAAGAAACGCACCAACACCATTCTCGCCGACCCGGGAGCCGAAGCGATAGCTGAAATCCAGCTTGGCAAAACGGAGCCCTGGAAGTTCACAGCCTCCGATGGCACGGAGATCGACGGAGTGATATGCTATCCGCCAGACTTCGATCCAAATAAGAAATATCCTTTGATCGTTTACTACTACGGTGGCACCTCTCCTACCGTGCGTTCGATCACACAGCCCTACACTCCGCAGCTCTTCGCTTCGCGCGACTATGTGGTCTACGTGGTGAACCCCTCCGGAACTACCGGCTACGGGCAGGAATTCTCAGCACGCCACGTCAACGCCTGGGGACGCCAGACAGCAGACGACATAATCGAGGGAGTGAAGAAATTCACTGAGGCACATCCCTTTGTCGACGCAACAAAGATCGGATGTCTCGGCGCAAGCTACGGCGGATTCATGACGCAGTATCTCCAGTCGCAGACTGATCTCTTCGCGGCGGCTGTGTCTCACGCCGGAATCTCCAACGTGACAAGCTACTGGGGCGAAGGCTACTGGGGCTACAGCTATAATTCCGTGGCCGCTGCCGATTCCTATCCCTGGAACAATCCGGAACTTTTCACAAAGCAGGGTTCGCTTTTCAACGCCGACAAGATCAACACCCCTCTCCTTCTCCTCCACGGCACGGCCGACACAAACGTGCCTATCGGAGAGAGCATCCAGCTTTTCAACGCTCTCCGGATTCTCGACAAACCGGTTGAATTCATAAGCGTTGACGGAGAGAATCATTTCATCAGCGACTATCCGAAGCGCATTCTCTGGCAAAACACAATAATGGCCTGGTTTGCCAAATGGCTCCAGAACGACTCCTCATGGTGGGACGACCTCTATCCCGAGCGCCATCTCTAACCGGTGGATGATCCGCAAAAAAGAACGCCGCATGAATCAGTTTTCATGCGGCGTTCTTTTTTTGCGGATCATCCCTTTGGTCAGACCTTCTCAACTTTCATATAATCAAGATCGGGCAACCACTGATATTCGTTGAAGAGGCGCACAACGTTTTCACCCTTCTTAAGCGGCATCACGACTTCTACAGTCTCGAAATTCTCTGAAGGCTCGAGGTTGAGCAGGGAGGCTTCTCCATCGTTGGTCTGGACATAGAGCCGCACGTTTTCTTTTGGTTGACAGCGGAACGAAAGACGATAATCACCATCCTCAGGAACAATGACGTCTCTCCACTGGATGTCGTTAGAGGAACGCTGTCCGACCCTCGTCACCTTGACCCCGCCGGAGCATCTCTCATCCTGCTCATGAGTCGGAGTGCCGAGTGCCCTCGGATTATAAAGCTCCTGATATGCCGTGAGGAAAGCAGTCTCTGCCTCATAGAGTTCGCGCACGAGCCTTTCATCGGCCTCCAGACGATAGAGGCCAAGTCCATGGGCAGGAATCATCTGCGAGAAAGAACCCTTCTTCTTTCCGAGATCCTTATGGGCGAAGAGATCTCTCACCTTTACGTTTCCTCCTAATTGAATGTCGGAGAAATCAACCGACAGTTCCTTGGGTTCGTCGGTAGGGTTATAGAGAGCTATGGCCCTGACATTTCCATTCAGTTTCTCGATATCCTTAACAAGCACGTAAGTGTCGCCGTCGCGCTTTGCAACGTAGGCCTGCAGTCCGAGAGGATCCTGATTGAGGGCAATCACCTCCTTATTGGTAAGGAGCTTGAGGGTTTCAGGCTTAAGCGTTGTCATGTCGCAGCCAATCAGGAGCGGAGAGGCCATGATACACCACATTCCGAAATGAGTGCGGTCTTCCTCCGGGCTCATGGAGCGGCCCACCTCAAGCATGTCCATGTCGTTGTAGTGGCCCCCTCCGGCAAAAGGAGAAAGATAGAGAGACTGGCCGATGATGTTTTTCACGGAATTCCAGGAATTCTGGATATCCTGCGAGATGCGCCATGAGGTAGCCACATCGCTGATCCACGTTCCGGGATAATCCCAGCGGCACACGTTGAGGCGGACATCGTCCCGGCCTGTCGCCTTTATCGCATTGTGGATGGCAGTATATCTTTCCTGGGGCTCGTAGCATCTGTGCTGATGGTTTCCGATGGATTGCGCTCCGCAGAAATCAACCTTGATAAAATCGAAGCCAAGCGTGTTGAAAAAGAATTCAGCATCCTGCATCTCATGACCATAAAAACCGACGTTTTTGGCAATAGTGTCGTTGTTATAGTAATTGCCACACGTATTGGCGCCCGCGTCGCTATAGATTCCTGCCTTCAGGCCGAGCGAGTGGATATGGTCAACCACCGGTTTCATGCCTCCGGGGAATCTCGTCGGATGGATCATCAGCATCCCGGTTTTGGGATCACGGCCTCCGAAGTAACCGTCGTCGATGTTGATATACTTATAGCCGGCATCCTTGAGACCATTCTTCGCCATCGCGTCGGCCTGCTCCTTGATCAGAGAATCGGAAATGTTGATCAGATAGGTGTTCCAGGAACTCCACCCCATCGTCGGGGTCTCGATCTGCGCCGAGGCGCCCACTGCGGAAGCCCCAAGAAGAAAAAAGAGACAATTCTTGATTTTCATGTATGTTAGGTTTATTTGATGAGCATGCCCGGATGTAGTCTCCTCAGAGGGAAGCTACCATCCGGGCAATCTATATATTTATTTCTGATTCCAACGGTCGGCAAGCATCTTCATGAAATAGCCGCCAATAACTGAACGAGCCTTGAAACCAACGTGACGGGGGCTGTCGGTGTAATACCAGTCGGACATCGGAACGCGGTCTTCGGTTTCATTGTAGAACTTATAGAGAGGTTTGATCAGCGCGTCAAACTTGACCGGATCATCGGCAAGAGTCGCTGTCCAGACAATCCAGTCGCTCTTGGTGTAGGTGCGGCGGTTGTCGAGAGGCAGGCCGTAGACATTCTGCATGGTCAGATAGTAGTCGGTGTCGAGCGGAGCGATCTTATCGGAGAAAACTCCAAGTCCGAGAAGCTTGTCCCACACAAGATTATATTTTTGACTCCATGTGCCGGGTTTGTCGAAAGTAAGGCGATAGTGGTCGCCGTCATTAGCCATTTTCTCCCATTCTGCGGCATACTTCCGCGCAATGTCATAATATTTCTTAGCCTCTTCGGCATTACCATCCATCTCTGCCATCTTGGCAAACGACGCAATGCCGAGAATTGCCTTGATCGAAAGATTGGCGTTATGGGCGAAATGACCGGCGAAATCATCCGTGCAGAGCTGATTCTCCGGATCCAGACCATACTCCACAAGGTAATCGGTCCATTCCTTAAGTGTTTTCCAGTGTTGCGCGGCATATTCAGGAGAATTTTCAGCCTGGCAGATGGCAGCCGCCAGAATCAGCATATTTCCGCCCTCTTCCACAGGCATGTCGCCGCCGTAGGTCTGACCATTGGCATGAGGATAGGTGCCGACATCATGGCTCGGATAAGGCTTGTCCCAGCCATACTTCTCAGCATATTCGAAAATATGGTTCAGGAGACCTTTCGCAAGCTCAGGGTTATAATAGAGGAACAATGGTGCGGACGGATAGGTGACGTCGACCGTGCCGATCGAACCATTGCTGTTGTTCTCCTTAGAAAGCCAGAGAAGATTTCCGTCAGGACTCTCCACAAGCTTATGGGCCGCGATTGCCTGCCGGTAGGCCAGGGCACAAAGCTCGGCATATTCCTTACCTCCGGCGGCAGCAGCCTCTTTCATCAGGCTACGGTCAAACTCATAGCAACGGGCCATAAGATCGGCATACTCGTCATTGGCAGCCTTGAACTGATCCTCAATGGTGGAGTCGTTTTCACGATTCCAATAGGGACGCAGATTGCTTCCGAAATATTGCACCGAGAACTGATCGTCATAACCGACCATGATTCTCCCTGAAGCATCTTTCACCGAACCGAGATCATTGACGATGGCCAGTTTTCCCGCACCATTCTCGCCGGTAGTGGCGGTTGTCTCGAATTCACCATTCACGAATTTTTCACGCAAAATCGTTCCAGTGCCGATTCCGAAACTGGTGGTTCTTGAAGCCGGGGCCGCAAGATAGAAATAGCCCCAGTCAATTCTCAGGTCATCACCGCTCTTGGCAAGAATTTCCTGAGCCACGCTTCCAGTCTTGAGGTAGTAGATGCCATCCTTCATATATCCCTCGCTCACTGACTTCTGATATGGCTTGTCAAGCGCCCAGAGAGGAGAAGCTTCAAAATAGAACTCCACATTGTGGGGCGCCCCATCTTTCGAACCGACCGTATAAGTGATATAGTTCACGGGACGGCTGATCAGTTCAAGATCATCCATCAGAAGCGGAGCTGTGAAGGTCACTCTCAGATCCACTGGGCCGCAGTCGAAAGTGTAGTGAGTCTGGGTTGCCTGCACGTCGACCGAGGTCTGCATGGCAGTCTTCCCGAAAAAGTCTTCAGCCTTTTCAGGCACGGCAAGTCCGAAATCCAGGAATCCGCCATGCTGAGGGTTGACACACTCCGCAGCCATAAGGTTGATGCCTTTCTTAAGTGCCGCCCGTGCCTCAGGCGATATTTCAGCGATCTTGTCTTTTCCGTAGCATGTTCCCGTGCTGAAAGCCTCAACGCCGTTGATATAGAACACGGCATCGTCATCATGAGAAAACTGAAGATAGACGGGGCCGTTCTCTGGAATATCGTCAATCTCGACCGTGCGGCGCACCCATATATTTTTTGTTCCCCACTGTGTCTTGGCGAGAGGTTCGGAATCCATCGTTCCGAAGGCGCCTCTGTCGATGCTCCATGAGGAATCGTCAAAAGTCTCGGAGGTCCAGCCGTCCTGCGGTTTGTCTGTGGTGTAGCTGCCGCTCCAGTCAGCCTCGAGCGATGTAGGGACGATTGTTCTGAGTTCTCTGGTCTCGACGCCCATGAACCTGTAGGGCTCGCCATCAACCTTTACGACGCCGATGAAAGGGAAATCCTTCCCTGTCCAGTGGGAAACACTCGCATCATAGAGATTGTCGGCAGCTGACCACGCGCTTGTGTAGGGGTCGATAGTTACCAACGGATAGGCCGGAGCCCGGAGGTCATTCTTGATTGTGTCGTGCACGATTGGAGCAGAATCCGAGCAGGCTGCCAATGCAGGCACAATCAGGACTGATAAAAGATACTTGTTCATAAAAAATAGGGTTATTCCGGTGCAGGATAATCCGACTCCGGGTGTTCTATCTGCAAATTTAAATAAAAATCGTGAGATTTCTACACCGTAAGAATAAAAAACCAATTCCTATGGCTGCCGCCAATCCATTTGCTGAAACAGAAACTTTTTATTAACTTCGCATTTCCGACACGGCCATTTCCGACACGGCCATGTCGGAAACAGCCGTGTCGGAAACACAAATAAAGCAATCATGAAGTTTTTTGATAGAGAAAATGAAATAAAGATCCTTCGGGAAGTAAAGGCATTTAGTGAGGAAAATGCACAATTTACAGTACTTACAGGCCGACGACGTGTCGGAAAGACATGGCTGGTGACACACGCATATCCTCAAAATGAAATGCTCTATTTTTTTGTTGCAAGAAAATCTGAAATTGATCTATGCAGGGGTTATGCTTGAGATCGGGAAATACGATAAACTCAGGGACGTCATATCTTGAGATTACACCACTTATAGCGGCCTTGCACTGGAAAGATATTTCCAACAAAAGCTTGCTGAAGAAGGAGACATCACTCGGTTGGGAAGCCGGTGGGACCGCAAAGGTGAAAACGAAATAGACATAATAACCGAGAATGAGCTTGATAACAAATTATTCTTTTATGAGGTAAAAAGAAAGAAAGAATACATCAGTATAGGAGAATTAAAAAAGAAGGCTGAGGCTTTCTTCACTAAGAACAAAATCGCGCAAAAATATGAAATCGAATATATGGGATTAACCCTGGAAGACATGTAAAATAGTTAAAATCATTTGTCGAGTCAGACACGTAACCACGGTAACTACGACTCGGAGTTGCATGGTATTAAATTTTTGTATATATTTCTTATTCACCGGGCATAAGAATCTCAGTTTTTTTATCTAAATTTGCATCATAAAAAATAACTCAAATGAAACGATCAACACTTTTATTTCTCTTTGCAATGTCATTCATGATAGCCTTTGCCGATCAAAAGCTGTCTTCATTCAAAGGTGTTTGGGCAAATGATAATGGAGAGGCCGTCATAACAGACGAAGTATGCATATTTTATGAAAAGAGAGACGACACCATGCGTGCTTTTCTTGAGATCCCCTCTTGCAATATCTTTCACACAACCACATTTAATAACGTCGGAGAGGTGAAATCTTCAGTATTTCAGAACCCTCTGGAATTAAAACTTGACGATGGCCATCTCATCATATCAGGGCAGAAGATGAAGAAAATTGAAGAATTAGAGATTGTCAGCCCTTATAAGATGACAAAATGCGATCAAGCCTCCGACGTAGGGAAATGCCTTCAGGAATGGAGATTGGGAGTGAGGTTTGATATGCAGAACGACATGCCATACTGCGAAATTAATACAAATCGCCACATGTTTGTTTATTTGGTTAACAATTCGATGGTCTACATTCGGGCTGCGGCAACAAGAAATAACGATCAAGGAACTTTATTCTTTCAAAATATCCGTATGATGAAGAACAATAATACAGGTGAATACACAATGATCATCATACCGGATAATTTAAATTTTGCCGAAAGCAATCTTGAGATCGACAATTCAAAATTCAATCCAACTGCCTGTACATTTAGTCCTGATGGTGGTATTTACTGGTCTTTGATCTCGTTTACTCCAGATCTAATCCTCCTCAACGGATGTGGAGAAACCTATCAAGTTCCAAGACCCACAAAGGAAACCCCTATCAAGGAGTGGATTAAATTCCACCCATATAATGATGGACATGACCTCAGGCTCCAACAAATCATGAATCCAGCCGCACGATCTATCATAAACAAAAGAAAGTAAATGCAGATCAGAAAAATGGAAATGCAAGAACTGATTGAGATTCTGAAAAGAGAGGGATGTTCGTGTGTGGTTGCCAACAAAGCCACTGTGAGGATTTTTCATAAAAAAGGGGTGAAAGACATTTTCGAGCTTCTGGAAAACGATCCAGCTTTTCTCAAAGACTCGATGATAGCCGATAAGGTTGTAGGGAAAGGGGCTGCTGCCCTTATGGCAGCCGGAGGAGTAAGAGAGGTATTCGCCGCAGTGATAAGCACTCCTGCCCTGAAGATGCTGGAATCCGCAGGCATCCCTACTTCATTCGTAGAGGAAGTGGCCAACATCATCAACCGTCAGGGAACCGGCATCTGTCCTGTCGAGGCCCTTTGCCTTGAATGCGTCACTCCGGATGAGTGTGTTCCCCGGATCGCGAAATTTCTGAACGGTTTATCCTCCCAACCCGGCTCAAACTGAAAGTGCCTGCCACTATTGCCATGCCGAGAGCGACATAAAGACATATATAAGGAGAAATCTGTGGAACCGCCACCGCGAAGACAAACGTCACGAGCGTAGCTCCGAGAGTCTGACCGACGAGACGTGCAGTGCTCTGCATTCCTCCCGCTCCACCCGTGCGCTCTCGCGGAGTCGCCATCACCATGACAACATTGTTAGGAGTCTGATAAAGACCGAAACCTATCCCGCAGACAGCCATCCGCCAAGCGATGTCGAGTGGAGCCGCGTCTTCAGCAGAAAGGGTAGCGAGTAGGATAACTCCAATTCCATAAAGAGCCATACCGACAGCGGCTGTTATGCCCGGATTATGCTTCTCCACTATGCGCGCCGCTATGGGAGAGGTAAGCATGGTGGCTATCGACCAGGGAGTCATCAGAAAACCGGTTATGACCTCCGAGAAACCGAAACTGTTGAGAAAGAGAAACGGCAACGAAATCATCGCGAGATTCTGCGCGATAAAAGAACAGACCGACGTGGCGATGCTCAGTGAATAGAGCCGGATCCTCAGAAGATCAACCGGAAGCATCGGAGATTCCTTATCAAGCTGACGACGCACATAGAAGAATCCGACCGTCAGTCCGGCAACAAGGAGCACCACTCCGGTCAAGATATCTCCTTCGCGTGCGAAACTTCCGAGAGAATAAAAAATCAGTCCGAACACAACCACATTTTCCACGGCGCTGACCCAGTCGTATGGTGTTCGGTGATCACGCGGAGGATTTGAGGGGAGCAGTTTCCTGCCGATGAAAAAAGCCAGGATTCCGAAGGGGACGTTAATCAGGAAAAGCCAATGCCACGAAGCCACCGAGAGGATGAATCCGGCGAGTGTTGGTCCGGCAGCTGTGGCAACCGCAATCACCATCGCATTAAGGGCGAGTCCACGCCCGAGGATTTCCCGAGGATAGATCAGCCGCGTCAAGGCAATGTTAACACTCATCACACAAGCGGCGCCTATCCCCTGGATAGCTCTGGAAATCAATATCATCACAAACGATCCTGAAAGCGCACACATAACCGATGCCACTATAAATATGACAACCCCCGTGAGAAAATTGCGCCTATAACTGTAAAGGTCGCCGGCAGAAGAAAGGGGCAACAGCAACATCGTGATGACAAGCTGATAGATGGTAACGATCCATACGGTCAGCGAATCGGAGATGCCAAGCTCCACCGCAAGCACCGGCAACGACACATTGACGAGCGTGACATCCAGCACCGTCATGATGAGAACCATGAGGACGGCCACTACGGCTATATAGTTGCGTATGGAGAATTTTTCCCGTGTCATATCGGTTGAAGTCGGTCTTACAGTTTACAAAATTAATAAATCCGTGCGAATACATCTTAACTTTTACCGCCTGCCCGTTGTTATTTTCTTAAAAGACCACGGAACTAACGTTTCCGAAACAACAGAACACATGAACAACCAGAATTCCACACAATCCTCATCTCCAGGCTTCAAGGGGATGCTCTTAGGCAATCTTCTCTCCCTTTCTGCTGCTATATGCTGGGGTTTGAACTCTCCGGCCAACAAATATCTGATCCCTGACTGGATCACGGCCTCCGGCGTAGCATTGTCGCGTATTTTCGGAGCTGCCATTGTGGTCTGGATCATCTCATTCTTCGTAAAAAACGACAAGATTCAGAAGGGCGACTGGAAACTTCTCTGGTGGTCGGCCCTGATGATGGTGGGATTCATCTATGTGTTCTCTCTCGCTTTCAACACAGCCTCCGCGATCGACATTTCCATCATCCTGACTTTCCAGCCAATGCTTGTGGTGCTCATCAATGCGGTATTCAAGCATCAGAAAGTCAGCTGGCTTGAGATTGTCGGGATGCTTATCGCCTTTGCCGGGGCTCTGATCGTGATCCTCGCCGGAGGCAATATCGACAGCGGACGACTCATCGGTGACATTTTCGCCATTGTCTGCTCCATCACCTATGCCTCCTACCTCGTGATCATCGAAGGGCCCTCGAAAAGATATGGCACAGTCAGCCTGATGAAATGGGTGTTTCTTTTCACGGCGATCATCTCCCTTCCCCTTCTTTTCACTCTGCCCCACGACATGAAGATAGCGACCGACACTGAATGGATACCCGTCTCCATCCTTCTGTTCATCGTGCTCTTCCCCACCGTCTACTGCTATATGGTCACTCCTCCGGCCATACGCCTCGTCGGGAGCGAGATCCTCTCCTTCTATCAGTATCTGGTGCCTGTGATCACGTGTGTGGTCTCCATTCTCTTCAAGCTGGATTCCTTCCATTGGTATCAGCCTGTTTCGTTTGTGATAATCGTCGGCGGAGTGATGCTGGCAAACTATGCCAAGGCAAAAGCCGATAAAAAAACCACGGAGGGGAAATGACATGAGACTCGTGATTCAGCGCGTTGGGAAAGCTTCGGTAGAAATCGGGGGCTCCATATTCAGTGAAATCGGCCATGGACTGATGATTCTTGTGGGGATAATTGAAGGCGACACCCCTGAAGATGTGGAATGGCTGGTCGGTAAAACCGCCTCCATGAGGATATTCAATGATGAAAAGGGAGTGATGAATCGTTCCATCACCGACGTCGGAGGAGAGGCATTGGCCGTAAGCCAATTCACTCTTGCAGCCTCCACGAAAAAAGGGAACCGGCCGAGCTATGTCAGGGCCGCCCGCCATGATGTGGCGATCCCTCTATATGAAATGTTCTGTAGCCTTCTCTCGGAGAAGATTGGTAACAAAGTCAAAACCGGCGTTTTCGGCGCCGACATGCAGGTTGCCCTTGTCAACGATGGTCCGGTTACCATCGTTATTGATTCCCGCAACCGAGAATAATTCTAAAAACTGAAAAAATGATGAGCAGAATAGATTTGGTAAGACTCAGAAAAAGAGCCGGGATGAGTCAGCGGGAACTTGCTGACCTCCTGCAGGTGCGCCCCAGTTTCCTCTCGGCTATCGAAAACGGACGAAGCCGCATTCCGGAGGAGAAGCTTGAAAAAATAAAGGAGATTTTCGAGCTCGATTCTCTCGACGACTATATCATTGACAATGCTTCAGAAAGCGTGGTGCCGCCTCATTCCCACATTGATGATCAGAGCGATTCTTTCACACATCTTCTGAATCATTTCCACGACCTCGCCCACCGGAAAGACAAAGGACACTCCACCCCCGACGCCGAATCGGCATCCCGGATCGATTTCCTGACCAAAAGAAACGACCGGCTCTCCGAGCGCGTAGATGATCTGCGCGATGAAGTCGACCGTCTCAGGGAGGAGAATCTCCGGCTTAAGGAGTTGCTCGTGAAGAACGGCATAGCCTACTGACGGGAAACCAGAACAAGGTATTCATCGGCAGTAGCTGCAAGAACCTCCGCTTTGAATCCCCACTCCCCTATCATGGCCGCGAGTTTCTCAGCGGGAGGGAGATGGTCGCTTTCCGACTTCCTTTCGTGGTGAATATTGTTGATGAATTCCTCGTCCGACGGGAATGCAACAGCAATCTTACCCCCCTCAACGAGATTCATTTTGAAGAGCCATTCAAATGTGGCTGCCGGCGAATGGAGATGGGGATAAACACAATACATCAGTGCAAGATCATGGACACCGGGAATCTGCTCCTCTTCGAAATCTATTTTCAGGAACTCCACATTCTCAAGATCTCCATATTTCTTTCTGGCAATTGAGAGCATACCCTCGGAAAGATCTATAGCGGTCACTTTCCCATTGCTACCCAGCATTTCGCTCAGATAAGGCACAAGGACACCGGTGCCCGTACCGAGGTCGAGCACTTTCATCCCCTCCCTGATCGGGAGTTTGGAAAGGATTGATCTGATCCTCTGCGGAGTGGAACGCACCTCGCTCTGATCCCAAACCGGAGCAAGGCGGTCGAAGAAGTCGATTTCAGATTGTGTCATGTCGAATTGTCGTTTTCACTTATTATGCCACAAAGTTAACTGAAATATAGTTAACAGTCAAATTTTATTATTAATTTTGCAAACAATTCACTTATAACATATCTAAATATCAGATTCATGAAATCACGTCTGGCATTTCTCTATTTTCTCCAGTTCAGCGTCTGGGGTTGCTACCTGACATGTTTCGGACAGTTTCTCGGAGCCGGAGGCCTCGGAAGCGACATCGCCTGGTTCTATGCCGCCATCGGACTCGTATCCATCATCACCCCTTCCCTTTTCGGCCGCCTTGCCGACAAGACGCGGCGCCCTGAACTTCTTCTGGGGCTATGCCATCTCATCGCAGCCATGGTCATGTTTGGCCTATGGCGCTACGGCATGACGCATCCCAAGCTTGAATTCAAAGTGTTCTATCCTCTCTATCTCCTCTTTCTCGCTTTCTACATGCCGACCATGGCTCTGGCCAATACATCCGCGTTCGGGCTCCTCACTCAAAGCGGCCACAACACCGTGACAACGTTCCCGTCTGTGCGCATCTGGGGAACCGTAGGGTTTGTTGCCGCGATGTGGTTTGTCAATTCTGCCTACTGGCACAACGGATCTCTCGGATTTGCATTCGGCGACGGTTCGGAAGCCGGGCATCTGAGGTTTCAATATAATGCGATGCAGCTCCTCTGCAGCGGAATAATGGGGATCTGCACCTCCATCTATGCCTTCGCGCTTCCCAAACTTCGCGAGATGAAAAAGAATCCACACCATGGCTCCGGCACCCATTCGCTCGCGGGAGCCGTGAGAACAATGTTTGCAGACCGGACAATGGCTGTTTTTCTTATATTTGTGGTCTTCAGCGGCGTTTGTCTTCAGATTTCCAATGGCTTCGCAACGCCCTACATCACCCACTTCACCGGAATAGCCGAATATGCCGGATCTCTTGCTTCAGGCAACGCTACGATGCTCTTCTCCCTTTCCCAGATTTCGGAAGCGGCCTGCATACTTCTTGTAGGGATTTCGCTGAAATGGAAAGGAATCCGTTGGGTCTACGCCATCGGGCTTCTTGCCTGGGCGCTCCGTTTCCTTTTCCTCGGCACTGGAAATCCTGGCGACGGACTCTGGATGCTTATCGGCTCCATGCTCATCTATGGCCTCGCGTTCAATTTCATCACTATCGCCGGACATCTTTACATCCAGCAGGTGGCGCCTGAGAACATGAAGGGCTTTGCCCAGGGCCTCATGATGTTCATGAGCAACGGAATTGGAGCTACTTGCGGAGTGATTGGTGCGGGAGCCATCGTCAACAGCTGGTGTTCCTGGCAGATGGTGCAGACTCCAGGCGGCAACATGATGAGGCTTTTCATGGGAGAATGGCAATGGCCATGGTTCATCTTCGCAGGATATGCAGCAGTCGTGACCGTGGGATGGCTTATTTTCTTCAGGAGCCGGCGTAAAGAGAACCAACAAACCACTGAAAACATCTGATTTATGGATAAGCTTAGATTCGGAATCGTCGGGACAAACAGCATCTCCGACTGGTTTCTTAACGGTGCGAAACAGGATCCCAGATTCTGTGCGGCTGCTGTCTGTTCCCGGTCAATGGAGCGCGCGAAGGAATTTGCCGCAAAGCATCAGATTCCCCATTCATTTGACTCTCTGCAGAAGATGGTGGAATCAGACCTCATAGATGCCGTCTACATAGCAACCCCAAACTCTGTTCACGCGGAGCATAGCATCCTCGCCATGAAGCATGGTAAACACGTGCTCTGCGAAAAGCCTCTCGCCTCCAATACCCGTGAAGTCAGCGAAATGATCGCGGTTTCGGAGGAATCAGGAATGGCTATCATGGAGGCTGTCAAGCCCACACTCACTCCCAATTTCCGTTATCTTCAGCAAAACATAGGAGAGGCCGGACGGATCAGGAGATATTTCGCTTCCTATTGCAAGTATTCCTCACGCTACGACAAACTTAAGGAGGGAGTGGTGCTGAATGCGTTCAAACCGGAACTCTCCAATGGTGCCGTCATGGATATCGGCCTCTACACAATCTATCCTCTCGCTGTGCTCTTCGGGAAACCTGAGAAAATCGTTGCCCAGGGGATAAAACTGCCCACAGGAGTAGACGGAGAAGGAAGCGCCATCCTGAAATATGACGGGTTGGATGCGGTGGTGATCTATTCAAAGATCGCTGATTCTTATCTTCCATCAGAAATTCAGGGGGAGAACGCCACCATCACCATCCGCCAGATCAACAACTTCTCAAGCATTGAGTTTCGCGACCGCCGTTCGGGCATCACGACCGACTGGAGCCGGACGCAGCCCGAAGACGGCTTCTATTACGAAACTGCTGAATTTATCGACATGGTCATGAGCGGACGAATAGAATCTCCCATAAACTCACATAAGGCATCACTCATCTCAATCGGAATCATCGACGAGATACGCCGCCAGTGTCGCGTCTGTTTCCCTGCCGACCGATAAAGAATCATTTCTTGGGGAAATGCGAAAGCGGCTCGCTTTTCGGCAACCAAATCCGCGGGGCTCGAGGGCTTTGAATTAATATGTTTTTAATAGTAAGATAGATATGACTGATATTATTAAATTAGAAGATGTAAAACATGTGATTGTTACCCTGAGAGGCGTGGAAGTTATTCCCGACTTTCTGGTTGCTTATCTTTATGGAGTGCAAACAAAGGAGGTGAATCAAGCTGTTAAAAATAATCCTGACAAATTCCCTAAAGGGTTTATCATGGAGTATTCAAAAGAAGAAAAGTCAGAACTGGTCAAAAAATTTGACCAGTTCAATATAAAACATTCTTCTGCAAAAGTTAAGGCATTTACTGAAAAAGGGTTATACATGTTAGCAACAATTTTGAAAAGCCCTGTTGCTACGCAGACCACGTTGGCGATTGTAAATACCTTTGCGGAAGTTAGAGAGTTAAAACGTCGTCTTTTGGAGGTTCATGACACGGAGTCACAGCATGATAAGAAGAACGGCATGAAGCGTATCGGCGATATTCTTGCAGACTTAATTATGCTCAGATAATGTATTTTCCGGTCGCAAACCCCGCTTCATTCGATGTGCTGCTGCAAATTCTCGATTGCAAGGAATTTGCCAATGCCGATGAATAAAGCTCAAACGTCTTTTCAAACTATATGCTAAAATGACCAAGAAATGAACGGATTTCTCAAAATAGCCGGTGATTATACAAATTGGAATGTGTATAAGAAGTCAGTGATAATTTGTGACGTCACGGAGTTGTTTATTAAGACTTATGGGTCAAATTGGAGGCTGAACAGACTCAAAAATCATAAAACGCCACGCTATGGGTCAAAATGGAGGCTGATAGCGTGGC
>CAYROR010000022.1:0-44566 GCA_964425935.1 uncultured Sangeribacter sp.
AAAGTTACAACAAAATTTTGTTATATTTGGTACTCAGAACAAAAAAAATCGAGTGCCTATGCTTGATTGAATTCTGAGAATTTAAGGCCTGTACGCCTTATCACTTCCAGACCGTAAAGCATGAGGAGTGCTGATTTCTCTCTTCTGAAAAAATCGAAGGGACTGCGGTGTGAGATGAAATCACGCCGCAGTCCCTTAAAGGATAACTTTTAACTTTATAATTGAAAGTCTTCTACAACTTAGAACTCAATGGGAGCACCGAAGTTTGCATTCAACCACACCTGCTCAACGTCGGCATAGAAGGGAGCCGGAGCGGTGTAAGGATTGTTGTAGTGGAGAATCATGGTGTTGGCATTGCGCTCTGCCTGATTCCATCCGGGAGTCCAACCGCTGAACACGCCGTCTACTTCGATACAGTGTGTGCGAGTGTTCACGTTTGTTCCAAGATATTTTCTGTGAACTCCAAGTTCCTGACGCTTGGCATCGAAATAGTTTATGCCCTCGCCCCAGAACTCAATCTGCTTCTGGAAGTTAAGCTCAGCCATGAAATCGTTGGGATAAACAGCTGTAGCAGGATACTGTGAGTCGCGTGTCATGATGAGGTTCTGAAGAGTTGCCTTTGCAGCTCCTTCACCTTCAACATGATACTGAGCCTCAGCCTTGATGAAATCCATCTCCTCGATACGCATGATCGGGAAGTCGGTTGCTCCACCTTCCAGCCAGTCGTTATAAACACCGTTGCGCGGACGGAACTTGATGTTCACGCAAATCCAGGGGAGACCGATAAAGCCGTTTCCAACCGTGATCTGCTTGCGGATCCACTCAGGATTGGAGCTGAGCTTATACTGCTTCTTCTCCGGGCCAAAGCCTGAGTAATCATTCCTATATTGGGGAAGATCCCATTTATTGTTTATGAGAACGCCCTGCTCATCTTTCTCCACGAGATAAGGCTCACCCTCAACCTGATTGGTCGACTCATAGAAGAAGTTGGGATCAAGCCATGACTGCTTGCGGAAATCGCTGAACGAAAGCTGCTCATACATCTTGCGGTTCAGAGAGCGACCAACACGCCAACCGTAGGGGAAGAAGTCGGTCTCAGTTCCCATAAGCATCTCGAAGTTGAATGAGTAAGCATAGATCGCATCCTCATTGCCCGGAGCGATAGAGGTGGCGAGCATCCATGAGTTCTGCGAATCACGGTTGTTGAAGCCATTCTTAGGATCGGTCCACTGATCCTCGGTCAGGTAGGAATAATTTCCGGCCTGTTTAGCCAGATCGGCATACTTGATGGCATTCTTCCAATATTCAGTCTCGTCAGTGTATTTCGCTGCGTCTTTAACACGAGAAGCAAGTGAAGTGTATACTCTTGCATAGAGACCATAAACAACGGAAAGGTCGGGCTGCACCTTGTCAGTGCGGTTATACCCGGTGAGATAGCCCTCTGCCTCCTTAAGATCGGAGAGGATCAGGTCGTAGACCTCATCGACAGTGGCACGCGGGTTGTGAGAAAGATCCTCAGTAGGAGTCTTCTCAGTCACGATGGGCACACCGAGATTGGTGAGAGGCATCTCAGGCTCAGTGTAGGTCATGCCGGGATAAGGAGTCGGAGTCTTATACTCCATGATCTGCACGAGATCATGATAGTAGAGAGCGCGATAGGCATGAGCGATGCCGAGATATCCCTTGCGGACCGGATCATCGGTGTCTTCCGGAATCATGCCGATGATATCATTCACGTTCTTGATATAGGCGTAATAGAGGTAGGAGGGATAGAGACCACGGTTAGAACCATTCGCACTTACCGCTCCATAGCACCAAACGGCCAAGGTGTTGTAGCCCTGGGTACCGGTGCACACGAGAGCTGTCGTGGAGGAATCGAGCATGAGCCTCATCGTGCTGTAGCCTATCTCCTCAAGACCACCGTCATCATTGCTGTAGCCCGCCATGGAGGTATAGATGGATCCCACCATACCTGCAAGAGCATCGTCGGAAGCTTCGATCTGCTCCTGGATCACGAAGTCCGTAGGCAGCGTATCTTCGATACATCCGGTTGCTCCCAACATGAGGGCACCGGTCATTGCCAAATATAATATCTTTTTCATATAATAATTCTTTCTTTAGTGATTGGGAAATCAGAATGCCAACTGGAAACCACCGGACAACGTGCGGATCGGTGAATACATCTCCGGGTTGGTAAGACCGATGTTCGACATGCGGGGGTCAAGACCCTTGCGTGCGGAAACATATCCTAAGTTCTCACCAGAGAAGTAAACGCGGATGCGCTGGATGCCCCATTTCCTTGTGAGGCTGGAAGGCAGTGTATATCCGAAGTTGATATTCTGGAGGTTCAGATAGCTTGCATTTGTAAGGAAGCGGTCTGAACGTGCGTTCTGGCTATACTGCTCATAGGCACGGAGGCGCGGAATGCTTGAGCCTGTGTTTTCAGGCGACCATGCATTGAGGATATCCTTGTGCCAGTTCTGTGAAGTGGCGGTGGAACCGCTGCCCATAAGACCCTGATAGGTGTAGTCGTAGGTGAGACCGCCAAGCTGGAAGTTGAGGTTGACGGAGAGGTCGAAGCCCTTATAAGTCAGCTGAGTGCCGAAACCACCGTTCCAGGGTGACATTGCGTCGCCTGCAAGATAATAGCTTGCCTGGTTGGCGTCTTCCGTGGTTTCACGCTGGCCGGTCGGATTGCCGTTGGCGTCAAGAACGTCTTTCCAGTAGAGCTGTGCGCCTTCGGAGTTGAGGCCAGCTGTCTTATAGACATACCATGTGTAGAGAGGAAGACCTTCACCTACATAGTAGTTATAGAGGGAAACGAATGCACCGTCAGCATTGACATAACCTGCATGGCCGTCCACATTCATTGTCTTGGCATCTGTCGGGAGTTTGAGCACTTTGTTCTTCACGAAGCCGATGTTGAAGTTGGCGGTCCAGGTGAAGTCGCGTGTCTCCATAATTGTTCCGTCGAGAACAAGCTCGAAACCGGCATTTCTCATGTCGCCCACGTTTGCGAAATAGCTTGTGTAGCCTGCGCTCGGGGGAGTGTAGAGGGAGAAGAGCATGTCGGATGTCTTGCGGTAGAAATAGTCGAGGCTACCGGAGAGGCGGTGGTGGAAGAGCTCGAATTCGATGCCGGCGTTCCAGTTGGTGTTGGTCTCCCAGGTGATACCTTTCGTACCCTTCTGTCTCCACTGATAAGCCACCTCACCATTATTGTTGATGACATCGTAGGAATCCGCATAAAGATATGAGTTCATATAGCCGGGGGTCGTGATATTGTCATTACCCTGTGAACCGACGGAAAGTTTGATTTTCAGTTTGTCGACCCAGCTTACGTTGAAGAAGTCTTCGCTTGAGATCATCCAAGCGGCACCCAACGACCAGAATGAACCCCAACGGTGGCTCTTGTCGAAGCGTGAGGAGGCATCACGACGGAAAGACGCGTTGGCATAATACTTATAGTCGTAGTTATAAAGAACACGTCCGAAATATCCCTCATTGTTATATGTGGTAGAGAAGGATCCTACGGGGTTCTTTGTCAGCACGGTGCCGAACTCTGTCGAAGGATTGATGCCGAAATTTTTACCGTCACCTGTAAGGTAGTCCATAGTGTATTTGTAGAACTCATGACCCACAAGCACGCTGACGTCGTTCTTGCCGAAGAGCTTGTTGTAGTTGAGAAGCTGCTGGGTGTTGTAGCTCTTGGTGGAGTACTTTGTGATTCCGAGAGAGCCATTATCATTTGAAGATGTGTAATGGTCAACAAACGGACTTTTGATGCTGGTGTGCTTTCTGTCGTAGGTGTAGCTACTTCCGTTCACGGTCAGGGTGAGCTCCGGAAGGATGTTGATGTCGGCAAAACCGTTAACGGTGTAGGAATTACCCTCTGTCGTGCTCTGACGATACTTGTTGTCGAAGATAGCATTGCCACCGATCGCACCTGAACCGCCACGGAAGAGACCCTGCTCGCCATTGGCGAAGTCATACATCGGCTGATCCCACTGGTCGATCATGATCTGGCGCTGGCCATTGCGGAGATAAACGGGATAGATGGGAGCCCTGTTCTTCAGGATGGACCAGATTGTGCCGATACCGATCGAGTGCTGACCGCTGTTGGCGTCGCCCACGGTTCCCTCGGAGGTCTTGTTGTATTTGTAGTTGGTGTAGCTCATGTTTGTGCCGACCTTAAGCCATTTGAGAGCCTGATAGTCAACCTTCACACGACCTGTGAGACGATCAACGCCTGAGCCTGACTGGATACCGTTGTTCTCAAGATAGCCGAAAGAGCCGTAGTAGCTAAGTCCGTCTTTCGCTCCGGAAACGTTGACGTTATATTCCTGACGGAATCCGGTGCGGAGGCCTTCCTTCTCCCAGTTATCGGGCTGCAGCCAATAGTCTTTTCCCTGATAGCTCCAAGCGGCACCCATCGTTGCGGCAGGGTTCATTTTTCCACCGGGAAGGATGAAATCCTGTCCGTTGGGAACGGTATAGATCATGTAGCCGGGGCCGATGCCAGTGTTGGCAGTGTTGGCCAGATTGGAGTTGGCGAGCTGATGAGCCTGCTCCGCTGTCAGGGTTGCAGGAAGTTTCGCCGTCTCGGCATACTTGGGAGTCAGATAGTAATTATAGAGAGATGTGTAGAATGTCTCATAGAACTGCTGCGCATTCAGAGTGTTGTAGAGAGGCATGGCATTTGTGTTGGCACCCCATTTGGCATCGAATGTCACGGATGTGCTTTTGCTTCCCTTCTTAGTCGTGATCATCACAACACCATTAGCACCACGGGCACCGTAAAGCGCATTAGAAGCGGCGTCCTTGAGCACTGTCATGCTTTCGATATCAGCAGGGTTGATCAGGGTGATGTCGCCGTCATAGGGCATGCCGTCGACAACGTAGAGAGGTTCCGTGCCGGAGGAGATTGATCCGACACCGCGGATGGTCAGTTTCGGACTTTCACCCGGCTGCGAGGATGCGGCATTGAGCTGCAGACCCGGAACACGGCCGGCAAGAGCGGAAGTGGCGCTGGTGGCCTGAGACTTCGCAAGCTCGGTGTTGCCGACAACGCCGGCAGAACCGGTGAATGCCTCCTTCTTCATCTTACCGAAGGCCACGACCACCACTTCATCAAGAGATTTCTCATCCTCTTTAAGAACGATGGTGAGGTTTGTCTGTCCCTGCACTTTTACGACCTGGGTTACATAACCGGTGTAACTTACCTGAAGAGACGCGGATGCGGGCACGTTGATGGCGAACTTGCCATCGATGTCGGTTGCGATTCCGTTTGTCGGTTTCCCAACCTCGATGACCGATGCTCCGATAATCGGATCGCCGGATTCATCTGTAACGATACCCCTTACCGTGATTGCCCACGTGCAGACATTGCACATGAGGCAGATCAAAAAAATAAAAATCTTACGCATAAGGTTAATTTGTTTAGTTGTTATGGAGTTTATAATGCGCTTCCGTTTACAATAGACCGCCCGGCTATCTTAGAGATAAGATCAAGGTTGAACTTAATGTGTCGTTTTCATGATCAATCCCTGACACAGGATCGGTGATAAAGGCATTAGAGTGGGGAATCGTAAAATTTCGGGTCAGAAGGAACTCAAACTTTAACGACAGGAGAGTTTTTTCACTTCCTTTGTCTTTACACCTTCAAAATTAAAATAAATTTTCGGAACTGAGCCTAATCCTTAACATCATTAACATTATTTAACACTGACATCTTCGGATGAATAAACTATCATCCGAGGATGGCGATGGCTCTATTAAGGGCGGCAAGGAATGCATCCGCCTCTTCAAAAGTGTTGTAGACGGCAAACGATGCCCTGACAGTCCCGGGAATTCCGAGACGATCCATCAGCGGCATCGCGCAATGATGGCCTGTGCGGACCTCCACTCCCTGCTTGTCGAGAAGAAGACCGAGATCGTAAGGATGGCTGTCTCTGAAAAGAAATGAAATCACGGCGCTCTTCCCGGGAGATGTGCCGAAGATCTTTATGCCGTCCATCTCCATCATCTTCTGCTGAGTGTAGGCAAGAAGAGCATGTTCGTGGGATGAGATTGCATCCATCCCTGTCTCCATAATGAAATCCAAAGCCTTGGAGAAGGCCGCGATCCCTATGAAATCAGGAGTTCCAGCCTCAAATTTGAAGGGAAGATCGGCAAAGGTGGTGTGGGCAAACGTCACCTTGGAGATCATCTCCCCTCCCCCCTGATAAGGAGGCATGGATTCCAGGAGCGAACGTTTCCCGTAGAGGATTCCTATTCCGGTGGGGCCATACATCTTATGGGAGGAGAACACGTAGAAGTCGCAGTCAAGATCCATGACATCTATATTAAGGTGGGGCGCCGCCTGCGCGCCGTCAACAAGCACAGGCACCCCTCTGGAATGAGCGAACGCGATCATCTCTTTCACAGGATTCACGGTTCCGAGCACATTGCTCACATGGCAGAAAGACGCCATCACAGTCCTGTCATTGAAAAGACTTCTGAATTGGTCGAGATCAAGCTCTCCACGATCATTTATGTCAACGACACGGATCTCGATGCCGGTGCGATCCCTGAGCAACTGCCAGGGAACAATATTGGCATGGTGCTCCATGACCGTGAGAATGATCTCGTCGCCTTCACGGAATCTCCCTCCGAAAGATGAAGCCACAAGATTTATTCCCTCAGTGGTTCCCCGGGTGAAGATCACCTCTTCCACGCTCCCGGCGTTGATATATTTCCTGACCTTTTCACGCGCCTTCTCCTGAAGATCGGTCATCTCCTGGGAAAGGGTGTGGACTCCACGGTGAACATTCGCTTTCTCGTGGGTATAGAGCCAGCTGATTGCGTCGACAACGCCGGCGGGAGTCTGGGAGGTGGCCGTGTTGTCGAGATAAACCATCTTCCGCCCGGCTATCTCCCTCTGAAGGATCGGAAACTGGCTCCGGATCTCATTCAATCTCTCCGTTTCCATCAGCAACTTCTGTTATTATCTCCGCATGCCACCCGGCATGAGGTGCATGATGATGATTCTCCTGCAAACCTGCGCTCCGTCAGCAAATGGAGCCGGTCTCTGAGCGAATTGAGTCTGACGCCGTCGATCACGTCGGCCATAAACGCCTGCTTGAGCAACAGGCGAGCGGTTTGCTCCGACAGACCGCGGGTCCTCATATAGAACACCTGCATATCGTCGAGCTGTCCGGTAGCCGTGCCGTGGCTGCACTTCACGTCGTCGTCATAAATCTCAAGCTGAGGCTTCGAAAACATCCTTGCCTCGGCAGAATCCACTATGTTGCGGTTGCTCTGATAGGCTTCGGTTCTGTCAGCCCCCTTCTCCACAAGCACAAGTCCGGCGAATGCTCCGGTGGCCCGGCCGTTGACCACATACTTGAAAAGCTCATCGGTTTTGCAATCACATTCGGAATGAACCACTTTAGAATACGTGTCAAGATGTCTTTCCCGGTCTTCGATTCCCATTCCGTAAAGTTTGAGAACTGCATGAGGACCGGCAAACCGACAGAAATATTCATTTCTCGTTGTCCCGTTGTAGAGGGTTATCCCATCGGCCATGACGTTGCTTCCGGCCTCCTGACTCAGGAAGAGAGTGGAGAGGCGGGATGTTTTCTCAGACGACTCCTCAAGATCATAGAAATCAACCGTGGAGTTTTTTCCGGCGAATATCTCAATGGTCTGCAATGAAAGGAATTCCTGAGAGGGATTCTGAGTGTGGTCGCAGCTGAGAATCCTCACTTCCGAATCAGCCTCCGCGATGACGAGCAAACGCCTGACAGCCATCAGAGGATTGACACTGTTGAGGATATTCACGATCTGAACAGGTTTCTCCATCCTGATTCCCTTGTCAACGCGGATCACGACGGCATCCTGCGCAAGCAGAGTGTCGAGGGCCACCACGGGGTTTTCCAGATCTGCCAGCTGTCCATAATGAGCCTCTGCCTCGCCGGGATATTTCTCAGCAAACTCCCGCATGCTTCCGATAAAGACGCCCTCCGGCATATTCTCCTCTGTGGAAACCGGGACAGACACCAGATCATTCACTTGAAAAGCCAGCAACGTCGACAGATTCGGCACTCCGCAATGGAAAGAAACAGCAGGATTGGCGTCAATCCTGTATCTTCCGAGATTCAGGCCGAAATCAGGAGCCAGAACGGCAGCAAGATCTGTGGTCTCATAATTCTCGCTCCCCTTGGAAGGGAGTCCCCGCTCCTCGAGAGTCTTCAGGGCTCTCTCCCGGAGACGGTTCATCACCTCCGGGCTATTGCTCTCCAGGAGGCTTCTGTTATCGCGGAAAAGATCGGTGTATTGTTTCAGTGAATCCATATCAGAGAGCCCCCTCCCCGGAGTCAACCTGCTGTTTGATCCAGTCATAACCTCTCTCCTCAAGTTCAAGCGCCAGCTCGGGGCCACCCGTCATTACAATCTTCCCTTTATAGAGGATATGTATGAACTCCGGTTTAATATAATCAAGGAGCCGCTGATAGTGGGTGATGACGATGGTGGCATTGTTGTCGGTCTTGAGCTTGTTGACTCCCTCTGCCACTACGCGGAGCGCGTCGATGTCAAGTCCGGAATCCGTTTCATCGAGGATCGAGAGCTTCGGCTCAAGCACTGCCATCTGGAAAATTTCGTTTCTCTTCTTCTCCCCTCCGGAGAATCCTTCATTCACGGAGCGCGAGGCAAGTTTATTGTCAAGCTCCACGATTGCCCGCTTCTCACGCATCATCTTGAGGAAATCGGTGGCACTCATGGGAGGCTCCCCGAAATATTCCCTCCGGGCATTGACGGCGGCCCTCATGAAATTGACCATGGAGACACCCGGAATTTCCACAGGATACTGAAAACCGAGGAAAAGACCCTCATGGCTTCTGATTTCCGGAGGCATCGACAGCAGATCCTTCCCATAAAACTCTGCCGTTCCTTCAGTGACTTGATATGCCGGATTTCCGGCAAGCACCATCGAGAGGGTTGATTTTCCGGAACCGTTCGGTCCCATTATCGCATGGACTTCACCGGGTTTAACCTCAAGGTTTATTCCCTTCAGGATCTCTTTCCCGTTGATGCGGGCATGAAGGTTATTGACTTTAAGCATTTTCTATCTTGTTTATATTGAAAGCCGCCTGCTGACGGCTGTGGGTTTACGTTTTTCAATCTTATCCATCTCTATAACGTCGCGACTCCCCCTTATGTTGCAGCTGATCCGCTTGGCGTCGCGAAGCTGGAGATGATGATGGAGATCCTCGCAGCTCACGCAACCGAGCATTCCCGGAGCCATCAGCATGACCTCCCCGACTATATTGCCGTCGTCGGAGCTGACATGCTTCATCAGCGGCGACCGGGGATTCACACAGACGAGTAGATTCAGGAAGATCGACACTCCGAGCATATATTTCAGGAGGCTGAAAACAGAGCCGAAAATACAATCCAGGATTCCCACCTCAAAAACCTCCATGATTTTCCGGAAAACTCCGGTGAGGCTTTTGAAAATCATATAGACGGCCACATAGACCACCACGGCCCCGACGACGCTACAGGTGTAGGCCGACCCTACGCGTGTCCGGATGGAGGGGAAAAGAGAGCGGATTACATCAGCCACGTCTTCTGCAAAGATATGGGCGCAGACAAGCCCGAAGGCAAGCCCGAGCACCCCGGAAACCTGCCCCGTGAAACCGTTGCGGAATCCCTTGATGACGGAATATGCCGCAACGCTGATAACGAGTATGTGGTAAAATAGGTCGTTCATCTTCCAAGCCTCCCCTCAGATGGCCTTTCAAGACTGCAAAATTAACGTTTCCAAGCCAAAATTCAAAATCAATAACATATCGCAGCGCCGGCAATCCTTGCGGCTGTCGTTTTTTTTCTATATATTTGCAATCCGATAACAGGCAGACAGCTTGATCTCTTTTTTGTCTGTGAAGCATTTTTATGAATTTAAGTTTCTTCAATAAACCCCGGAAAGACATCTGGGCGGCAATCATTTTTTTGTCGGTTTGCATCCTTCTTGTCGCCTCCGCTTTCTGGGCCTACGACTCAATAATGACCACTCCTCCTTACGTGGATCCCGTGAAATTCCCCGTGAGGGGAATCGACGTCTCCGCCCATAACGGCGACATCGACATGGAGAAGGTGGCCAAGGAGGGCTATGAATTTGTGTTTATCAAAGCCACGGAAGGAACTGATTTCAAAGACAGGAACTTCCGGACGAATTATGAACGTGCCTCGAAAGCCGGACTCAAGAAAGGGATCTATCATTTTTTCCGTTTCGACCGCGACGGGGTGGAACAGGCCTTGAATCTCATGCGCACCATGGGCAACCGCCGGCCGGAACTCGGAATCGTGATCGACGTGGAGAAATCGGGAAATCCCGACTCTATCCCCACGGAGCTGACCGTTGACCGGCTATCGCAGATGGTTGACTATCTCAATCTGCTGGGACATAGGGTGATGTTTTATTCAAACCGCGACGGCTATTACGACTATCTCGCTGAAACGTTCCCCGGCTATCCCCTTTGGATCTGCGGATTCACGGAATACCCCATCAATGCGGAATGGACATTCTGGCAATTCAACCATCGTGGCAAAGTCAACGGGATTCAGGGAGACGTTGACCTGAACGCCTTCTGCGGATCGGAAGAGGAATGGGAGAGCTATCTCGACGGAGAGCTCTGGCCTTACACTCCGGAGGGTTCGCCGGAATAAGGAGTCTCATTGCCCGAGCCTGCAATATCATTCACACCCAGACGTTAATTCTATTAGATGATTTCATTGCAACCAAGCGATAGAAAACGCAATAAGATTCCGCCGGCCTTCATCTTAAGGCTGGTTGTGGCGGTCATGTCAATGGTCGCCCTGCCGGCGTTTCCCCTCTCGCCTGATTTCTATTCGGAATCATCGAAGCTCTCGTCGGGCAAGTGGGTCCGCATTGAGGTTGAGGAGGAGGGGATGCAGTTCATCAGCAACACCGCCCTCCGGAAAATGGGATTTCCAGACCCCTCGAAAGTGAACGTTTTCGGCTATGGAGGAAGAATTCTTTCCGAACAGCTCGACGGCAGATATGCCGACGACCTCCCGGCTGTGAGCTCAATACAGACCTCCTCCGGGCTCCTGTTTTTCGGAAGATCCCATCAGGGTTGGAACCTGGATTCGGGCAAGATGGAATTTGAACGCACCACCAACCACTATTCCACAAAATCATTTTATTATCTCTCCGACATCAACTCTGAAAGGAGTCTTCCCGCCGACGCCAAGTCCCCTTCCGGATCCCCGGAAAATGAAATCACCACCTTCACCGAACGGATCCTGCACGAACAGAACCTCTCGGCCCCGGCACCCTCCGGCAGAACATATCTGGGGGAAGATTTCCGCTCCCAGCCTTCGCGCACTTTCCGCTTCCGTCTTCCCGGAATCATGGGAGACGCTATGGCGAAGATATGCTTCGCCGCAAAGGTGTCAAGCGGATCATCCTCAATCATAGTGTCGGTGGATGGAGAGCGGCTCCCCTCCACGGCAGCCGACATTATTCCCGGCATATCGTCGGCTGAAGCATATCTCAACACTATCACTACCGTCAAGAAGATTCCAGCCCCCGGCGAAAATCTTTCGCTGACCATCAACTACTCCTATTCAGGAGCAATTTTCATAGGAGCCCTGGATTATATTCATCTGGAATATGAACGGAAACTTAAGCTGGACGGCAACGAGCTTCTTTTCCGGATAAAGCCCTCCACCCTCTCGGAGGTCAGGATCGAGGGATGTGACGAGAAGGTGGAGATTTGGAACGTCTCATCCGATTCCGAAGCATTCCGGGTTCCGTTTTCATTGGATGGAAATGCAGCAGTGTTCACTGTGGCTCCCGGCTACGGTGAATACGTTGCGTTCAAGCCAGGCGGAATCGGGAGGTCGCCGCAATCGCCGGTTGCCGTTCCCAATCAGGACCTGCACTCAATGGAGGCTCCCGACCTTCTCATAGTGGCTCCCGAAAGGTTTCAGGAGGCGGCAAGAAGAATCGCTCGTCTTCACGCCGACCTCGACGGCTTCACGGTGGAAGTTGTTTCTCCCACAAAAATCTATAACGAATTTTCATCGGGTTCACCCGACCCTACAGCCATAAGGAGACTTCTGAAGATGTGGCATGACCGTGAAGGAGGGGGGAGCGGCAAAATCAGACATTGCCTCCTGATGGGGCGCCCCACATACGATCATCTCGGCATCGCTCCGGCATCCCGCCACCGCACCGAACAACCGATCCCCATCTGGCAATCAGACGACGTCAGAAGCTCATCCACCTCCTATTCCACCGATGACTATGTCGGAATGCTTGACGACAATCCCCGCCCTCCCGACATGGGAAGCGCCACGATCCATGTGGCCGTGGGCAGGATGCCTGTCTCAACCGTGGCGGAAGCCTCGGCTGCGGCCGATAAGCTTGAGAGCTATCTGCGCAACCCCCGGAGAGGAGACTGGAGAAACTCCGTTCTGACCATAGCCGACGATCAGGACCACGGGGAGCATCTCTTTCAGGCTGAAGACGTGGTAGAGGCCATGCGCGATAATGTTTTAGGAAGCGGCTACAGATATGAGAAGCTTTATCTTGACTCCTATCCGCTGGTTAATTCCGGAACGGGCCCATCCTATCCGGCCGCCTCCCGCCGCCTTCTTGAAAAATTCAATGAAGGAGTGGCCCTCATGAACTATATCGGCCACGCTTCCGCAAGGGAATGGAGCCATGAGTCGCTTCTCACCTGGACCGACATCTCAACCCTTTCTAATCAGCGCCTACCATTCCTTTATGCCTCGACATGCGACTTCCTCAAATGGGATGCCGACGAGATCAGCGGCGGAGAGAAGATGTGGCTCAGTCCGTCAGCGGGCGTCATCGGGATGCTCTGTCCGAGCCGGAAGGTCTACATCTCTTTGAATGGAAACATGTCGCGCAACACGATGAAAGAGATGTTCCGGACAGACGCGCATGGAAAGACCTCCACCTTGGGAGAGATTGCACTGCGCGGAAAAAATGCCACGAAAGGAGACGCCAACAAACTGAGGTTCGCCTTCATGGGCGATCCGGCACTCCGCCTTCCCGGAATGGATTATAGAGTCTCGGCTGATTCCATTGCGGGGAAATCCTTTGACAATCCCGACGATGTGCCTGTATTGAAGGGAGGAGAAAGGGTCACTCTGAGCGGACACGTCTGCCTTCCCGACGGAACACCCGTTGCGGACGCCGCCGGCATAATCGACCTTGTGCTATATGACGCTGAAAAAACAATCAAGACATTAGGCAACGGTGCCGACGGAGAGGAGTGTTTCTACAACGACAGGAAATCACGTCTTTTCGTAGGGAAAGCGGAAGTGAAAGATGGTGAATGGTCAACTGAAATTATCATCCCCTCCGATATTGAAAACAATTTCAGCCCGGCTCTCCTCTCATTCTATTATCTTGACGATTCAGGGATAGAAGGAAACGGGAGTTGCGAGAACCTTTATGTGTTCGGTCATGCGGAAGGGGATGAAGAGGATTCCGAAGGACCTGTGTTCACCGCCTTCCATCTTGACCGGCCATCATTCACTGACGGAGACGCCGTCAGCCCCTCTCCCACCCTCTACGCCTCCTTCTCCGATCCGTCAGGCATCAACATTTCGGATCTGGGCATCGGCCACGGCCTCTCCCTTATTCTCGACGGCACGACACCTCTCTCCAACGTGGCAGCAAGCTATGAGGCTGACCCTTCCTCCCCTGAAAACGGGAAAATCGCCTACCCTCTGAAAGGGATCCTCCCCGGCGACCATAACCTCTCACTCACCGTCTGGGACAATGCGGGCAATTCATCAACCAAAGAACTCTCTTTCAAAGTGGAGGCCGGATGGAACCCCTCTATTATCGAATTATCCACAGATCTCTCAACAGCCTCATCCTACGTTACCTTCATCCTTACCACCGACGGCACCGATTCTCTCTCGGAATCCAGGATAGAGGTGTTTGATCTGGCTGGAAGGTTGGTATGGACGGGGCTTTTCGACACCATATCCACCCGCTCCACACTCGTCTGGAATCTCCAGGATTCGGGAGGGGCGAGAGTGCCCAGAGGAATCTATCTCTATCGCGCCGTGGCAACCTCCGGATCGGGAGCGGAATCCACGAAAAGCGGCAAACTGGCTGTAACAGCCCAATAAATCAGTTAGCTCATGACAGAAAACAACAGCATCATACTTCCGGAACCCACTCTCCGGCGTCTCCCCTGGTATCTCGCCTACGTCGAGATCCTTCGGGCGCAGGGAATTGAATTCGTATCGTCGACCAGAATATCCCGTTCGCTTAACGTCGATGCGTCGCAGATTGCCAAAGACCTATCCTTCCTCTCCCTGAAAGGGAAAACAAGAATCGGCTACGAGGTGGAGGCACTTTGCGAGGCTTTGGCAGATTTCCTGGGCTTCAGGACATGCCATAAAGCCTACGTCTTCGGCGCCGGCAGTCTCGGCTCCGCCCTCATCCATGACTCCGGACTTTCGAACTACGGCCTTAAGATCGTGGCCGGATTTGATATCTGTGAGGAGAAGACAGGAACCACAGTTGCCGGAGTTCCCATCCATCATCTCGACATGCTCTCCTCCGTCATGGCCGATAATCCCGCCTCCATCGGCATTCTGACCGTTCCGGCGGAATCAGCGCAGGAAACGGCCGACATCGCTATCGGAGAAGGGATCAGGGCAATCTGGAATTTCACCCCCTACAGAGTCAAAGTGGCGGAGGGGATCGTCATGGCCAACACCTCCATCTACGCTCATCTCGCTCTCATTTTCAACCGTCTCAACGTCGGATCATTATGAAAACCGTTATTTTCGAACCCTCATCAGCCACCCCTTCTTCCCACAGCGATTCCTGGAGGTTTATCCCGGATTCCGCGCTTGCCAACGCCGGAAAGCCTTTCTTTCTGCCGGATTTCGCCGATTCTTTCGAGGCCTGCATCGCTCCGGCAATAAGGATCAGCCGGCTCGGGAAGTCGATCGGGGGCAGATTCGCGTCGAGATATTATTCCGAGATCATCCCGGCTGTCCATTTCCGTTCGGCCGAATTCATGCAGCGGCTCCATGCCGCCGGCCTTCCGGAAGACCCTGCTGTAGGGTTCGACCGTTCAATCATCATGGGTGGGCCCATGCAGTTCGCTGATTTTGAAAACATGACACCGCTTACTCTGGAGAAGAACGGAGAGCTGGAAGCGGAATGGAACCCTGCTGATGCTGAAGAGCTGATAGGGAATGCCCTGGAGCAGGTTTCGGCTTTCAACACGATGAAAACAGGAGATCTCCTGATTCCGGCAATCTCATCATTCACCGGCGTGAGCATTGGCGACACTCTCTCCCTCTGCATCTCCGGAAAAAAACTCCTCAGAATCGATATCAAATGAAAACACCACTTTTCCGACATCTGCTGCTCATTGCCCTCCCGTTATTTTGTGGTTCGCTGTGGGGCCAGAATAAAATCAAGGATCAGGAGTTCAACCCTGTCAACACAGGAGTGACGACCCTCAGCATAGCTCCCGACGCGAGAGGGTCGGGAATGGGAAACTTAGGAGCCGCCACGGATCCCGACATCAATTCCCAATTCTGGAATCCATCGAAATATGCATTTGCCTACGGAACGGGGGGTGTCGCGCTCTCCTATACTCCCTGGCTCAGAAAGATCGTAGACGATATTTTTCTTGCCGATCTTTCCGGATTCTGGAAAATCGGACACGACGACAATCAGGCGGTGTCGGCATCGTTCAGATATTTCTCGCTTGGCGAAGTATCAACCGGAACACTCGGCGGCATTCAGGCCGCCCAGACCATCAATCCCTACGAGCTGGCTTTCGACGTGGGCTATTCAAGAAAACTATCGGAGAAATATTCCATGGGAGTGGTGTTGCGCTATATTCTTTCCGATCTCGCCTACACCGACGAGATGAGCGGGGAAACCAACACCGCAGCAAATGCTTTCTCCGCTGATATTTCCGGCTATTTCACCACCTATCCGATGGTTGGCCGCAATGAGTGTCAGTTCTCGTGGGGATTCGACATTTCCAACATCGGAACGAAAGTGAGCTATGACAAGGGAGCCACCTACGCCTTCCTCCCGACCAACCTCCGGATCGGAACGCAATTCATGTTCCCGCTCGCTGATTACAATACCCTTTCGCTCGGTCTTGATCTCAACAAGCTTCTCGTGCCGACGATGCCCCGGGAACGCGACTACGACATGGACTCGCCCGAGGGCCAGCTGGAATATGAGGAAGCTTATGAAAAATGGGAAAGCACCTCCTCCATCTCCGGGATTTTCAAAAGCTTCAGCGACGCTCCGGGAGGATTTTCGGAGGAGCTGAAGGAGATAAACGTTTCAGTTGGTGCGGAATATGCCTATAATCAGCAATTTTTCGCCCGAATGGGATATAACTATGAGAATGCGATGAAGGGGGGAAGAAGCTATTTCGCTTTTGGCGCCGGATTCTCCCTCAATGTGGTCAGGATTGACGCTTCCTATATGCTCGCCACAGCACAAAGCTCCCCGCTTGACCAGACCCTGCGGTTCACTCTCTCTTTCGATGCCGACGGAATCAGGGATCTTTTCGGGAAAAACCGGAAGGGGAAACGCTGAATAATTTAATCTTAAAAGGAACTGGAAAAATGAACATCAGAATAGGACAAGGCTACGACGTTCACCGACTCGTAGAAGACCGCGATCTCTGGATCTGCGGAATCAAGATTCCTCACTCCCACGGACTCCTCGGGCATAGCGATGCCGACGTGGCCATCCACGCCCTCTGCGACGCCATTCTCGGAGCCGCGGCCCTGCGCGACATCGGTTATCATTATCCCGACAACGACCCTGCCTTCAAAGGAGCCGACAGCAAGATCCTTCTCGCCGATGTGTGTGGAAAGGTCAGGGCTCTCGGCTGGGAAGTAGGAAACGTAGACGTCACGATAATGGCGGAAGCGCCGAAATTCAAACCCCATATCGAGAAAATGAGGGAAACTCTCGCGCAAGTGATGCAGATCGCAGAGGATTGCGTCTCGGTGAAAGCCACCACCACGGAAGGACTCGGCTTCACCGGCAGGCGCGAGGGAATTGCGGCTATCGCAGTTGCTCTTTTACACAAATGAATCTCATGGCCGTTCTTAATTCCCAACAGCAAAGAGCAGTGGAAGCCACGGAAGGACGCGTCAGGGTCGTGGCCGGAGCCGGCTCGGGGAAAACCCGCGTGCTGGCCCACCGCTATGCCTTCATAGTCAATGAAATCGGCATCAGCCCGGGAAATATCCTTTGTCTCACTTTCACAAATAAGGCGTCGCAGGAGATGAAGCGGAGAATCTCGACAATGGTAGACCGTGGCAGCGTCAACGACTTCATCTGCACCATCCACAGTTTCTGCGCCAAATTCCTCCGAAGGGAGATCTACAGGATAGGCTATCCGAAGAATTTCATGATTATCGACGAGGAAGACGGCAAGACACTCGCCCGACAGGCTATGGCCGAATTTGGAATCGACAGGCGAAAAACAACCGCTGAAAGATTTCTGAAGCAAGTGGCGGCCTATAAGGGTTATGACCCCGTAAAATACATCCAGAACCATCTGCTTCCCCACTCCTCTCCGGAAGCCCCTGATGCTACGGTGAGATATCTCCGGCTTCAACTCAAACAGTTTGCCCTCGACTATGACGATCTCCTTTATTTCACCTTATATATACTTCGGGAATTTCCCGACGCAAGGGAATATTGGACCGACAAGCTGAACTACGTGATGGTCGACGAAGTGCAAGACTGCAGCGGCGACGACTGGAAACTCCTCCACGAGATCACTTCACGCCATGGAAATCTCTTCGTTGTGGGAGATCCTGATCAGGCAATTTATGAGTGGCGGGGAGCCAACCCTAAGATTTTTGTAGATTTCAAGGCCAAGACCGACATTATCCTGAATGAGAACTACCGTTCGACTCCTGATATTCTCGACGTGGCCAACAACATCATCGAGCATAACCGCAACCGCGTGAAGAAGGAGCTCTTCACCCGCAAACTGAATGAACGACAACCGGTTCATATCCATTCAAAATCAGAAAAGGAAGAGGCCACCGCAGTGGCCGAACGGATTCTTGAAGGAGTGTCGAAAGAGGGGATGGGATTCGGCGACTTCGCCATTCTCTACAGGAGTTCCTTCCTTTCGAGAACCATCGAACAGGCTTTGCTGAAGAACCATATCCCGTATTCAGTGTGGGGAGGAGTCAGGTTTTTCGAGAGGAAAGAGATCAAGGATGTGCTCTCCTATCTCAGACTCGTGGCTTCAGACGCCGACGACATGGCTTTCAGAAGAATAATCAACCTTCCGTCGCGCAAATTCGGAGAAGCATCGATGAAGAGACTTCAGCAGCTTGCCGAAGCTGACGGAATTCCGTTCATGACGGCCCTCCGGAGATATGTTGACGACAAACCGTTTAACCGTCCGGCAATTCATTCTTTCCTGCGGCTCATTGACGAGGCGAGAGCACGAATGGACATCATGCCGGTTTCGGAGCTCGCCGACTGGATGCTCAACGTGAGCGGCGTGGGAGATCTCTACCGCACGGATTCCGAAGAGGAGCGTCTTGAGAATATCGCCGAACTCATCAGCTCCATGAAGGAATTTGAGAGCGGCCGTCTCGACGATGGCGACACGGATCTCGTTTCCTATCTTCAGGAAATCTCCCTCTACACCAATGCCGACCGGACCAACGACTCGGAGAAAGTCAGGATGATGACCATCCACCAGTCGAAAGGACTGGAGTTTCCGGAGGTTTTTGTGGTGGGCCTGACGGAAGGGATTTTCCCCAACCATCGCTCCATCCGAGAAAGAAGGCAGGATGGAGAGGAGGAGGAGCGGCGGCTGATGTATGTGGCGGTCACAAGAGCGGAAAAGATGCTCTGGCTCTGCGAATCAGAAGGCTATATGAACGACACCGGCGCCCTGAAATATCCTTCGCGATTCCTTTCTGAAGTTCCGGAGGGAATGCTGCTGGTAAGGGGGCAGCTCGACCCCGTTTTGAAAGCGGGCACCGAAGGACTCGTCAGGATGCTCAACGAAGAACTCGGGCAGGAAGCCGACTCCACGATCAAGGTGGGCGACCGGGTGACCCACAAGATTTTCGGCTCAGGCATAGTGGAGGCATTCGATGCCTCTTCAAAATCATACAAAGTGAGATTTGGAGATTCAACAAGAAATCTGCTTCCCAAATTCCTCTCGCCTGCATAAAACTCCACCCTTTTAAGCAGGAGATTTCGTTTTTCTTTGTAATTTTGCGATTGTAAATGAACTTGAGAAAACAACTATCTATATGCACATTGATTCTGGGGCTGCTGATGGCCGTGGAATCGTGGGGAGTCTCGCCTCAGCAGGCTCTCGACTCCTTCCTGCGCGAATGTGGAGTCAACAGGGATGCTGTGGCAGTGTGTGTCACGTCGCTGCGGGATTCCGAAACAATAGCTTCCCACAACGGCAGCCGACCTCTCATCCCGGCCTCGATTTTGAAATCTGTCACGATCGCCGCCCTTCTGCAAAAGGGGGGTATTGACTTCAGATTCTTCACACCCGTCTATATCGACGGGCCTATAGATCTGGGGGTGATGCGCGGAAATCTGGTGATTGAGGGAAGCGGCGACCCGTCGCTTCATTCGGTTGAGAATCCGGGAAGCTCGGATTTTATCGACGAGATAGTAAAGGCCCTAAGAATTCAGGGAATCACCAAGATCGAGGGGGATATCATTATCGATGAATCGGGTTTCAGCGGAGAGGGGCGACCCGATTCCTGGATGTCCGCAGACTTCCCTCACTCCTACGGCACAGCTTTCCATGGTTTCAATTTTGAAGATAATGCCAACGGCTCGAAATCAGTTGAGAATCCATCGCGTGTTTTTCTTGCCCGGTTGAAGACCCGATTTGCGGAAGAAAATATCTCTGTAGACTTCAAAGACCTCGGACCGGGAGTAAGGAAACAGATTCTTCAGCATGTCTCCGCGCCCATCGACGAGATAATGCGTTCCTGCATGATGCGCAGTGACAATCTTTATGCCGAATCCTTTCTGCGCACTTTCGGAAAACTTAACGGTGGCGACGGCTCCGTGGTAGATTCAGCCCTGAAGGAGAGGGAACTCTGGTCTCAAAACGGGTTTCCCCTTGAAAACATCACCATCATCGACGGGTCCGGGCTTTCCCGTTCAAACAGGATAACGGCAGAATTTATCACCGCCATTCTCTCTTCGATGAATGAAGACGTGAATTATGCCTCCTTCTTCCCTCTTGCAGGACAAGACGGCACTCTTGCCAAATTCCTGAAAGACACCCCACTCGACAGCTATATTGCATTGAAGACAGGGAGTATGAAGGGGATCCAGTGTTATGCAGGATATAAACTTGACGAGGATTACGTCCCGACCCATACAGTAGTCATCATTATGAATGAGATAACCGGAAGTCGCGACAAAGCAAGAAAAGCCGCCGAGCGCCTCCTGCTCAACATCTTCCCCGATCCCCCGGCGATCAGCCCCCCGGCCCCCTAAATGGGGAGATGCAAAGCTCCCCCGTCCGACCCCGTCCGACAATAGTCCGACAATAGTCCGACAATAGTCCGACAATGGTCCGACAATGGTCCGACCTCTCTCAAAACTCTAAAAACTTTCAAAACTCTAAAAACTCTAAAAACTTTAAAACCTATGAATAAAGAAGAACTCAATAATCTCCTCGACACCATCTACGAACTCGAGGGCCTCGTGCATCTCGCAATTACTCGCGACGACCAGCCTTTTAAACTTCCTGAGCTCATTGTCAGGAAAGGTCGCGAAATCTGTCGTCTGGCAGAGGAAGTTGCTGCTCCCGGTAAACAAACGGTTAATGCTCCTGCAGCTCCTGCAGCTCCTGTTGCTCCTGCACATGCTCATGTTGCGACCGCTCCCGCGCCTGCAGCTCCTGTTGCTCCTGCCCCTGCTCATGTTGCGCCCGCGTCTGCAGCTCCTGTTGCTCCCGCCCCTGCTCATGTTGCGCCCGCGCCCGCTCCGGTTGCTCCTGCTCCTGCACCAGCTGCATCCCCATCCAATCCTCAGCCAAGAGGAAAACTCGTCTTCAGCATCAACGACCGCTATAAATTCAAGCGTGAGCTTTTCGGCGGTTCCGACACAGCATTCAATGCCACTCTTTCTCTCGTTGCCTCCATGGATTCATACGACGAAGCGGAAGAGTATTTCATTGATGAACTTCAGTGGGATCAGTCAAGACTTGAAGTGATCGAATTTCTTGATATCCTTAAAAACTATTTCAACTGATGGCCGGGAAACTATATCTTGTCCCCACTCCGGTAGGTAACCTTGACGACATGACATTCCGCGCAGTGAAGGTGCTCAAGGAAGCTGACCTGATTCTTGCGGAAGATACGCGTACATCCGGAATACTCCTCAAACATTTTGATATCCACACTCCCCTGAAAAGCCACCACAAATTTAACGAACATACGGAGGCTCCGAAAATTGCGGAGAGAGTGGCAGCCGGCGAGAAGATTGCTCTCGTGTCGGATGCGGGCACCCCCGGTATTTCCGATCCAGGATTCCTATTAAGCCGGGAATGTCGCCGGCTTGGAGTTGATGTGGAGTGTCTCCCGGGAGCGACTGCTTTCGTGCCTGCATTGGTAGCCTCAGGGTTGCCATGCGACCGGTTTGTTTTCGAAGGTTTTCTCCCCCCGAAAAAAGGGAGGGCGACACGATTGGCTATGCTTGCGGCAGATCCGCGAACGGTCATCATCTATGAATCTCCCAAAAGACTCCCCCGAACCCTACGGCAACTTGCGGAATCATTTGGACAAGACCGTGAGGCTTGTGTCTGTCGGGAAATATCTAAGATGCATGAAACCTACCATTCCGGAACGCTTTCCTCGCTAACGGATTTTTTTGAATTGAACCAACCGAAAGGAGAAATTGTTATTATAATCGGAGGTCTCCAGAAAGGAGACTCTCTGCCGGAATCCTCAACGGATGCCGACAACGACTTCGATTAAGAACATTTAAAAATCTCCATGATTATGAAAAAGACCATCCTTTTGGCCGGAATCGGAGCCCTTATGCTCGCTTCCTGCACCGGAAACAGCCAGAAAATCGCTGAGGATTCAGCTCGGATTGCAGAACTCACTGCCGAATATGCCGAGGCAAGCAGTTTCAACGACTCGCTTATGCTTCTTATGGGCGACATCTACTCAGGTCTTGATTCCATCAACATGCAGGAGGGACTCCTCTTCAATATGAGCCACGGCGAAACGGGCGACCGCAGAGCTGAGATCCGCCAGAATCTCGCAAACATCAAGGCTCGTCTCGCTTCAAACAAAGAGCTCCTCAATAATATGGAGGCCAAACTCAAATCGAGCGGCAACCAGAATGGAGTCCTTTCCAAAACAATCGCTCAGCTGAAGGAGCACATTGCCAAACAGGATGACAAGATTGCAAATCTGGAATCTGAGCTTTCTCAGGCTAAAGGACAGATTCAGGAACTCACCGGAAAGGTGGCTGAAACAGAGGAGCAGGTTAAGACTGAAACTGCTGCCAAGGAAGCAGCACAAGCAGAGGTGGTAGCCGCCGAAAATGCAGCAAACACTGTCTATTATGCAATCGGAACCAATAAGGAACTTAAGAAAAACGGTCTCCTTGAGAAAAAATTCCTTGGCCAGACAAAAGTGCTCAAAGGCGACTTCAACGAATCTTATTTCACCAAGGCTGACAAACGTTCGCTCACAATTATCCCCACTGGGTCAAAGAAAGTGAAGATCTGGACCAACATGCCGGAGGAGGCTTACACGATTATCGAAAACTCCGACAAGACGAAAACAATTCAGATCACCAATCCTAAGGAATTCTGGAGCATGACGCCGTTCCTTGTTATTCAGGTTGACTGATGAATGATATAATCTTATGAAATAAAAAAGATCTGAGGGATGTGGCAGTTTGCCGCATCCCTTGTCACTTTAACTATCTGCAACCAATAGATGAAAAGAATTATTCCTTTCTTATCGGCAATGATATTATTGCTCCTTTCCTTCTCAGCATGCAAACCCACTGAAAAGAATTATCAGGCTGCCTACGAAGCCGCTCAGAGGAAACGGGAGGCAGCAAAAGCATCAGAAGCCGATCTTGCCCTCCCGGCAAAAGGCTTTCATAGAGATGGAGAACGTCCCCGACAAGAAATAAACGGATATACTTATGTGTCTGCCACTGATTTCCTTAAACTGATAAAGGGGGAGGAAGACGCTCTAAAAAAATGGAATGTGGCCGTTGGATGCTACAAAATGAAGACTAATGCCATCTCCCGCATGAACGACCTTATAAAGGAGGGATTCAAAGCATACGTGGCTGAGAATCCGGAAAGTAAGTTCTATGTTTTTGGAGCTGGATTCGCAAATCTTGAAGAAGCGGCAAAATTCGCATCTGAATTTGCCGCCCAAACCGATTCCTCATCCTTCGTCGGCCTTGATGGCTCCCCTCTTCTGATACAGAAACGATGGTGAATTAAAAAAAACGATTCTCCGATCACCCTTCTGCTATTGATCTATTTATCGGATAAATTATTCTATTTTTAACAAAACCCTCATGTTTCATACTGAGGGTTTTGTTATTTATGAAAAAAATATTAAACTTGCAATCACATTATTATACAACATCCGGTTGCGGATCTTTTTATGATTTTTGGTTGAATATATAGCAGACACCATTTTTCTTATTGAACTTGGCTATGTGCTATTGGCATTACCATAGTGGATTAATCATTCCATCTTCATACTGATTCCACAGAAGTAATGGCAGTCTAATTTTTTCACACCAGAGACTCATATTCTATTTTATCCACAACTTGAAAAAAAATATACATAACGCAATTTTTTACCAAATAAATGTCATTATGAAAAAACTATTCCTGACACTACACGCAGCTTTTGCCATATTGCTGGGCACAGGATGTTCGGAGCACAACGAGCCGGATATTTCTCTGCAATCAGAGTCTATAGTCCCAGAACTGAAAGGCTCTCCTAAACTGACTGCAATCCGAAATTATCTTGAGCAAAAAAATGCATTTACCAGAGGCTCTAACGTTGAGATCACTCCATTTATTGAAAATGGCGACACTCTTATGTTTCTTGCTCAATATTCAAGCGGCTGGGAATTATTTTCAAATTCAACAAGTGCCCCTATGGTATTGATGAAAAGCGAAACAGGATATTTTCAGTCTGTCCGTGATGAGAATCCAGCGTTTTCTTCTCTTTATGAGTCTTTAAATTCATTGTTGAAATCAGACAAGGATAATGATGGGAATGTGTTTGAAACCGTTGATAAAGAATGGGGAATCTATAACCATGTCTTGAATAACTCGAATGATGTAAACGACTCTGAGGATGAAGGCATATACACATTAGTTGGAACCAAAACCTATCCAACCGATCATAAGGTTGTGAACCATCTCATTCAAACCCATTGGTATCAAAATTCTCCTTGTAACATGTTCATGCCTTTTCAGAAATATAAAACTTCTGATCATATATTAGTTGGTTGCACAGCGGTGGCTACAGGACAATTTCTATACTACTCTCATAATAAATGGGGAACTCCCACTGTCATTCCTTCCTCTGCGTCGTATAACTCTTCCTCTAATCAATATGATTTTATTAACCCGTCAACAGAACACTGGAGTGATATGGTTTCTTATCCTACAATTTATGATAAACAGGTGGCATTGTTTCTTGGTTGGATAGCTAAAGAGATTAAAGCCACACCTCATTATTCCGATAAAGTGAACGATAAGACATCTGCTTCATTAGAAAATGCATGTAAGTTTATTGTAAAGGAATCAAGAATTCCGAGTGAATGTGTTTCATACGATCTAAACAAAGTCGCTGATTTTATATTAAACGACAAACCCGTTATCCTTTGGTTGTTAAAATCTGATGGAGGACATACGGTAGTAATCGACGCCATTGATTACACCAAAAATTCTTGGGATTATTATTATGCCTATGTCAAGCCAAATACTGGTTCAGATCCAACTAAACCCATTGGGCCTGACACCGGCACAACGGATGATTATAATTATCTCGTAAATAAATATGGTAAAATTTACACTGAATCCTACGTTTCAAAACAAATCTTCTTCAAATTTAATTGGGGATATTATTTTGGACCAGATGAAGTGTTAATTAATGGTGCAATCCTGAATATATCTTCAGATATCGAGGACATCAATGGCTATAAGTTTTATCAAATTATTAATTATACAATCAACTAAATAAAATAATTTTATGAAGGTACGTTATCTTCCATTTTTCGCAATGCTGGCTTTTGCATTTGCTTCTTGTGACAGCGGAGAGCCGGAAACCCCTCTCGCAGAAAAAATTGAATTGACAAGAAGCGAAGCAACCGCCTTGAATGCCATTAACGATTTCTCATTTGACGTCTTGAAGGCAACAGATGAAATCATAGGCAGTGTACAACCAAACTACGCATTTTCTCCACAAACCTATGCATGGACGCTCGCCATGATCGCAAATGGCGCGACTGAAGGATCTCTCGCTGAAAAGGAACTAATCGAAACTCTAAATCTCAATGATGAAATCAATATCAATGACGTTAACGATTACGCATCCAAGCTAATTGCAGCACTACGTAAAAGCGATGAATTCTCACGTCTTTCAATCAGCAATGCCGTGTTCTATAAAAACCAGATCAATCTTAAAGAAACTTATCTTGACATCCTTAGAACTTACTACAACGTCAAGGAATTCAAAGATCACTCCAGTGCTGCTATTGATGCATGGATTTCATCTGAAACCGGTGGAATGATTAATGATTTTGCAGAATCAAACAACCTTGATTATCATGATTTCGGAGTTATCAGTAACCTCTGTTTCGAAGGTATCTGGGCCAATCCTTTTGATCCGGCCGATACTCAAGATCTTGATTTCAGAAATGCTGACGGAACAATAAGTAAGGTTCCGACAATGTCGAAAAAGAGCATGTTGGTTGAAAGAGGTGAAACTGACTTTTGTCATTTGGCAAGACTGGAGTTTAGAGGGTTTATGTATTCCATAAATTTTATTATTCCAGCCGAAGGACTTTCTATTGACGACGTCATTAAAAAAATTGATCGCGATTCTTGGGAAAAAATGACCTACCTAATGCGTTTCAATCCGAATAACCATGTCAGGATTCCTCGGTTTGAGACACGATGTGACATTAATTTTGTGAATATCTCAAAGAAACTCGGTATAAAAGAAGTTTTCGAGAATCCTGCATCAATGCTTAAAGCATCTGAAGAAACCTTAAATATCGTGGATGCATCACAATCCACATATATTAAAATTGATGAAACAGGAGTTAAGGCAGCCTCTACATCCCAGATCTCTTCAGAGCCTACTTCCGCAGGATTTGGATTCTTTTATCTTGACGAGCCATTTATTTATATCATATCGGAGCTGACAACCGGAGCAATTCTTTTCATGGGAAAGGTTTCTCAACTCTGAAATCCTATAATCCGTACTACAAGCGGGGGAATCTGTCAAGCTTGACAGATTCCCCCGCTTGTAGTACGATGGATCGTTAATCTGATTTTTAGTAGGAGGGGGTGAAGGGAGCATGCTTCTTGAGAGCAAGATTTGCCTCTCCAATAAGGCCGGTCTCAGCTGTGGTGTCGAGTTTCATTACTGATGCACCCGGCTTGAGATCACATTTAGTGAGATCGATATAATAATAGCCCATATTGGTCACGATGTCGAAATAATATCTCTTATTCTTGATATCAGAGAAAGAACGCCACTGTGTGGAGGATACATTAGGCTCCCCCTCAATCAGATATGTATAGGGAACACATGCATTCATCAATACGCTTCGGCAGATGCTCACCGCCAGGAACGGATTGCCTACGGCTTCAACATGATGGGCGAAGAAGTTGGCGCGCACACAACGGTCGGGACTGCTGACCGTGCCGGGAAGCATGTGGGTGCCCCCGATCTTGTCCCAATATGCAAGGATGGCCTGCATGGAAGGCCACTGCGGATCATTGGTCATTGCCTGATAGTCGCCGGGATCAGAAATGCGGATATTTCCATTGTCAAATTCCACGATTGCCGTTTTTCCGGTAGCGTCGGTGATTCCCCAGTGAAGCGCGGAAACCGTCCCTCCGTCGAATGTTGAGCCTCCCAGAGTGAAATCATGCTTCTGAATCATCTCGACTGCCTCGTCGGTAGTGGCGTTAAGATCCAGAATCCAGGCTACAAACATCGCAAGCGACATGGCAGGGCGTCCTTCAGTGTCCTTATTATTATAGACTGTGCCTTTGCAGAACAGTCCGTTGACCACGAGTCCCTTTTCGTTCATTCCTTCAGTCACACCGGCATCATAGCCCACCGCATAGACAGCTCCATATTTGGAAGTCCACTCAACGGCACCGGGTTCGTTTGATCCGACCTTATGCATTCCCTGTGGATAGACATAAAGATTTGTAGGGATAGGAGTTTTCCAGTCGAGGGAGCGTCCTACGACAAAGAGATTGTCAAGTCCCTTGTAGAGAACTCTGGTGCATGCGTCCGTAAATGGGGAACAGATTGCGGCGACTCCTACTGTGCAGGCTGCCACGGCACTTTTGATTGCATTCATTTTCATAACCTTTTAGTTTAACTGATATTCTAACAAACTTTAATGTTATTTGGATTAACACGAATCATCATTTTTTCTCCAATTATGGTTTGATATGATTTAATCCTCACTTTATCATGATATTTCTGAAAAAAAATCGTAACTTTGCACAACAATAAAACCTATTTCAAATTATGAATCGACTGATATTGTCGGCTGCTTTTGCAGCCGCCACACTATCCTCCCTGCCGGCCTATGCGGCTGAGGAGGCCCGGCTTCTGAGATTTCCTGCCACAAACGGGAACCAGATTGTATTCACTTTTGCCGGCGACCTTTATTCAGTTCCCTCCACCGGCGGGGAGGCGAAGAAACTGACCTCCCATGTTGGTTATGAAATCTTCCCCCGCTTTTCTCCTGATGGTAAAAGCATTGCCTTTTCAGGGCAATATGATGGAAACACTGAAGTTTATCTCATACCCTCTCAAGGTGGAGAACCCGTCAGGCTCACCTATACAGCCACCAACAGCCGCGATGATCTCGGCGACCGTATGGGCCCCAACAATATGGTGCTGACATGGACTCCCGATGGAAAAAAAATTGTCTACCGCAACAGGATCAGCGATGGGTTTGAAGGAAAGCTATGGACCATTTCTCCCGAAGGTGGAATGTCGGAGGTGATGCCTCTTCCGGAAGGGGGATTCTGCAGTTTCTCTCCCGATGGGAAGAAGATGGCCTACAACAGGGTGATGAGAGAATTCAGAAACTGGAAATACTACCGCGGAGGTATGGCCGATGACATCTGGATCTATGATCCGGAAAAGAAAACGGTGGAAAATATCACCGACAATGTGGCCCAGGATATCATTCCGATGTGGATTGGCGATGATATCTATTTCCTTTCCGACCGCGACATGACGATGAATCTCTTCGCCTATAACACCAAATCGAAAGAGACCCGCAAAGTCACCGATTTCAAGGAATATGACATCAAATTTCCCAGTTCCGACGGCAAGACGATAGTTTTTGAGAATGGTGGCTACATATATCGACTTGATCCCGCCAAGGGCACTCCGGAGAAGGTGGTGATCACTCTCGCTTCCGACAATGTGCAGGCACGCTCCGAGATGATGAACGTGGCCGACATGATGACCGGGTTCTCATTATCTCCCGGAGGAAACAGACTTGCAGTCACAGCCCGTGGAGAGGTGTTTGATGTTCCGGCGGGGAAAGGGGTCACCCGTGATATCACCCGGACTCCGGGGTCGAACGACAGAGAGGCGGAATGGGCTCCCGATGGAAGTGCAATCGCCTATATCGCTGACGGCACCGGAGAATCGGAAATCATGATCCAGCCCATCGAAGGGGGAAAACCACGCCAACTGACGTCGGGCAACGACACCTATATCCGCCAGTTCAGCTGGACTCCCGACGCCAAGAAAATCATCTATTCCGACCGTAAGAACCGCCTGGTGGAAGTAGTTGTAGCCACCGGGAAGAAACGCACTCTCGCCACTTGTCCTGAAAGTGAGTTCCGCCAGTATGACATCTCCCCCGACAGCAAATGGATTGCCTATGCAAAGCCTGCAACGAATCAGGAAAGGGTGATATATGTTTTCAATATCGAGACCGGCAAGGAGTATCCCGTCACCGAGAAATGGTATAACTCATCATCTCCCAAATTCAGTGCCGACGGAAAATATCTCTATTTCATGTCTGACCGTGATTTCAACCCGACCTACGGAAGTCTTGAATGGAATCACGTCTACAACCGTCTCGGACGCCTCTACATGACGCTCCTCTCTGCCGACACCCCCTCGCCTTTCCTTCTTAAAGATGAATCCGATGCTCCGGCTGCCGACGATCAAAAGAAAGAGACTACCAAGACTCCGGCTAAGAAAAACGAGGGCGCCGAAACATCCGGCGTCACTGTGAAAATTGATCCGGAAGGTCTTTCTGCCAGAATCATAAAGCTTCCTGTTTCCGACGTTTATCGTCCTGTCTACGCAAAGGGCAACAAGGTTTGGTATGCATCAAATGGAGTGAGCGTTTTCGATTTCACAACCGGAGAAAGCGAGAAAGTGGCCGATGGCGCATCAATGACAGTGGCAGCCGATGGAAAGAAAGCAGCGTTCTATAAACACGGCGAGATCTACGTGACAGATTTCCCTACCTCGAAGGCCAATCTTTCAAAACCCGTGAATCTTTCAGGAATGGTGGCTCCCGTGGACTACGCTCAGGAATGGCCTCAGATTTTCGACGAAGTGTGGCGTGCCTTCCGCGACGGTTTCTACCTTGAGAACATGCATGGCGTCGACTGGAACGCCATCAAACAGAAATATGGAGCCCTCCTTCCCTACGTCAAGACCCGCTATGACCTTAATTATATCATAGGAGAGATGATCGCGGAACTTGCCTGCGGACATGCCTACGTGAATCCCGGCCAGGTCAAGAAAGCTCCAAGAGTCCCCATGGGCCTGCTGGGTGCCGAAATAAGCCGCGACAAAAGCGGATTCTACCGTATCGACAGGATTCTCCCCGGCGCCCCCTACAGCGAATCACTCCGTTCTCCGCTTGAGGAGCCGGGCCTCGGAGTGAACGAGGGAGACTTCATCGTGGCCGTGGATGGCATCCCGGTGACCGACACCGATAATTTCTATTCCCTGATGATCGGGAAGACAGATGTTCCAACCGAACTGACCGTAAACTCAAAGGCATCAGCATCCGGGGCAAGGACTATAGTTGTGAAACCGATCGGGGATGAATATCCTCTCTACCACTACAACTGGGTTCAGAATAACATCAAGCGCGTGGAAGAAGCCACCGACGGCAAAGTAGGATATATCTATATCCCGGATATGGGCCCGGAAGGACTCAACGAATTCGCCCGGTATTTCTATCCGCAGCTCGACAAGGAGGCCCTCATCATCGACGACCGCGCCAATGGAGGAGGCAACGTATCTCCGATGATTCTCGAACGTCTGCTCCGCACTCCCTATCGCCTTAACATGAGCCGCACATCCTCGCAGATCGGCACTACTCCCGATGCCGCACATGTCGGCCCAAAGGTGCTTCTGATCAACAAGTATTCCGCATCCGACGGCGACCTCTTCCCCTGGAGTTTCAAAGCCAATAATCTGGGAACAGTAATCGGCACCCGCACATGGGGAGGCATAATCGGTATTTCCGGCTCACTCCCATACATGGATGGTACAGACGTCAGGGTTCCGTTCTTCACCAACTATGATGCGAAAACAGGAGAATGGATCGTGGAAAACCATGGTGTAGATCCCGACATACTCATCGACAATGATCCCGTCAAAGAGAACGCAGGGATCGACCAGCAGCTCGAGAAAGCCATTGAAGTGACACTCAAACAGCTGAAAGATAGAAAACCTCTCCCCGGAGTTCCCGCTCCGAGAACATTCAAGGACCTCGGGCTTGACAATAAATAATCCCCCGGTGGAGATTTCCCGTATGAAAGAACGGCTTCCCAGCATTTGGGAAGCCGTTCTTTCATACGTCATGAAAACTTTTTATTCCGATGAGAGGAGAGTCTTTGAGCCGCTTGAAGATCTCTTCTACAGTTCCGCTCTTCTCGTATGGATTCGTGGATTTCGCGGCAAGGATAGCGAAATCAGCCGACAAAACTTTCTCCAGACCTTTCTTCACAGATTCATAATCTGCTTCCACATCCACGACCGATTCTCCCCGGGCTCGTCCCTTCTGGCGATCGCCGACGTTAAGGGTGGGAATTCCGAAAGAGGGAGCCTCGATCAATCCGCAGGAGGAATTCCCGGTCATGGCCGATGAATGGCGCAACGCGGAATAGAACTTCACTCTCCCGAGGGAAGCCACCGCCTTAACACTCTCCGGGTGTTTTGCCGCCCACTCCCTTATCAGGCGGGCCACAACTGCACCGCCAGTGTCGGAATTGGGCATAGTGAAGAGCACGTTCCATCCCTTTTCAATAATTGAATCGAGAGCCTTCAGAAAATCGCGTGTCTGCTTCTCCTCCTCTCCCGGAAGGGTGGTCACAGGATGATAAGTTGCCACCACATATCTGTCTCCCAGATGAAATCCTATTTCGCTTTCAAGCTCCGCCCGACTCAGCGTGGTGGTATGGCGGATATTATCCACTCCCGGAGAACCGACATAGAACACCCGGTCAGGATCCTCTCCCATTTTTATAATGCGTGACGCATACTCTTCGGTCGACGCGAAATGTAGCCATGAGAGCTTGGTGATGGCGTGGCGGATGTAATCGTCGTAGGCTCCTTCGGTGGTTTCTCCTCCATGAAGATGGGCAACCGGAATCCTGAAAATCAGAGCTGCAGAAGCGGCTGCGAGCATCTCATAGCGATCGCCCAGAATCACGCATAGGTCAGGGCGGAGTCTCGACAGGGCATCAGCCATTCCAATCTGCGTGAGCCCCATGCTTTTGACAGTAGCCGACGGAGTGTCGCCCGCAACAAGAGATTCCACCCGCTCATCCACCTGAAAGCCATCAGCCAGGATCTCGTTGACAGTCATGCCGAACTGGGGGGAAAGATGCATGTTGGTGGCCACAATCTGGAGCAGAGTCTCGCCGCTGTCGGCCACTTTTCTCATCAGCGGAGCCATGATGCCATAGTCGGCACGCGACCCTGTTATGAAACATATTTTCCGCATTTTCTTAAAGTTCTATATATTCATCGGTTAGGAAATCCCTTCGTGCAGTCTTCCCTACAACCTCATCCCAAAGCATGGGAGAGAGCCCTCCCCCGGGACGTTTTACCTCTATATTATCCGGAGAGAATTTCTCCCCGCGTTTTATTTCTTTCGAGGCCACTATGCTTTTGCGCGCAACCTCCTTATTCTTTTTCTCCGACTGGGAAACACCCTTTATCCGGCTTCCAAGAGCCATGCTGACGTTTCTCACCTCGCGGACAAGTCTTTTGAGTTCTTCGGGTTCAAGAGAGGCCGCATGATCCGGACCGGGGAGCGAACGAGACAACGTGAAATGTTTCTCCACAACAGAAGCTCCTAACGCAACCGAAGCAACCGACACCTCAGTGCCCTCGGTGTGGTCGGAGTAGCCGACGCGCGTTCCGAAAGCATCTCCCAAGGTGAGCATAGCCCTGAGGTTTACGTCGGAATATGGCGCGGGATATTCCGTGGTGCAATGGAGCAAAATAATGTTGTCACGGCTATAGTCCGAATCAAGAAAGACCTGAAGCGCTTTCTCCACTTCCCCGAGCGAGCACATCCCGGTTGACATTATTACCGGGATTCCGGTGGAGGCTACTGCTCTGAGATAAGGGAGATTGGTCACCTCTCCGGATGGCACTTTCATATAATCCATCCCGAGGGAAGCCAGAAAACCGATGCTCTCAATATCAAATGGTGTGGAAAGGAATCCCACTCCACATTTCCTGCAATATTCCGAAAGGATTCTGAACGAGTCGTAGTTGAGTTCCAGCTCCTTCAGCATTTCCAACTGAGACTCCGCGTGGCACGCCTGTGCCTGATATTCCGCCGTACGCCCGGAACGAGTCACCAGCTTCTCCGCCTTGAACGTCTGGAACTTTATATAGTCCACGCCGGCTTCAGCCGCGATTTCCACCATCCGGCGAGCCCTTTCCAACGAACCATTGTGATTGACGCCTGCCTCTGCTATTATTATCGCCATGATTATCCTTTATCGTTATTATATTTATCGTTTTCATCCACACCGCTGAACCGCAATGGAGTTCCCCTATAGAATCCAGGCAGGAGAAGATCGCGGGTGATGACAGCTCCCATTCCGACGGAAACCCCATCAGCGATTTCAACGCCATTGCGGATGTCAGCCCCCAATCCAATGAAACAATTCCTCCCTATCTTCACGCCGCCGCCAATCACAGCTCCGGGTCCGACAAATGAGTTGTCGCCGACGATGCAGTCATGTTCAACGATCGCCCCTGTGTTTATGACAACGTTGTTCCCAAGTATTGCGCGGTTTATAACCGCCCTGTGCATAACTGCACACCCTTCCCCCAGCCTTACGTTTCTGGTGACGACCGATGTAGAAGCTATCACAGTCGCAAATCTGGCGCCAAAGGCCGAATATTTGGCGATAATCCTTCCCCTCAATCTCATATCGGGGCGCCCACAATAAATAAACGCAAGATGAAAAAGATGATCCTCTGCAAGAGCGGGAGCCATTTCATCATTTCCCAACCATTCCAGGGGCATCTCATCCGAGGGTGAAAGGGCAAGATATCCTGACACTCTTCCGGGGTCTGACATCGCTTCCAGAATTGAGAGAGCGTGTCCTCCCCCACCCACAAGCACTATCTTTTTCTCATTATCCGTTTCCTTCATCTTTTGCCACTCTATTTTCATCCCACTTCTCTTTCATCATCCTGTCGATTCCAAGCCATCCGGGAGCACGCGAGGCAAGCCTCTGAACTTCCCGGAGGCGATGACCCAGAAAGCCATCAAGGCAATAGGCGGCCGAATAGGCGGAAGCCTTATCAAAAAGATTGACTACGGAGCGCCAGGCGGTTTCACGGATAATTCCTCTCCTTAATAGATATTCCATCGCAATTTCAACATGAGAGGTGAGGAGCATCCCCATATTTTCGGGAGAGGGATTCAGTGAACTGAAATCAGCCACTATCTCATTGCCACCCTTGACCGAGAAAGATTTCCGACATCTGTTTTGCGTTGTGAAATAGTTGCGTCTCAGCAATTTCAAAGCATTTTCACGTGCCTTCTCCTCATCGGGATCCGCACAGAAATCAAGATACTCCCTGACGGATTTCCGGGCATCATACATCTCAAGCATCAGCGCCATAAGCTGATCCCGCTCAAGAGACGCAAGATATTTTCTCAGTTTCGCCTTGCTCATCTTTTCCTCAGTTCCCAGAAGGCCACCGCCGAAGCCGCGGCCACATTTAAAGAATCAACATTATGCGACATCGGGATGCGCGCTGTGTAGTCGGCCCCGGCCACGACCTCCTTTGAAAGGCCATCCCCCTCTGTGCCGAGAATCATGGCCAGCCGGGGTTCAGCCCGCAAAACCGGATCGTCAATCGACACTGAATCATCAGTCAGCGCGAGAGCTACCGTTTTGAGTCCATATTCCCGGAGCCCGGCCACCGGACCATCGAGCCATCCCCACTTCACGAGGAAAACGCTCCCCATGGATACTCTCACGGAACGCCGGTTCAAAGGATCGCATGAACTGCGGGTCAGCACCACAGCATCCACTCCCAGGGCGGCTGCCGATCGGAAGATCGCGCCGATATTCGTCGTGTCTGAAACGCCATCAATCACCGCCACCCGGGAAGTCCCTTCGAGCAGCTGCGCGACGTCTGGCTCCGGCTTTCTACGCATCGCGCATAAAACGCCCCGAGTCAGCGTGTAGCCGGTGAGTTCGCAAAGAAGTTCCCGGCTTCCTGTGTAGACGGGGATATCGCCACTCCGGGAAATCACCTCCGCGGCGTCCCCCTCCAGATGACGGCGCTCACACAGGATTGAAACAGGTTCATAGCCTGAATCAAGGGCCACCTTTATGACCTTCGGACTCTCAACGATGAAGAGCCCATCCCCGGGGTTCAGCCTGTTGCGGAGCTGTGCCTCGGTGAGCCGCGAGAAAACGTGCACTCCGGGGTGCGCCAGTGTTTCTATCTCTATCAGATTCATTCTGCAAAATTAACCAAGTTTATCCAATCTTCAAATCCATTTCACGGATACTTTTGAAAAGTTTGCACTGAAAATCCATCCGTATATTGAGATTATTTGCTAAATTTGCAAAAAAGAAAGAATTTCCCATGTTATTAACCATTAGAAGACACATCAACCATATCCTTCGTCTCGCCGCATGCCTTGTGATGGCATTCGGAGCAGTGGCTCCGGCATCAGCATATTCCAACCGCATCCACTGCGAGGAAGACACCCTGCTTGTTTCAAAACTTCTGGCCCTGACAGCCCAGAACGGAGGCACCTTCGGAGAACGCTGCGCCTTTGTGGCCAAACAGCTTTCCGGAATTCCCATTGCTCCGCCCGCCGATGCCGATTCGCTCGGAACCATCATGATCAATTTCCACGGGATGGATCCCCTGGGATTCGTCAATAACGTCATGGCGATTGCAGAAGCCAGCCGGCAGAAGCTCCCGAGAGTGAAGGTTTATGAGGATTATCTTGAGAAATTCAGCCGCAGGAAGGGAGAGGATCTCGGATTCACGAGCCGCCTTTTCTATGGTGCCGACTGGATTGTCGACAATATCTACAGAGGCAATCTCAAGGAGATGACCGAATATATGGGAGGGGGAGGCTTCAAGGTCAAGACTCTCGACCATCTCACAAGAAACCGGGAAAAGTATCCTGCGTTAAAGGATGACGCGGCATTCGACAAGGTGAGGATGACAGAAATGGGCTATCGTGGCCACCGGATTCCTCATCTCAAGAAACAGAGCATCGGAAACAAAGAGCTCCACGACATGATGGAGAGCGGCGACATTATCATCCTCCTGTCTCCGGAACCGGACTACGACATTTATGATATTGGATTCGTTGATATGATCGACGGCGTGCCCTATCTTATCCATCTTTCCAATGAAACTCAGAAAGTAACCGTGGATCCCTATCCCATAATGCGCCTTTTCAAGCTCGAGAACCAGCATTTCTACGGTTATCGCTGGCTGCGACCCACCAGCTGATGAGAAACCGCACGCTATTTTCCCAGGCAATAAAACAATGATCACGCTTAACAATTGCAAATGACCACCAATTCCCGTCCAAAGATCCTGATGATCTACACCGGTGGAACGATTGGAATGATTGAAAGTCCGGTGAGCCATGCTCTGGAGCCCGTGGATTTCAACCATCTTCTCGACAACGTTCCCAAATTGAAGATGCTCGATTTCCAGATCGACAGCCTTCAGTTTGAAAAACCCATCGATTCATCCGCTATGACGCCAGACCACTGGGGAGAAATCGCCAAGGTGATCGAAACCAATTATTATGACTATGACGGCTTCGTAGTGTTGCATGGCACTGACACGATGGCCTACACTTCCTCGGCCCTCAGCTTCATGCTTGAGAATCTTGACAAACCGGTAATCATCACCGGATCTCAGCTCCCGATCGGAGAAGTCAGGACCGACGGCGAGGAGAATCTCATAACAGCACTGCAGATTGCCGCCGCCAGAGATTCCGAGGGAAACCAGATGATCCGGGAAGTGGCTATCCTTTTTGAAAACTATCTCTGGAGAGGGAACAGAAGCACCAAACGAAGTGCCGACAATTTCAACGCTTTCAAAAGCAACAACTACCCTGAACTGGCAAAAATCGGATTGGGTATCACTTTTAACAAAGACGCGCTATGGCGTCCGGAGCAATCCGGGCAACCTTTGAAGGTGCACTACGAAATGGACTGCAACGTTCTCTATATCGATCTCTTCCCAGGAATAAAGGAGGACGTGGTCAGACACATGCTTAATACCCCCGGGATAAAAGGGGTCGTGCTCAAGACTTTCGGAGCGGGAAACGGCCCGAACGTGCAATGGTTTATCGAAGCGATAAAGGAAACCGTGAACCGCGGAGTGGTCGTGGTCAACATCACGCAATGCAACAACGGAAGTGTGCTTCCGTTCCGCTACGTCACAGGGCTTGAACTCGCTAACGCCGGAGTTATATCCGGACACGACATGACCTCCGAGGCCGCGATAACCAAACTGATGTATCTTCTCGGGCGTGGAATGTCGCCTGAAGAAGTGAAGAAACTAATGGAAATCAGTCTTTGCGGAGAAATGACATGCTGACAGTTTTGACCGCCGCAGATTATGCAGACACCGGGCAATGGCGTCTGATCGTCAGGATTCATCCGACAGGGATTTCGGCCCATCTTGAAAACACTCTTCACGATGACGTGGAGCCCCAACCCCTATTCTCCTCCGAATGGGATGAGGATCCCTCCAATCTTCTCAATCATATCGAGAACGCGGTCTACGATCATCCCAGAGTGCTGGATGATTTCTCCGCAAGAATAATCATTTTCGACCGTCACACCCTCTTCGTACCATCCTCAGCCATCGATGCTGCGGAAGGGGCGGAAGAGACTCTCTTCACCACCGTATATGACGCTGATCCGGACGACATAATGACCGACAGAGATAAAGACATTACGGCCATTTTCGCTCCGGTTTCCGGTTTGAAAGCTTTTCTTTACCGCACGTTTCCCGGTGCGCGGGTGTCGTGCAATCTGATGAGGGCTGTGGCGGAAAAAAGAGCCGGCAACTCAGGGATAACACTGTTTATTTGCAACAGGAAAGATGAATGTGATTTTATCCTTCTGAAAGACTCCGCCCTAATCTCGGCATCTACGAGAACCTGCGGAGATGAAGGAGAAATTGCCTATCATGCCTTCAACCTGTTCGATGTCTACGGCATCGATCCAAAAGAGGTGGCGATCGTCTGCGAAGGGATTCAACCCTCGGCCGACCTGAAGAATGCCATCGAAAAATTCACACGAAACTCCAACCGTCAGATATGAGAATAATCCGAGGTAAATACGGGAAACGACGCTTTGACGTTCCAAAGAATATCACAGCTCGTCCCACAACCGATTTTGCAAGGGAAAATCTCTTCAATGTCCTTGAAAACATGGATGATTTCGAAGGGAAATCCGCGCTTGATCTTTTCGCGGGGACCGGAGCGATAAGCTTCGAATTTCTTTCCAGAGGTTGCCGGCAGGTTACTTCTGTTGAACAGGCGCCGGTTCAGACAAGGTTCATCAGGAGCGTCAAAGAGAAGCTTGGAGACGAATCGCTGACAGTGATTCAGGGAGACGTCTTCAAGTTTATCGCATCCTGTTCGCGGCAATTCGACTTCATTTTTGCAGATCCCCCCTACGACCATCCGCGATTCGACGAGATCCCGGCCCTGATATTAGGGTCTGCAATGGTCAGGAGCGGTTCGGTTGTCATTATCGAACACTCTAAAACGAGAAATTTCTCAAATCTGCCGGGATTCCACCAGCAAAGAGTTTACGGAAGCGTAAACTTCTCTATTTTCATTATAAAATAATCCGGACAATCAGATGGACAATAATATCAGACTTGACTCCATTGAGGAGGCTATCGAAGACTTCAGACAGGGAAAATTCATCGTAGTGGTTGATGACGAAGACCGCGAGAATGAAGGCGACCTTATCATCGCGGCGGAGAAAATCACGCCTGACGATGTCAATTTCATGCTCAAGAATGCGCGGGGAGTGCTCTGTGCTCCAATCACCAACCAGCGTTGCAGCGAACTGAAGCTTGAGCATCAGGTGGTCGACAACACTTCCGTTCTTGGAACTCCTTTCACCGTGACGGTCGATAAACTTGAGGGTTGCTCCACCGGAGTTTCTGCGGAAGACCGCGCAGCAACCATCCGCGCACTCGCAGATCCTGAATCAACCCCTGAAACATTCGGACGCCCGGGCCACATCAATCCTCTTTATGCCCAAGACAGAGGAGTGATTCAACGTTGCGGCCACACGGAGGCTGCCGTTGATTTCGCCCGTCTCGCCGGCCTGCAGCCGGCCGCTGCCCTTATGGAGATCATGAGCGACGACGGATCGATGGCTCGACTTCCGGAACTTCGGAAACGAGCCGATGAATGGGGATTCAAGCTTGTGAGCATCCGCGATCTTATTGCCTACAGGATGAAAAATGAATCAATGGTGGAGCGCGGTGAGGAGGTTGACATGCCGACCGCCTACGGTCATTTCCGACTCATTCCCTTTAAACAGAAAGACAATGATCTTGAACACATAGCCCTCATAAAGGGGAATGTGGACGATGGAGAGCCAGTGCTTGTGAGAGTGCACTCCTCATGTGCCACAGGCGACATCTTCGGATCCATGAGATGCGAATGTGGCGAGCAGCTGCATCTGGCAATGAAGATGATTGAAAACGAGGGACGCGGCGCCGTGATTTATCTTAATCAGGAGGGCCGCGGAATCGGACTGATGGAGAAAATCAAGGCCTATAAACTTCAGGAGAACGGTTATGACACGGTCGACGCCAACCTTCATCTGGGGCATAAGGCCGATGAACGCGACTATGGTGTAGGAGCCAACATCCTCCACGCTTTAGGGATAAAAAAAATGAAGCTCATGACCAACAATCCTGTGAAAAGAATCGGGCTTGAGGGCTACGGACTGGAGGTGTCGGAGAATATTCCTCTTGAAGTTGAACCCAATAAATACAACCGCTTCTACATGCACACCAAGAAGGAGAGAATGGGGCATAATCTTCACAAAATCGACTAAACGGATCTATCGCGGTAATCATTTCCAATATCAGACTACAATGCGAAACACTATCATCGGCCTTACCTTGCTGACATCGATCTCAGCCTGGGCCGGTCAAAAAAAAGTTCTCGACCACTCCGATTTCGACAGGTGGGAATCGGTTTATGAATACTCCCTTTCCAGGAATGGGGAATGGAACGCTTCCGAAGTATATCCGCAGGAGGGGGACGGAGTGCTCACCATCTACAATGTCGGCAAGGGCACACGCATCGAAATTCCGCGAGGATATCACGCGGCCTTTACCCCCGACAGCAAATGGGCGGTTGCGCTGATTAAACCCTTTTATAAGGACACCCGCAATGCGAAAATCAAAGGGAAGAAAGGATTGGAACTTCCTCAGGACTCCTTGGCCCTGATCAATCTGAAAACGGGAGAGATCTCCAGGTATCCCGGAGTGCCTTCATCCTATAAGATTTCCGGGAAAGGGAACAATGTTGTAGCCTGGAGTTCGTGTGACACGGCCATCGTTGATAAAAAAGTCCTTAAGGATTCCAAGGCCGGACGAGCTCTTATCGTAAAGAACCTTGACTCGGAAACCACACGGATAATCAAAAATGTGAAGGATTATTCCCTTTCCGAAAACGGAGGGGGAGTTGCATTGTCTTTTGCCAAGACAAGGGCCGATAGCCTCTCATTCTCCGGTGCAGGCTTTCTCCTTGTCAAGGACGACACGCTTAATATTCTTGAGAAAGGGAAGCATTTCTATGGCTTGCCGGTTTTCAATAAAGATTTGACGGCAATCGCCTTCACCTCTTCTCCCGATTCCGCGAAAACAGGGACACTGCGATGCAACCTTATGCTTGCTGATCTGAAATCGGGTGCCACACTCCCGAAAGAGATAAAGATCACCGCGGGGGGAGAGATGAGCCTGAACCAATACACGGTTCCATCATTCTCAGAAAATGGGAAACGCCTAATAGCCGGCATCGCCCCGGTGATTGCTCCCGACGACACCACGCTTGTGAAATTCGAGACCCCTTCGCTCGACATCTGGAGATGGGATGCTCCGGCCACTCCGCCTCAGGAGCGCAACCGTTTGAAAAGCTTGCGGGAGCGAACTTTCCCGGTTGTCATCGATCTTGCATCTGGCAAACAGGTGCTCCTGACCGACAGCCATCTCTGCCGGGTTGTAACACCCGACCGTTGGGACGGCGACTGGGCTCTTCTGATCGACTCCTCCAACAATATCATAGCTACTCAATGGGACTATCAGGCGGATGTCGAACTGAAAATTAAAAATGTCATCACCGGAGAGGAAAAGAATATCGCAACAGTGCCGGGAGGAATGACAACTCTCTCTCCAGCCGACAAATTTGTGGTCTGGTTTGATGGTCGCAACTATCAGGCCTACGAGATAGCCACCGGGGCAACAAGAAATATCAGCCAGGGAGTCGATGCGATCCTATGGGATGAAGACGCCGACCGCCCGGTCAGAGTTTTCGAGCCTTACGGCAGGATGGGTTTTACAGACAACGATAGCCGACTACTTGTGTATGACAAATTTGATGTCTGGAGCCTTGATCCCAAAGGGGAGAGTGCCCCGTTCTGCGTCACAGCCGGCGAGGGAAGGAAGAGAGATCTGACTTTCAGATATATCAAGACCGATCCTGAGGAGCGGTTCATTCCGGCAAACCGCAAGCTCCTCTATTCTGTTTTCAACAATGTCGACAAACGGAACGGATTCGCGACTGCCGCATATACCGGGAAACCGGTGGCTCCTCACATTGATTTTCTTGAAGAGTTCACCTTCAATCAAGTTGTCAAGGCGCTGAATGCTGATGTCTATGCATGGGTGCAGGGCAATTTCTCGACATCGCCAAATGTCTACGTATCTCAAGCGCTCAATCCGTCAAAGACGAAAAGGGTTTCCGATTCAAATCCTCAGATGAAGGATTACAGCTGGGGAACCGCTACCCTCTTCAAATGGCATGCCTATAACGGCCAACCATCCGATGGAATCCTATATCTTCCGGAGGATTTCAATCCCGACAAGGAATATCCGATGCTCGTCTATTTCTATGAGACATATTCCCATACCCTATTCAAGCATTACACGATGGAACCCTCGTGGAGCTGGATAAATTTCCCATTCTACGTGAGCCGTGGCTATGTAGTATTCGTTCCCGATATTCATTTCAACACCGGGCTCCCCGGAGAAAGCTCCTACAACTATGTTTGTTCCGGCGTGGAGGCGGTCTGTGATAAATATCCCAACATCGACCGGAAGAGAATCGGAATCGACGGACAAAGCTGGGGAGGATATCAGACTGCATATCTCGTGACCCGCACCAATATGTTCGCATGTGCAGGGTCGGGAGCTCCCGTAGCCAACATGACATCGGCATTCGGAGGAATCCGGTGGGGTTCCGGCGATTCCCGCCAGGGACAATATGAGGTGGGACAAAGCCGAATTGGCCGCAATCTTTGGGAAGCTCCAGAACTATATCTCGCCAACTCCCCCCTGTTCCATGCCGACAGAGTAAACACTCCCCTCCTGATCATGCATAATGATGACGACGGCGCTGTGCCATGGTATCAGGGAATCGAGATGTTTATGGCTCTACGGCGCCTTGGGAAACCTGTGTGGATGCTTCAATACAATGGAGAGGCCCATAACCTTAAGGAACGCAGAAACCGTAAGGACATCACAAAACGTCTGCAACAATTCTTCGACCACTATCTGAAAGGGGATCCGATGCCGGAATGGATGAAAAACGGAATCTCCCCCCTGAGGAAGGGTCAGGAATTCGGATATTGAATCAAGGAGGCATAACCGCCTGAAGAATCTAAACGTCACGCCAAGATGATAAAATTTGTCAATGCAAAAATAAATATCGGCCTTAACGTTGTCGGCAAACGCCCGGATGGATATCATAATCTGGAGACAGTTTTCTTCCCGGTCGGGATCGAGACCGGATTGCCACAGCAACCCTTCCCTTTTGACGACATTCTGGAGGTCACGATGGTTCGCGACACCCCCACGAGGTGCAAAATAGTGTTTCTGGGGCGCAAAATTGACTGCCCTCCGGAAAAGAATCTGGTAGTTAAAGCTGTCAAGGCGTTCATGAGGGCATACACGGAGGCTTTCGGAGAGGACGACCACCTCGGATCCATCTCAATCTCGCTTGACAAACATCTCCCTGACGGGGCGGGGCTCGGAGGAGGAAGTGCCGATGCTTCCTTCACACTCCTTGCCTTGAATGAAACTTTCGGCAATCCATTATCGAATGAAAGTCTTATGGAAATTGCCGGGACACTCGGCGCTGACTGTCCATTCTTTATTCTTAACAAACCATGTTTTGCAAGCGGCACCGGCAATATCCTGACGCCTATCGATCTCTCCCTTGCGGGAAAATATCTTCTTCTCGTGAAGCCTCCGGTCTATATTTCCACAAAAGAGGCATTCGCCGGAATTCGTCCCAAACCATCCGGATTCAATCTCCGCGATCTCCCCTCCCTCCCGATTGAGGAATGGAAGAGATATGTCTTCAATGATTTCGAATCCTCAGTGTTTCCCACCCATCCTGAACTCGCGGCTCTCCGGCAGGACATCTATGACTCAGGCGCCCTCTATGCCTCTATGTCGGGGAGCGGTTCATCCATATATGGCATTTTTCCCGACGAGGGAACCGCCGCTTCTGAATGTTTGAAAAGATTTTCCTCAACCTATGACGGCGTTTGGTTGTTCAGATTATAGAAAGGTTGCCTGAGGCAACTCTTCATCGGGCCTTTAATCTTAAACTTTCGGAGGGAATTGCCTCCTTTAACAATTATTGGCTCAATATTTGTTCTGAATAACTAAAAAAATAGCCGTTATGGAAAATACGAGAAACAATCAATATGACCGGCCAGAGAATACAGCCGGAGAGGAACTGGACCGTAATTCAGAAGATTTCGGTCCGGAAATAGAGGATGTGGCTCCCGAGGCTGAAGACGCTCAGGAAGCTGAGATGACTGAAGAAAACAATATCCTTGAGAATAAAGTGGCCGATCTGGAGGCTCAGGTTGCCAAAGAGAAAAAGGAATATCTCTTCCTGATGGCAGAGTTTGACAATTTCCGCAAACGCACCCTTAAGGAGAAGAGCGAGATCATCAAAAACGCAGGTGAGAATGTGCTGAAAGGGTTGCTGCCAATTATGGATGATTTCGAGAGAGGCCTGAAGGCTGCTGAAAGTTCCGACGACAAGGATGCGATGAAGGAGGGTATGAACCTTATCTATAATAAGCTCAAGAAATATCTTGCGCAGAATGGTGTGAAGGAATTTGATCCGGAAGACGACACTTTTGACACTGAGCGCCACGAGGCGATTTCTGTTGTTCCCGTTCCCGACCCGGAAAAGAAAGGAAAGATTCTTGACACCGTAGAGAAAGGTTATACGATCAACGACAAGGTGCTCCGCCACGCAAAGGTGGTTGTGGGCCAGTGATCAGGTTGTCATTTTGTCGGAATAGCTAAAGAAATGTAAGCCATGGCAGAGAAAAGAGATTATTATGAAGTGCTGGGGGTCTCGAAAGGGGCCACTCAGGATGAGATAAAGAAGGCCTATCGGAAAATGGCCATCAAATATCACCCGGAC
>CAYROR010000023.1:0-43558 GCA_964425935.1 uncultured Sangeribacter sp.
ATGACACCCACGGAGTGGGTGATTGGTTCATTAACCCCGGCTCTTGAGCCGGGGAGACCGCGTCTCCCCCACCCCGCACCCCGGAGGGGGTGCCTGATTCCTACGAATGCATGCTGCCGGGGAGAGATTTGCATATATAATACATTTGCATTAACTTTGCAGAATAAAATAATATTAGTATGGAAGCAGCACTTAAAAAGAACCAGAGTTTTCGCCTATCAGTTGATTTAATAGACAAGTTAAAGCAACTCGCCAAACGACAGAACCGCAGTCTTAACAACTATGTTGAGACCGTTCTTCTTGATGCTGTATATCATGAGCCCAATTCCGTGACTCGTGCAGCTATGAAAGAGGCAGAGAGCGGAATGTCGGAAATTGAGTATCTTGACATGTCTTCGATAGAGACAATGGAGAAATCAATGGGATTATGAAAAATCTCAAACCCACCTCCCAGTATAAGAAGGACTACAAACGATTCCGGAACAATCCGGCTAAACTCAAAAAGCTTTTTGAAATTCTGGAACTGTTGCATCAGGAAAAACCAATTCCGGATGAGAACCGACCGCACTCTCTTTCGGGGAATTATGCCGGCCACATGGAATGTCACATAGAAGGCGATTTCCTGCTTATCTGGTTTGACCCTCATACCGATACCATCAGTCTTGTGCGCCTTGGTTCACACTCCGAACTATTTGGCTAAGTGACCGCCTCATTATCCCCCGGCTATTAAGGCGGGGAACCGCGTACCTCCACCCCCCTCAAGAGCCGGGGTTAACAAAACCGAAAGCCCACTCCGTGGGCAACTGCCTTATTTACATAATTTCTAAAGTTAAAAAAATCCCTCATTGAGGGATGAAAAATGGCGTTTTTCTCCCTTATTGAGGGAGGATTTTGGCATAATTTGTCACTCATTGAGGGAAGGCTTGATTGTTTTATAGATTTTGTATAATTTTGCAGTTGAATCAGCACAATCGGAGTGCTCCTTTCTCCTCACCGCCCTCCGACGCATAACCACCATAATTTATCCAAAATCTCGAACACATGAAAAGTTTTCTGAAAGCCCTTGCAGGGCTACTCATCGGGATAGCCGCAGGGCTACTCATCGCATCAGTGGCGATGGTCTTATTCACCGACCATTCTTTCTCTTCCTTCTTCGGAAAACTTTTTGGAATGGATTTCAAAGAGATTCTTCTGGCAATCACAACAGGGATAGTGGCATTCTTTCTCTCTCTTCTCATCCTGATTCCCCTGCATGAGGTCGGCCATCTTTTAGGAGGGTGGCTCACAGGATATAAGTTTACATCCTTCAGGATATTCAATTTTATATTTCTGAAAGAGGATGGGAAACTGAAAGTGAAAAAATATTCTATCCCGGGAACCGGTGGCCAATGCCTCATGACTCCTCCGGATATCCCTCTTGAAGAAATTCCAACTACGCTATATAATTTCGGAGGGGTAGCTGCAAATCTGATAGCTCTGGCCGTAGGAGTGATCCTGTTCGTTATGACAGACGCCCCCCTGGCCAAGGAAGTACTCGCCATTTTCATCATGACAGATCTAATCATGATCATCATGAACGGAGTGCCGATGAAAGTGGGGGGACTCGGGAATGACGCTTATAACATGCTCTGCATCCGCAAAGAAAGAAACGTCAAGAGAATATTCGTGACCCAATTGAGATCAAACGCCCTGATACAGGCGGGGACAATGCCTGAGGATCTTCCCTCCGAATGGTTTGAGCGCCGGAAATATATCGATTACTCTAATCCCTTTGAGGTGTCGGAAGCGCTAATGCGGGCTTCTGTGTATATAAATAATCTTGATGATACCAAAGCAAAAGAGTTACTGGAAGATTTATTCAATCACAGGGATTCTATGGCCCCCGTATTCCACATGGAAGTCAGATGTGCGCTTCTTACAGTTCTCCCGAATTTCTCTTACACCCGCGACCATATTCGGGAATTGCTAACTCCGGAAACTGAGGCCTATATTGAAGAAAGCAGAAAATATATCTCGACAAGAGAACGCACGCTCTTCCAACTTTCGGCTAATTACTTTAGAGACAAGGTCAAGGCTGAGGAGATTCTTGAAAATCTCAAGAAGAATCGTGACCGCTACGTCCTTCAAGGTGAAGTCAATGCCGACCTTAGATATATGGAAGATTTCATGGATGCAATCCATGAGCTTGAAAATGACCCTGATTATACACTATAGATTCCCTTCATCCGAATACCATGTAGTTCAGTCAAAAGTTAATCCCATCCTTCTGCTTCACCCATACGCAGCCATTATTATTAGGATACTATACTCAAACACGATAACACTCTAGCTACCATTCTATTAACCCCAAGTTTTCTTTTCAAAGAAAACTTTTGCCCCATTTTCTTTCTTTATAAAGAAAGATTTTTATAACTTTGTGGTAAAAAGTAAGATATGGACCGCATTTATGAAATTTCTCAGCGCCTGACGACAGAGCTCAATGCTAAGTTCTGAAGAAGAACCCCAGGTTGCTAAAGAAGGTGATTTCACGAAGGATCGCAAATAGCTGTTAGATGTCAGCTAAAAAAACTCTGATTATTCAAATTTAATGCGGTTTGCATGAAAACGTTGGGATTTGGAATGGAAAGGTCGTTTTTTTTGGTTAACTTTGCGGAAAATAATATCAATGCAAATGATCAAACCTTTCTTTCGAATACTGATGACTCTCTTTATTTCCGCAGCTGCAACTTCAGCCAACGCTCGCTATTCTGATCTTGAATCGCTCCACTCGCGTCTGAGCGATGGATTCAAGGAACTCCGCAAAGAGGTGGTGCGTGAACCTCAGGGATTCATCAAATATCCCTATCTGATTCCTGCAGGTTTCTATTCCCAGCTTTGGGACTGGGATGCCTTTTTCATGGCAAACCATTTCATCTCCAAAGGGGAACCGGAATATATGAAAAACTGGGTTCTCACCTTCTCAAAGGGGATAGATGAAGACGGCTACGTGGCCGGGTGCATGACTAAAGATGGTCCGCGCAACGTATATAGTGGACGGTTCGCGATGAAACCCTTTCTTTCTCAGGGAGCATACCACTATAGCAAGGCCACCGGCGATTGGGAATGGCTGCGTCCTCTCTACGATTCTCTCGGGAAAGTGATCGACTACAGACGCCAGACCCAACGTGATTCTATCTCAGGACTCTACTTCTGGGAAATCGCGATGCAGAGCGGTGCCGACAACAATCCGGCCATGAACTATTTCAAAGACGACTCCCGCTCATTCATCAGCACCGATGCCACCGCCTTTCAATATGGAGAACTGCTTGCCCAAGCGGCGATAGCAAGCCATCTCGGAAAGAAGAATGATGCCGAAGCCCTGCGGAAAGAGGCCGGAGAGCTCAAGAAAGCCCTCAACGAGATCTGCTGGAATGAGGATGATGAATGTTATTACAATGTTGACCGAGAAAGCCGCGAGCAATACCGCAGGATAGGATATTCCACGTTTGTCCCGCTGTTCTACAATATGGCTCCGAAGGAAAAAGGGGAGGCAATGATCCGGCGCTACATGCTTTCGGAAAATCATCTGAAATCTCCTTATGGTTTCAGAAGCCTTTCAAAGGCCGACGTGGATTATAACAACAAGAATATCATAGTGCCTTTCTCCAACTGGCAGGGACCAATCTGGGGAATCTGCAGCTATATCTACAGCGTCGGCCTCCACAACTATGGATTTGACGACGACGTGGCCTGGATGGCTCTCGAAGTGGGAAACCTTATGGCCAAGGATCTTGATGACTACGGCACGATGCATGAAACCTACCATGCAGAGACCGGAGAACCTCTCGCGCCTTCCAATTTCAAATATCGCACCCCGGAAGGGAAAATACAGGGGTTCGTGAGCTGGAATCTCTGCATGGAGAATGTGCTTGAGGGGCTGCTTAACGGGAAATGGATGACCCTCTCGATCGATGAATGAATTTTGACTTACCTAAAATCTTCAACTATATGAGAAAACTTTATTTCTACGCGCTCGCAGCAATCGGCGCTATCCTGTCGCTCTCGGCAGGGCTGGCGTCTTGCTCCGGCTCCCCGCAGGAAAGGACGGCCGACTACAGGATCGTGCCTCTCCCCAACTCAATCGACTCCCTCGCGGGAGAAAGCCCGCTCACGATCAAAGGATCCGTGAGCATAGTAGCAGACGAGGCTCTTTCAGCTGATAAAGACCGTCTCGCATCGCTTCTTGAGAAAGTATGCGGAATCTCAGTCAATTCATCGGCCGGAACCAAGGTGACACTCGCTGTAGACACCAACATCGTAAACGAGGGATATATTCTCCGGGTATCTCCCGATGGGATCTCCATCTCCGGAGGCGATGGCGCCGGAGTGATGTATGGAGCCAATGCCCTTGTCAAAGCCATTGGAGCCGGAAAGAACGGCTCAAAGGTTGTTCTGCCCGCTGTCGAGATTAAAGACAGCCCGCGCTTCCCCTACCGAGGTTCTCACCTCGACGTTTCCCGCCATTTCTTCGAGGCGGATTCCGTGAAGAAATTCCTCGATATCCTCGCCCTCCACAACGTCAACAACTTCCATTGGCATCTGACCGACGACCAGGGCTGGAGAATGGAGAGCAAGAAATATCCGAAACTTGTGGAAGTAGGGTCTAACCGCAAGCAGACAGTCATCGGCCATAACAGCGGAGAATATGACGGCACCCCCTACGGCGGCTACTACACTCAGGAGCAGATCCGCGACATCGTGGATTATGCCGCAAAGCTCCACATAAACGTAATTCCCGAGATCGACCTTCCCGGACACATGGTGGCAGCTCTCGCCGCTTATCCTGAACTCGGTTGCACCGGTGGACCCTACGAAGTCTGGGAGCAATGGGGAGTGTCAGACGATGTGCTCTGTGCCGGGAATCCCGACACCTATAAATTTGTCACCGATATCCTTGACGAAGTTATGGAGCTGTTCCCCTCGAAGATGATCCACATCGGAGGCGACGAATGTCCGAAAACCCGCTGGAAAGAATGTCCTAAATGCCAGGCTGCGGCAGCTAAACTCCCGAAACAGCCCGGTGTGGATCCTTTCAACCAGCTCCAGAACCATTTCATGCACCAGGCCGTGGAATATCTCGCCGAGCACGGACGCCGCGTGATCGGATGGGACGAGATTCTTGAAGGCGGAGCCGTAGACACAAGCGCCATCGTGCAGTCATGGAGAGGAATCGGAGGAGCGGTTGAGGCTGCAAAACGTGGAAACGACACTTTCATGTCGCCCACATCGAATCTCTATTTCGACTATTATCAGACCGACCAGACTGATAACGAGCCTATGGCTTTCGGAGGCCTCGTAACCTTGAAAAACGTCTATGACTTCGACCCCGTTCCGGCTTCTCTTTCTGCTGAAGAGGCTGCCCACATCATCGGACTCCAGCCTAACCTCTGGACCGAATACGTCACCAGCTTCCCGCAGGCCCAATATATGGAGTTGCCGCGTCTGGCTGCCGCCGCCGAACGTCAGTGGGTGGAGTCAGACACTCCCAGAGATTATCCTGAATTCCTTGAGCGCGTGGCCTCCCTCATGGAGATCTATGATGCACTTGGCTTCAACTATGCGCGCCATGCCCTTGAGATCCGTCCCGAATACTCCCTTTCTGAGGAGGATAACGCAATGAAAGTGACCCTTTCTACGCCTGACGATGCTGAAATAAGATATACGCTCGACGGCAGCGATCCCGCCAACGGCAATCTTTACACCGAGCCCATTCTCATTAAGGAATCCGCCCACCTCAGGGCTACTGCTCTCAGAGAGGGACAGGCCCCGACCCCCGGAATCAACGAAGAGTTCATCTGCGGAAAGAGCACTTTCATGCCCATCGCTCTCAAATCACAACCTCATCCAAACTACACCTACGAGGGAGCGATCACGCTGAGCGACGGAATTCATGGAGGAAATCTCTACCGCACCGGCCGATGGCTCGGATTCTACAATACGGATTTCGAAGGAATATTTGATTTCGGAGAACCCCAGGAGATCAGCAAGGTGTCGTTCAACACCAACGTGAATCAGGGAGACTGGATCTTTGACGCCGCAGGTGTTGAAGTGGCTGTCTCCGACGATGGCGAAAATTTCCGCACCGTCTTCTCCAAGGATTTCGAGATTCCCGAGAAATTCCAGGACGCTCATATCACCAATCATTCCTACACTTTCGACAAAGTGACTGCAAAATATGTGAAAGTAACCGTCAGGATTCTTGACAAGATCCCGGCATGGCACGGTGGAGCCGGAAGTCCCACATTCCTCTTCATTGACGAAGTTACCCTTGACTGATACCCGCTATACGCGCCAGACGGCAAAAAAAATAGGGGCATTCCAAATGGGATGTCCCTATTTTTTTTGCTTGAGATGATTCAGATTTCCTTTTCTATCTTGTAGGCTCCGGCGGTGTATTCCTTGGATTCAGTCTCGCCGGGAACTGTCACTTCGGCAACAGCCCCCTCCGGAACGGTGAACTCCCAGATCCACTTGTTGTCTTTGTAGCGCCAGGAACTCTTTATTTCTCCGGCGGCCGACTGATAGGTGGCATCAACAAACCCGAGTCGCTTGTCGGGAATCGGCTTCATGATGATTCTGGAGAATCCCGGAGCGGAAGCGTCAGCAGCTATGCCGGCCACAGTCTCCCATATCCATTCGCACACGCATCCATAGGCATAATGGTTGAAACTGTTCATTCCTCTCGGCCCCATCCCTTTGTCGAGCATATAGCTGTTCCAGCGCTCCCAGATGGTTGTGGCTCCATTGTCGACAGAATAAAGCCAGCTGGGGTTGTTTCTCTGGAAGAGAAGCTCGTATGCGATGTCGGCCATTCCGTTTTCCGTGAGGGTCGGCATCAGGATCGAGGTGCCGAGGAAGCCTGTCTGCAGGCAGTTGCCATGCTGTGAGAAATTCTCGCGCAACCTGGAGACCATCTTCTCTTTCGCAGCCCCCTCAACGAGGTTGTTGCGCAGAGCGAAGAGAGCCGGCGTCTGCATAGTGTTGAGTATCTCGGTCTTGAATTCTCCCTCCGGGGTGATGAAATTCTCAAGGATGTATGCACGGGCATCATCGGCCATCCGTTCATATTTCACTGAGTTGCGCCCTGTGGCGGCAGCCATGTCGCGCATCATTCCAGCATCCATAAGCCAATAGCAGGCGCAGAGATAATTCCAGTAGTCCACAGCTTCAGGACGGAGCACAGTGTTTCCGTTGCCATCCTGCATGTAGATTCCCCCTCCGCAACTCTCCAGCGGTTCATAGCTGAGCCAGTCGGCCCATTGGTAGTTACCGTTTTCGGCTGAAAGAGCCTGATGGTTATACTTCGTCTCGTTGATATGGCCAACAAACTTCTCCATGGCGTCCCAGTTCTCATTGATGATGGTGGTGTCGCCAAACTGTTTCCAGACCACCCAGGGAACGATCACTCCGGCATCGGCCCAGCCGAGACGCATCATGTCGGTGGGAGCCGCCCCGTATTGTGCGAAAGGAGCCACACCCGGAAACGCGCCTGTCTCGGTCTGAGTGTCGCGCATGTCGCGCATCCATTTATGGAAGAAATTCTTGGTGTCGGCAAAGAAAGTGCCTGTTTCGGAAAACACCTGCGTGTCGGCAGTCCATCCGAGCCGCTCATTGCGTTGCGGACAATCTGTAGGCACCGAAAGATAATTCGACCTCTGTCCCCACACGGTGTTGGAAATCAACTTGTTGATATCCTCATTTCCGGTGGTGATGGTGCCGCGTTCAAGTTCAGCGGAGATTGACGTCACAGGGATGGATTCAATCATTTTGATCTTAACCTCCTTGTCGGCCGAGATCGAGGCGAAACGATAGCCGAAGAAGGTGGATCGCGGCTGATAACGTTCCCATCCTTTGGTCCCATCGAAAGTGTAGTCAAGAATCATCCCGCTGTCTGGAATGCGCAGATTCAGACGATGGATGCTCCCTTCCGGGCCATCCATACCTCTTGACTTGGCTCCATTGCCGTCGTTGAGAAGTTCAGCAGGAAGAAACCTGAGCTTCGTGCCCGGTTCCGCCTTAAATTCAAACGAAGGAACGGCGGCACAGTTCTGTCCGAAATCAATCACCAGATTCTCTCCGGGCCTGACCACCATCTCCTTGCCGGGCTTATATTCTCTGGAGATCACGACCTTGCCAAATTCTTCATCTCCGGCATTCTCTACCTTCTCCCAGACGTAGGCACGCACCGGACTGAGGGCGAGATCCTCACGGAAAAAGACCTCTCCACCTTCCGACGGAAGGATCTCTCCGGAAAATTCCCTGTTGATCTCAGGCACCTTCATTTTGGAGGGGGAACGGAAGCCGGGGAGTTCGCGGGCGTCGTATGATTCGCCATCAAAAATGGCGGCATGTTTCACCGGACCCGCTATGCCACCCTTCCAGGTGGCTGGCTCAGTGCCGTGATATGACTTTGTTCCGTCGGAATATGTAAGTTCAAGGACTCCGCGGAATGCCACCTTTCTCCCAAGCATTCCGTCATGCCAGCTCGGAGTGACGATCTTGTCGGCCCACCATCCGGGGGTCACCTGTGCAGAGAAATTATTCAATGCGCCATCCTTTGTGGAGATCATATCCGTCACATCGTAGGTGAACGACCGCTTGGTCTTCTCCTGATGAGTGAATCCCGGCTTCAGGATCTCCTCCCCTATGCGCTGACCGTTGACGTAGAGATCATAGATCCCGAGTCCGGTAGTCATCCATCGGGCAAGGATAACCTTCCCTTTATTCTTGACATTAGCCACAAACCAGCTCGCCCCATCGGCCGCCCGCTCATTGTCGCCCTGAACAGGACCCTCCACAACGGGAGCGTCGACAACAGAGATCCATTCCGAACAGCTCCAGAGGGAATCAGGAAGCGCGCCCACACGCTTCCAGCCCTGCGGACTGTCGGCCCGGCAGATGAAGACTCCTCCTGCAAGCGCGGCTGCTATCAGAAGAATAGTTTTCTTTCTTTTCATCAGCTCAATAATTCCTGATATAATCCACGATCCAGGCTCCAACCTCTTTTGTGCCGTAGTGAGCCCCACCTTCAACCTGAATCTCAGGAGTGCGCACGTTTGCATCGAGCGAGGCATTGACTGCCTTGCGGATCAAACCGCCCTCCTCCTTGAGATTGAAATATTCAAACAGCATAGCCACGGAAAGAATCTGGGCAAGCGGATTCGCGATATTGAGGCCCTTGGCCTGAGGCCATGAACCATGGATTGGCTCAAACACCGGAGTGTGCTCTCCCGTAGAGGCTGATGGAAGAAGACCCATCGACCCGGTTATGCAGGAGCCTTCGTCGGTCAGTATGTCGCCGAAAGTGTTTTCGGTCACCATCACGTCGAAAAACTTCGGTTCCTGAATCATCTTCATGGCTGCATTGTCGACAAACATGAAGTCTGTCACAGTTTCCGGATGTTTCTCCGCCATCTCCTTTGCCACCTGGCGCCACAGACGGGAGGAAGCCAGCACATTCGCCTTGTCGACCACCGTGAGATGATGGCGACGCTGAGCGGCATATTTATAGGCCACTTCCAGAATACGCTCAATTTCCGGGCGGGTGTAGGCATTAGTGTCGTAGGCCTTATCATTATCCTGATACTTCTCTCCGAAATACATTCCGCCTGTCAGCTCGCGGATACAGATGAAATCGGCTCCCCTCACAAGTTCATCCTTTAGCGGCGACTTATGGATCAGGCAATCGAAGGTCTCCACCGGACGAATGTTGGCAAACAGGCCCAGCTTCTTGCGCATGGCGAGAAGGCCCTGCTCAGGACGCACTTTCGCCGTCGGATCATTGTCGAATTTCGGATCTCCCACGGCGGAGAAGAGCACAGCATCTGAATCCATGCAGATCCTGAAAGTCTCCTCGGGGAAAGGATCGCCCACCTCATCTATGGCCTTCGCGCCGCAAAGAGCATATTCATAGCTTACTTTATGTCCGAATTTTTCACAAACCGCGGTCATCACCGCCACTCCCTGCTCCGAGATTTCAGGACCGATGCCATCGCCCGGAAGCACTGCTATTTTTAATTCCATTTTATTTTTGTTGTTATTTATTATTTTGTTTGATCACTGGAGTTCTGACTCCATGAGGTTGAGCATCTTAAGGGTCGCCTTTATGGCGGCCTCTGTCTGGTCGGCATCAAGGCCGCGGGTGCGATAGATCCGCTCGTTCCATTGCCACGTTATGACCGTCTGCACAAGGGCGTCGGTGCGGCCGCCGGGAGGAATCGAAACCGAATAGTTCGAAAGATGGGGAAACCTCCGGCCCACGTTATCCTTGTAAATGGCTTTCACTGCCTTCATGAAAGCGTCAAACTGTCCGTTTCCGGAAGCCGTGGATTCATAGACCACTCCGTCAATATCAAGTTTGACGGCGGCCATCGGCTTCAGGCCCGATGCCGTTGAAACCATATAGCTAAGGAGCTTCACCCTCTCCTCGGTAGCGGCCGTGCGGAGCACGTCGGCAACGATGAAAGGAAGATCCTCCTGCGTCACCACCTCTTTCTTATCGCCCAGCTCTATGATGCGGGCCGTGACGAGGCGCGTCTGCTCCGGGCTAAGCTCGAGCCCCAGCTCCTCAAGATTCTTGAGGATATTTGCCTTGCCGCTGTTTTTCCCCAGTGCGTATTCCCGTTTTCTTCCGAAACGCTCAGGAAGAAGATCATTGCAATAGAGATTGGCCTTGTTGTCGCCGTCGGCATGCACACCTGCCACCTGAGTGAAGACGCTGTCGCCCGTGATCGGGCGGTTGGGAGGAATGGCAATTCCGGAATAAGTCTCCACCAGACGGCTCACTTCGTTCAGCCGCTCCTCCACTATGCTCGTGCGGGCCTTGAACTGATCTTTCAGGATCGCCTGCACGCTTGCAAGCGGAGCGTTGCCGGCCCTTTCTCCGAGCCCGTTGACCGACGTGTGGATACCCCGGCAACCTCCCAGCACCGCTGCCAGCACGTTGGATATCGCCAGGTCATAGTCGTTATGCGCATGAAAATCGAAATGCAGCTCCGGATAGAGCTTCACCATTTTCCTCATGAAGAGAAGAAGCTCAAGGGGATTGAGGATTCCGAGCGTGTCGGGGAGCATGAAGCGCTTGATCCCGCAGTCGCGGAGGGCGTCGACCATCCTGAAAACATAGTCGGGAGAATTCTTAATGCCGTTGCTCCAGTCTTCCAGATATAGATTCACGTTTATCCCCATCGAACGGGCCATCGCTACAGCTTCACGGATGTCGGCGAAATGCTCCTCGGGCGTTTTCTTCAGCTGGTTGCGGCAATGGTTTTCCGACCCTTTGGAAAGGAGATTGATATTGACGCATCCGCAATCGTTGATCCAACGGAGCGACGTGCCGCCATCAACAAATCCAAGCACCTCCACACGGTGTAGACAACCCGCCTGGCGTGCCCATTTGCAAATACGGGTGACCGCCTCCTTCTCCCCCTCCGACACTCTCGCCGAAGCCACTTCTATACGGTCTACGTTAAGGTCCTGAAGAAGGGCTCTCGCGATCATCAGCTTCTCATGCGGCACGAAGCTCACTCCACTGGTCTGTTCGCCATCGCGGAGTGTCGTGTCCATGATCTCGATCTTGGCCGAATAAGTGGTCATCTCTTCTTTCCGTCAGATTTTCGAATTGCGTTCCCAGCTCTCGATCTTGTCTTTGTTTTCCATCAGGAAATCAATGTCGTCGAGAGCATTCATCAGGCAATATTTCTTATATCCGTTGATCTCAAACCGCTCGCTCTCTCCGGTGGCATTGTTGGTCACCGTCTGGTTGGGAAGATCCACAGTCACGGTCATCTTCGGATCTGCCGCGATAGATGAGAAGAGCGAAGCGAGAAAATCCTCGGTCACAACAACCGGGAGCACGAAATTATTGAGCTCATTGTTCTTGTGGATGTCGGCAAAAAAGCTGCTGATCACCACGCGGAATCCATAGCCCGCGATGGCCCATGCCGCGTGTTCGCGGCTCGACCCGCTCCCGAAATTCTTTCCGGCAACAAGGATCTCGCCTCCATAGACAGGATTGTTGAGCACGAAATCCTCATTGAGGGAGCCGTCGGGATTATAGCGCCAGTCGCGGAAAAGATTCTCTCCGAAGAAGCTCTCCTCCCGGGTGGTGGCTTTCAGGAAGCGGGCAGGAATGATCTGGTCGGTGTCTACGTTCTCCAGGGGGAGAGGAACGCAGGTGCTTGTTATAATATCGAATTTCTGTTTCATTTTTCTTTAGATAGAGGGGTTGTTACAAAAGTTCACGGGGATCGGTGATCACTCCTGTCACTGCGGCCGCCGCTGCCGTGAGGGGAGACGCGAGAACAGTGCGTGCTCCCGGACCCTGACGCCCTTCGAAATTGCGGTTAGACGTAGAGACTGCCAGTTTCCCGGCTGGGATCTTGTCGTCGTTCATTGCCAGACATGCGGAACATCCCGGCTGACGGATTTCAAATCCTGCTTCTTCAAGCACCTTGTCGAGTCCTTCGGCTTTTATCTGGTCGGAAACCATCCACGATCCCGGAACCAGCCATGCCGTCACTCCCTCCGCTTTCTTCCTTCCCTTCAAAATCGAGGCGAAAGCGCGGAAATCTTCTATGCGGCCGTTTGTGCACGCTCCTAAGAAAACGTAGTCCACGGGATGCCCGAGAAGTTTCTCCCCCGGTTTGAATCCCATATAATCCAGGCTCTTGAGATAGGATGCTTTTCCGGCTTCCGGAACTGTGGAGAGCTCCGGAATAGTGTCAGTGATTCCCATTCCCATTCCGGGATTCGTGCCGTAGGTCACCATCGGCTCTATATCCTCTGCCTGAAATGTCAGTTCTTTGTCAAACACGGCGTCATCGCCACTCTTGAGTGTTTTCCAATATGCAACCGCTTTTTCCCACTCTTCACCTTTGGGAGCATGCTCACGCCCCTTGATATATTCAAACGTAACTTCGTCGGGCGCTATGAAGCCGCCGCGGGCTCCCATCTCGATCGAGAGATTGCAGAGCGTGAGGCGTCCCTCCATCGAAAGGGCTCTCACGGCTTCTCCTGCATATTCCACGAAATAACCCGTGGCTCCTGAAGTGGTGAGTCTTGACATCAGATAGAGGGCGATATCTTTCGCCGTAACCCCCTTCTTCAGCTTCCCCTCTATGTTTATACGCATCGATTTGGGCTTTTGCTGGAGAATACACTGCGATGCAAGAACCATCTCCACTTCCGACGTGCCGATTCCGAAAGCCACTGCTCCCATGGCGCCATGGGTGGAGGTGTGGGAGTCGCCGCATACGATCGTCATCCCCGGCAGCGACAATCCCCTCTCGGGGCCTACCACGTGTATGATTCCGTTGCGAGGATCGTTCATCCCGAAATGAGTAAGCCCGAAATCTGCCGCATTGCGGGCAAGGGTCTCAACCTGCGTCTTGCTCACCGGATCCTCGATCGGCTTATCCTGGTCATGGGTCGGAGTGTTGTGGTCGGGCATGCATACGATGTTCTCCGGGCGGAGACATTTAAGACCGCGCCGGCGCATCCCCTCGAAAGCCTGAGGAGATGTCACCTCATGGCAATAGAGACGGTCGATGTAGAGCTGCTGGGGGCCATCCTCCACGTGCTGAACTACGTGGCGGTCCCAGATCTTGTCAAAAAGTGTGTTTGCCATATTTTTTACCTGTTGTTTTAATCCAATTTTTATTGCCAACCTGTGAAAACCTTTTCCGGGAATCCTCTCCGGGAGAACGGAGGAGTTCTTTTTCAAATAAAAAAAGCCTCTCTCCAAGGCGGGAAAGGCTCACGATCAGCTTGCTTTGCAATTACGCGTTGATCATCCTTCCCGCCGAATCCCGGCGTAGAATAATAATGGAACCTGAAGATAGCCATACGAAATGCTTCATATTCTTATCTCGGAGACTGAAAGAAGGGTTCAACGCATAATTATTGAGTTCAGAGGATCTGAATCCTCACTTCATCGGCAAAGTTAATTTAAATTGAGAAATAATGCAAGATTTTTTCAAAAAAATTCAAATTTTCTCATTTCATGGATACATAGTGACTCAAGTTTCGGAATTCTCAATTAAATTTGTTATTTTTGCAAAATAATCTATCCTCCATTAAATCCATCATGGCTGAAACCCGCATCAAATATCCGGTCGACACATCGTCATTCTCCCGTATCAGGAAGGATGGCTATCTTTATATTGACAAGACTGAATTGATGTATCGGCTTGCTAATGATAATATATATGCGTTTCTTAGCCGTCCTCGCCGGTTTGGGAAGAGTCTGCTGATGTCTACTCTGGAAGCTTATTTCCAGGGGAAACGCGACCTTTTCTCCGGCCTTGCAGTTGAAAAGCTTGAAAATAATTGGACATCCTATCCCGTATTGCGTTTCGACCTGAGTATGGAAACCTACTCAAGTCCCGAACGCATAATGGAGCATCTTGACCACCTTCTCTCCAAAATGGAAAGGAGATTCGAAGTCTTTTCTCAAGGCACTCTTGCCACTCGATTCGCAGATCTTATCGAGAATGTGAGCGAAAAAACCGGGAAGGGGGTTGTGATCCTTATCGATGAATACGACAAACCGTTGTTGGATTTGCTCGACAGCAGCGAGAACATTGAAGATGTGAAAAACGAACTCAGGGGATTCTATTCAGTTCTCAAAGGGAGCGCGGAGTTCGTTCGCTTTGTGCTCCTCTCCGGAGTCTCAAAATTTGGGAAGATGTCGGTTTTCAGCGGGCTCAATAATCTTCGCGACATTTCCATGTTGCCTGAATATGAAGCCATCTGCGGTATCACGGAATCGGAATTCGCCGACTATTTCAAGCAACCGCTGGAAAATTTTGCATCCCGCTGCGATCTGACCACGGAAGAAGCGCATGAACGATTCAAAAATTATTATGACGGTTATCACTTCTCGTTCCCCGGGAAAGAGATCTATAACCCATATAGTGTTTTGAATGCATTCAACGATGAAAGTCTGAGAGACTATTGGTTTGTTTCTGGTTCACCATCCTATCTGATACGCATGATAGAGAAAAATCAGTATTCCATTGCCCAGATCGACGGATCCCGACGAACAGCCACAGAACTGAGCGACATCACCGATATAACCGACGATTTCATACCAATGCTTTATCAGTCTGGATATCTGACCTTGAAAGGATATGACAACGAAACTGAAGAATATATTCTTGGGTTTCCCAATAAGGAAGTGCATAAAGCTTTCTGGTCTTCTCTTTCAAAACATTTCTTCAGTAACCGTGACGCATTGTCTTCGAAAAGTCTCTCCGCTTTTATTAATGACCTTGAGAACGGACATATTGATGATTTCATGACCCGGCTTCAATCTCTCTTCGCTGGACGGAATTCTGAAATGGAATCCATATAAATCACCCTTATATTATCCACCCATTAACCTATTATCATGAAAAGAATTGCATTCTTGTTTCTGATCTCTCTGGCGACATTATTCCCGATCTATGCGAGGAATGTTTCGGTCGCTGACAATTCAATCGGATCCGAAAGATGGGTCCGTCAGGTGTTTTTGAAAAACCGGCAGCTCCCTTTCTCATTCAAGCTTGACGGAAAGGAATCCGACACCTTCATCTCGAAATGGTCGCGCCAGCTGAAAAACGCCGGAGAGACCATTGACGGCGGGCAACGATACGACCTCCAGATGGTTTCGCCCGATGGAGCCTTGAGACTGAATTGCGAAATCACGGCTTTTCCTGAATCACACGCTGCTGAATGGGTGGTGAATTTCACTAATACGTCTGCCGCCAATTCCCCCATGATTTCAGACGTGAATGTGGCCGACATTGATTTCTCCACCCGCTCCAAGAATCCCGACTGGAAACTTTATACAGCCAAAGGCACCACCGATTCGGAAAATGATTTCCATCTTCAGGTGTTTGCGCCAGGCGATTCCACTCTTCATTTCCGCCCTGACGGTGGCCGATCGTCGTCAGTGTCGGCATTCCCTTTCTTCAACCTTTCTGAATCGGGGAAACAGGGAATATGCATCGCAATCGGATGGAGCGGAACATGGTTTTCCGATTTTATCCCGACCAACGGAAAAAGCAACATCGGATTTTCTGCCGGAATGGAGGGCACCGATCTCTTCCTTTATCCTCAGGAATCAATCAGGACTCCGAAAGTGGCAATCCTCCAATGGAATGGCTCCGACCGTCAGGACGGCAACAATGCTCTCCGCAGGTTTCTTCTTGCCCACCACTCCCCCCGCTACGGGTCTGGAGAACCCGTAGTTCCACCGCTTTGCATGGGCATGGACTACGGCGACCCTGCTCCGAGCGGAGAATATGAAAGTCTCACCGAGCTTCTCGGCAGAGCAATCGTGGAGCGCCACAGGAATTTCGGAATCATGCCGGAAGTTTTCTGGCTCGATGCCGGCTGGTATGAAGGCAACAATGCCCCTTCATCCCGAGAGCAGGGCCGATGGTGGTATTCCACGGTTGGAAGCTGGGAAGCCGACTCCACGCGCTTCCCGAAAGGATTGAAACCAATGGCCGACGACATGCACAAAGAGGGGGCGAAGTTCATGGTGTGGTTCGAGCCTGAAAGAGTTTACGAAGGCACCCGCATCGACCGTGAACATCCCGAATGGCTTCTTAAACTGAAAGATGGGAATAAATCCCGGCTTTTAAATATCGGAAACCCCGAAGCTCTTGATTATCTCTGCACTTCTATCGGAGATTTCATCGAGAAGAGCGGCATTGATTACTACCGTCAGGACTTCAACATTGCCCCTGCGCAATTCTGGGCAGAAGCCGATCCCGAAGGTCGCAAGGGAATAACGGAAATCCGCCACATCGAGGGGCTTTATAAATTCTGGGATTATCTTCTCAACCGGTTTCCCGGCCTTATGATCGACAATTGCGCGAGCGGAGGCCGACGTCTGGATCTTGAAACGGTTTCACGATCCATCCCTCTCTGGCGCACTGATTGCCATTACGGAGAGCCTACCTGCCAGCAATCACACGAATATGGTCTGGCACAGTTCCTTCCGTTGCATGGAACAGGCGTCTACACCACAGATCCTTATTGTGTGAGATCCGGAATGAGCAGCGCATTCCTTTGGGCCGGAGAGGTGCTTAACGGCGCAAATCCGGTCAACGGCATACGCGATGCCGTAGCTCTATTCAAGGAGCTTCGTCCATACCACACAAAGGATTTCTATCCCCTGAGCGGCGACGGATCAACCGTAGGGAAAGACCTCTGGATCGCATGGCAATTCCACGACCCTGCCGATGGCTCCGGAATAATCCAGGCCTTCAGACGCGATGAAGCCCCTTCCGAAACGTATACCGTGAAGCTCCCCGCCATTGACGTTAACGCTGTTTATGAGGTCTACGACTATGATTCGAAAAATTCAGAAAACATAAGCGGAAAAACTCTTGCAGAAGGGATTGAGCTATCCCTCCCTCAGAAACGCTCCTCCAGGCTCCTGAGGTATAAACCTGTGGCAGCCAATTGATATCATCCTTAAAAAATAATACTGAATGAACCGACTGATTTCGATCTTTGTGGCTCTAATATCTGTTCTTCCGGCTTTCTCCGGAATAGAAAACATTATGCCGAAGCCAAAGGACATATCTCTCTCCCCCGGAAAGGGATTCAAAACCGGCCGACCTGTGAAAATCTCCGATCCAACGTCGTCACCGGAGCTTCTCCGTTTTGCCGACGACGCCTCGCTTCGCACCACCGGTAAATCCAAAGCACGGGTGATGGTAAAAATTGGAGAAGTGAAGGGCGCAGAGGATTATGAACTGGCCGGATTTCCCGATGAAGCCTATAGCATTGAAATCTCCCCCGAAACTATCCTTATCACCGCAGCTTCCCCGGTGGGAGTAACCCGCGCGGCACAGACTCTCCGACAGCTCGCCGCCGACAATCCCGGCGAACTCCCGGCCCTGAAAATGACCGACTGGCCGGCATTCAAACTCCGTGGATTCCTCCACGACATCGGACGCTCCTTCATTCCAATTGAGGAATTGAAGCGTGAAATTGACCTTCTGAGTCGATTTAAGGTCAACGTTTTCCACTGGCATTTCACCGACAACACCGGTTGGAGACTTGAAAGCGAAGCATATCCGCAACTGACCGCCGATTCCACGGCCACCCGCTATCCTGGACAATTCTACACACGCGCACAGGCACGTGAGCTCCAGGACTACGCGGCGGAACGCGGAGTGACCGTCATTCCGGAGATCGACCTCCCGGGACATTCCGCGCCATTCACCAAAGCGATGGGCCACTCCATGCTCACTCCCGAGGGGAAGGAGGAACTGAAGGTCATTCTTGCCGAAGTGGCGGAACTTTTCGATAAATCTCCCTATATACATATAGGAGGCGACGAGCTCAATTTCCCTGACTCCTACCTCGTGGAGATGATTGACTACGTTCATTCGCTCGGAAAAAAAGTGGTGATCTGGAACTGCTACAACCGTCCTCCGAAATCCGTTGATCCAGCCGTTATCCCTGCCGACATGACCACCAACTGGGCAACCGCCGGAAAGCTGAGTCCGGGAGTGCCCAATGTCGATATGCGCTACAACTATACCAACCATTTCGACCTCTTTGCCGACGTCGTGGGGATCTATAAATCCACTATTTTCGGTGAGAAGAAAGGGAATCCTGATATCGCGGGAACCATTTCCGCCGCATGGAACGACACGATGACCCCATCATGGAAAGATATCGTGAAGCAGAATAATATCTATGCCAATATCCTCGCCTCTTCCGAACGCGGATGGGTTGGCGGCGGTGAGAACTATATAGAGGAGGGAGGGACCACACTCCCCATTGAAGGAGACGAATATTTCGATTTCGCCGACTGGGAGCGACGGTTTCTCCACCACAAAGCGACCACCCTCGCCGAAACAGCCGACCTTATCCCCTACGTGCGCCAGTCAGACGTGGTCTGGAGTGTCACCGACCAGATTCCGAATGGTGGTGACCCGGCTTTGCGCCTCCCCCCCGAAGACTATATCGCAAGCGATGAAATGCCTGCCTCATTTAATATCGGAGGGAAAGAATATGGTGTGAATGAAGCCCGGGGAGCCGGTATATATCTCAAACACATCTGGCATCCCATCGTCAAGGGGTTCTACCCTGATCCGCAGAAGGGGAACACCGCTTACGCCTGGACCTACATCCACTCCCCCGAAGATCAGGATGCCACCGCCCTTGTTGAGTTCTACACCTACAGCCGTTCCGGAAATGAAAAGGCTCCGGAAGCCGGATGCTGGGATCGCCGCGGATCGCGTATATGGCTAAATGGAGAGGAGATTCCTGCCCCGGAATGGGAACGTCCCGGAGCCGACATCTATCAGGATTCCGCCGAGAGCCGCCTCTCCAACGAGAACCTTACAGCCCGCCAGCCCGTAAAGATTCACCTCAAGAAAGGCTGGAACAAAGTATTTCTCAAACTCCCATACGCCGACAACGGAGGCACCGGACGCGACAAATGGCAATTCACATTCGTAGTCACCGACCCCTCCGGCACCTCCGCCCTCCCCTCCCTCCGCTACTCCCCCACAATCGATGATTGATGATTGAGTATCGATAAACTATCATACTGTTTTTTAAGAGTTTATCTCTTTTCAAATAATAGTAAAATCAATCAATTTTGGTGGTGTCGGGATTTTTTGCTAACTTTGCGGGCAAATCAGTTGAAATGACGACATCAAACATAAGTAGGAAATCCTGGGGTTGCGACTGGCAGTCAACCGTCAACGGAATTGTCGATTTTCCGGTCAAATCCTTTTTCCCGATTTCTAAAGGGCGATTCACTTTGTGAATTGCCCTTTTTTGTGGACTGTCGACTAAATTTAGAAGGTATGGACGACATTATTATCGCAGGCGCCAATGTGTGGATTGACGGCAAATTCATCGAAGCGGACGTTGCTATCCACGACCGCAGGATCTCGGCCGTAGGAGTGGCGGAACTTCTCTCTCCTAAAGGTTTGATTTTTGACGGAAGGGGGAAATTCCTTGTCCCCGGGCTGATCGACATGCACGTCCATTTCCGCGAACCGGGTTATTCTTATAAGGAGACAATCCGCTCGGGGAGCGAAGCGGCAGCAGCCGGTGGGTTCTCAACCGTTTGCACGATGCCTAACCTCAATCCCGCGCCCGACGACATCGAGAATCTCAAACGGCAACTCGACATCATCCGGCTCGACGGAAAAATCGATATGCTCCCCTACGCTACCATCACAAAGAAACGGATGGGACACGAACTTGTGGATTATCAGGCGCTGGCTCCCTGGGTGGCGGGATTTTCCGATGATGGCACCGGAGTGCAAGACGACGGAGTGATGCTTGAAGCCATGAAGGGAATTGCGCCTACCGGGAAGATTCTCGCCGCACATTGTGAAGTTGAGGCTCTCCTTAACAGGGGATATATCCACGACGGCGAATATGCCCGCAGAAACGGCCATCGCGGAATCTGCTCGGAATCCGAATGGAAAGAGATTGAACGCGACATCATTATGGCAGAACAGACAGGCTGCCGACTTCATATCTGCCACATCTCCACGAAAGAGAGCGTGGAGCTGATCCGCAAGGCCAAGCAACGGGGAGTCATGGTGACGTGTGAAACCGGCCCCCATTATCTCACTTTCTGCGACGAAGATCTTCAGGAGCACGGACGCTTCAAGATGAACCCTCCCATCAGGAGCAGGGCCGACCGCGACGCTCTCCGCGAGGGAGTGGCCGACGGAACCATTGATGTCATTGCCACTGACCATGCGCCACATGCACTCGCTGAAAAAAGCAAAGGACTTGAACTCAGCGCAATGGGAGTGGTAGGCCTTGAGACTGCCTTCGCCGCAGTCTACACCACTATGGTTGAATCCGGCATCATCTCTCTGCAACGTCTCGTGGAGATCATGGCCATAAATGCCAGGAGGATTCTCCGGCTTCCGGGCGCCGACGGCATAAAGACAGGCGACAAGGCAGACCTCACCCTGCTCGACACCTCGACACAATGGAGAGTGGATCCCTCCATTTTCAAGACTGCCGGGCGTAGCACTCCTTATGAGGGACTGACCCTCACCGGAAAACCGGTGCTCACGATCAGCAACGGAAACGTGGTTTTCAACCAATAAGCAAATTCTACAAACAGGAAGATAATTTCATCAAAATAACAGAATGAAGCCATTCACAAAGAAACTTGTGCTTGAAGATGGCCGGGAATTCCCGGGATATGGATTCGCTGCCGACACGGAGCGGGTGGGCGAACTTGTCTTCAACACTTCCATGGTCGGTTATCAGGAGATTCTCTCGGATCCCTCATACGCCGATCAGATCATAGTGATGACCTATCCCCTTATCGGAAACTACGGCATCACTGACGAGGACTATGAAACCAAATTTCCCTCAATCGGAGGAATGATCGTGAAGGAAAACAATAATTCCCCGTCAAATTTCAGATATACAAAGACGCTCGATGAGGTGCTTGATGAGAACGACATCCCCGCAATCAGCGGAATCGACACCCGTATGCTCACCAGAATCCTGCGGGACGCCCAGGGTATCAGGGCGATCATCACCGACATCGACACTCCAACCGAGGAGGCTGTGGCAAAGATCCACGCGGTGGAGCGGCCGAAAAACCTCGTTAGCCGAGTGAGCTGCAAGAAGCGTTGGTTTGCAAGAACGCCCAATTATAAATTCGACATCGTGGCCATTGACTGCGGAATGAAATACAACATGGTGCGCAGCCTTAATTCCCACGGTTGCAACGTCACTGTAGTGCCATGGAACACCACAGCCGAACAAATCCTTGCATTCAAGCCCGACGGAGTGCTGATTTCAAACGGTCCCGGATCGCCTGAAGACGTGCCTGAAGTAGCAGAAACCATCCGTCAGCTCCGCGGCAAGGTGCCGATGTTCGGCATCTGCCTGGGCCACCAGCTCATAGCCCTCGCCTACGGTGCGAAGATCGGCGCCATCAATCCGGGCCATCGCGGAGGCAACCATCCAGTGAAGGAACTGAAGACAGGCCATGTGCTCATCACGGCTCAGAACCACGGATATGCCGTGGTGGAAGAATCAGTGAAGGAAACACCTCTGAAAGTGACCCACATCAATCTTCTCGACGGCACCGTGGAAGGGCTGGAATGTGAGGAAGATAAAGTGATCTCCGTTCAATTCCATCCCGAGAGTGCCCCCGGACCGCAGGATTCGATCTATCTGTTTGATAAATTCATATCGATGATCCCGCCGGTCAAGAAATAAAACTCAATCCAAGGAAATAAAACAGCGCCTTGCGCGAAAAATCATGCCGAAACGCAAAGATATCAAAAAAGTAATGGTCATAGGGTCTGGCCCGATTGTGGTCGGACAGGCGGCCGAGTTCGACTATGCGGGCACCCAGGCCTGCACCGCCCTGAAAGAGGAGGGATATGAGGTTGTGCTCGTAAACTCCAATCCCGCAACGATCATGACCGATCCGGAGATCGCCCATAAAGTCTATATGGAACCTCTGACTCTGGAATATGTGGCGAAGATCGTCAGATATGAACGTCCTGACGCCATCGTTCCGGGACTTGGCGGCCAGACAGGGCTCAATCTGGCAGTGCAGCTCGCCAAGAAGGGTGTGCTCGAAGAGTGTGGAGTGGAAATTCTCGGAACGTCGTTCGAAAGCATTGAGAAAGCGGAAGACCGCGAGCTCTTCAAGGAGCTCTGCGAGAGCATCGGGGAGCCGGTGTTGCCCAGCGACGTTGCCTGCAGCATTGAGCATGCTGTTGAAATCGCATCCAGGATCGGCTATCCCGTGATCCTGCGTCCGGCCTTCACCCTCGGAGGAACCGGAGGAGGCTTCGCCGACAATGAGGAGGAGCTACGCGAACTCATGAGAACTGCCCTCGACCTCTCGCCGGTTCATCAGGTGCTCGTAGAGAAGAGCATCAAGGGATTCAAGGAGATCGAGTTTGAGGTGATGAGAGATGCCAACGACACCGTGATCGCCATCTGCTCGATGGAGAATCTTGACCCGGTCGGTGTCCACACCGGCGACTCCATAGTCGTGGCTCCGGCGCAAACTCTCTCCAACAAGGAATATCAGCTCCTGCGCGACAGCGCGCTGAAGCTCATCCGTGCCCTGAAAATTGAGGGCGGCTGCAACGTTCAGTTTGCACTTGACCCCCTCTCCTTCGACTATTATCTGATAGAGGTCAACCCGAGAGTGTCGCGCTCTTCGGCGCTGGCTTCAAAAGCCTCCGGCTATCCTATTGCCCGGGTGAGCGCAAAGATCGCCGTAGGGCTCCATCTGGATGAAATCGACCTCGGCCACATCCCCGCCTCTTTCGAGCCGGCCCTCGACTATATCGTCACCAAGATTGCCCGATTCCCCTTCGACAAATTCGCCGACGCATCTAACGAACTCGGCACCCAGATGAAGGCCACCGGAGAAGTGATGAGCATCGGGCGCACCATGGAGGAGAGTCTCCTGAAAGCAGTCAGATCGCTTGAAACCGGAGTCTGCCATATCCATCACAAGAAATTCGACAACCTCCCGACTGAGGAAATTCTCGACTATATCCGCAAAGCCACCGACGACCGTCTTTATGCCATCGCAGAGCTTCTCCGACGCGACGTTGACGCAGGCCACATCTACAACCGCACCAAGATCGACATGTTCTTCCTCGACAAGATCAAGAACATCGTGGATTTCGAGAAGAGAATCAAAGCCAATCCACTCGACACCGAAATCCTTCGCGAGGCAAAGGCCATGGGATTCGGCGACAAGTTTATCGGTCAGCTGTGGGGGTGCACGGAAGCGGAAATCTACAAGATGAGGAAAGAAGCAGGCATAATGCCTGTCTACAAGATGATCGACTCCTGCGCATCAGAGTTCCACGCCCGGACAAACTATTTCTACTCCACCTATGAGACGGAGAATGAATCCATCCCGACCGACCGCCGCAAGATAGTGGTGCTGGGTTCAGGCCCGATCCGCATCGGGCAGGGCGTGGAGTTCGACTATTCCACTGTCCATGCCATCTGGTCGATCCGGAAAGCGGGATATGAGGCCATCATCATCAACAATAATCCTGAGACCGTATCCACCGACCACACAACGGGCGACAAGCTCTATTTCGAACCTCTAACGGTGGAAGACGTAATGAACGTTCTCGACCTTGAGAAACCGGAAGGTGTGATCGTGTCGCTCGGCGGCCAGACAGCCATCAATCTCGCAGAGCCTCTTGCCGCTCTCGGAGCTCCCATAATAGGCACTGGGATCGAGGCGATCCGCAATGCCGAAGACAGAGGATGCTTCGAGGCGATCATGGAGAAGCTTCAGATTCCGCAGCCTGAGGGTGTGGCCGTGACCGACATAGAAGACGGCGTTGCGGCAGCCGCGAGGATCGGATATCCGGTGCTGGTGCGCCCAAGTTATGTTCTCGGAGGGCGCGCCATGCAGATCGTCAGCAACGAGGAGATGCTGCGCCATTATCTCCACACGGCTGTTGAGATCAACACGGAACATCCCGTGCTCGTCGACAAGTATATCCTCGGGAAGGAGCTGGAAGTTGATGCCGTATGCGACGGCAAAAACGTGTTTGTTCCCGGAATCATGGAACACGTGGAGCACACCGGAGTACATTCAGGAGACTCAATCAGTGTCTACCCCACGTTCAGCGTTTCGCAGAAAGTGAAAGACACTATCCTCGACTATACGGAACGCCTCGGCCTTGAGATCGGGATCCGCGGACTCTACAACATTCAGTTCATCGTTGACAGCTCAGACAACGTCTACGTGATCGAGGTCAACCCTCGTTCATCCCGCACCGTGCCCTTCATCTCCAAGGCAACCGGCACTCCCCTCGCCCACATCGCCACCCAGATAATGCTCGGGCAGTCGCTACCCGATCAGGGGATCACCACCAGATACCCTCAGGAGAAGAAACGCTGGTTTGTCAAGACTCCGGCCTTCTCCTTCGCGAAACTGCGCGGCATGGATTCCTACCTTTCGCCTGAGATGAAATCAACCGGCGAAGCGATCGGCTATGACCACTCCCTGAAGCGCGCCCTCTATAAATCGCTTCAGGCTTCCGGAATGACAGTAGCAAACTACGGCACTATCTTCGTGACCCTCGGAGGCACCGACAAAGAACGCGCGCTCCCGCTCATCAGAAGATTCTATCAGCTCGGCTTCAACGTGGAGGCAACAAGAGGCACCGCCGATTTCCTCCGGAAACATGGCATCCGCACGCGTCTTCTCAGAAAACTCAGCGAAGGGAGCAGCGACATCACTGATTCGCTGCGTCAGGGACACGTGAACTACGTCATCAACACAATGGAGCTCTCCGCCAACCATTCCCACCGCGACGGCTACCACATCCGCCGCACAGCTGTCGACAACAACATCACCGTCTTCACGTCGCTGGAGACAGTGGAGGTGCTGCTCGACGTTCTTGAAGACATTACCATGAAAGTATCAACCATCGATTCTGAAGACTGATGAATATCAAAAACGACTACACAGTGACCGCGAACCGGCGTCTCACCCATAAGACAATGGTGATGACACTGCGCGGCGACACTTCGGCCATAACAGCTCCGGGACAGTTTGTCAACGTGGAAATCCCCGGGAAATATCTGCGCCGCCCCATCTCCATCTGCGATTTCGATCATGAACGCGGTGAGATAGTGCTCCTCTATGACGTTGTGGGAGAAGGAACTCTCGCGATGTCGCTCATGGATGAGGGCACAACAGTGAATATGCTCAACGGATTGGGCAATGGTTTCTCGCTGACGGAAGCAGAACATCCCCTCCTTCTCGGAGGAGGAATAGGGTGTGCACCCCTTCTGGCGTTGGGAAAAGCTCTCAAAAGAATGGGAGCCGACCCGATCGCTATTCTCGGTTATAACACCGCTGCCGACAGCTTCGGGATGGACCGTTGGTTTGAACAGGCAGGGATCGAAGCCCACATAGCCACCGTCGACGGGTCGGTGGGCACCCGTGGTTTCGTGACAGATGCCATCAGGGAGAAAGGGATCGCCGGCGACTATTTCCATGCCTGCGGCCCGATGCCGATGCTGAAGGCCCTTTGTCTGGGTCTTGACATGCCCGGAGAAGTGAGCATTGAGAGCAGAATGGGATGCGGCTTCGGAGCCTGCGTGTGCTGCAGCGTGATGACAGCCGGAGGAGCTAAAAGAATCTGCAAAGACGGACCCGTGTTCAGAAAGGAGGATCTGATATGGAAATAAACAATAACAACCCGCTTGAAGTCACCCTGGCAGGAGTGACACTACGCAACCCGGTCGTTCCGGCATCGGGATGCTTCGGTTTCGGCTATGGCATGGCTGAGTTCTACGACGTGGATATCCTTGGATCGATCTCATTCAAAGGCACCACCCGCGATCCCCGTTTCGGCAATCCGCTTCCAAGAGTTGCCGAATGTCCCTCCGGACTGATCAATTCCGTAGGCCTTCAGAATCCGGGAATCGACGACGTGATTGCCGAAGAGCTTCCGAAGATGAGAGAAGTGTTTCATCAGCCGATCATCGCCAACATCAGCGGATTCTCGATCGATGAATATGTGGAATGTTGCGAGAAGATCAACCGTGAGGAACAGGTGGAGATCATCGAGCTCAACGTGAGCTGTCCCAACGTGCATGGCGGAGGCATGAGCTTCGGCACGTCTTGCGAATCAGTGGCAGAGGTCACCCGCGAGGTGAAGAAAGTGATCAGCAAACCATTATTTGTCAAGCTCACCCCTAACGTCACCGACATCGTGGCTATCGCCTCTTCTGCCGTAGAGGCCGGGGCCGACGGAATATGCCTGATCAACACCCTTCTCGGCATGCGCATCGACATCAGAAACCGCCGTCCGGTGATCGCCAACCGAATGGGAGGCTTCTCCGGCCCGGCCGTCTTCCCGGTGGCCGTCAGGATGGTCAATCAGGTTTTCCACGGTTGCGGAGTTCCGGTGATCGGATGTGGCGGAGTCTCTTCAGCCTCCGACGTCATAGAAATGATGATGGCCGGAGCCACGGCAGTGGAAGTGGGAGCCGCCAATCTCGTCAATCCTTACGCCTGCAAAGAGATTGTGGAGGAACTTCCCCCTCTCATGCAACGCCTCGGGATAAAATCTTTGAAAGAAATCATCGGCATAGTGTAATCTTAAGCTTTCCTCTACGTTACAATAAAAGGAGACACCTTTAACAACCCAACAACACCATGAACGCAAAAGACGTTATCATAGCATGCGATTTCGGTTCGGCCGACGCCTGTCTCGCTTTTCTCGACAAATTCAAGGATGAAAAGCGCAAACCTTTCCTGAAAATCGGGATGGAACTCTTCTATGGAGCCGGCCCCGAAATAGTGAGAGAACTCAAGAAACGCGGCTTCAAGATCTTCCTCGATCTCAAGCTCCACGACATTCCGAACACCGTCAGGAAAGCAATGAAGGTGCTCTCAGGGCTTGATGTTGATATGGTCAACGTTCATGCCGCCGGCACAGTAGAGATGATGCGTGCCGCCCTTGAGGGGCTCACCCGTGAAGACGGCACCCGCCCACTCCTCATAGCAGTGACCCAGCTCACTTCCACTTCCGAGAAGGCAATGCGCGAACAGCTTCTCATCGACGCCACCATCAACGACACTATCGCCAAATATGCAGCCAACGCCAAGGAAGCAGGGCTCGACGGAGTGGTTTGCTCCCCTCTCGAGGCCAGTCTGGTGAAGGAGGCATGCGGCAACGATTTCATGACCATCACCCCCGGCATCCGCTTCGCTGACTCCGCCACCGACGATCAGGTACGCATCACCGATCCCAAGAAGGCTCGCGAAATCGGTTCGGACTACATCGTCGTGGGGCGTCCGATCACCGCAGCCGATGATCCCGTAGCGGCCTACCGCCGTTGTGTGAAAGACTTCCTCAACGAATAAATCCTCCTCGCTTCAACCACCATCTATCAACTACCAACTATCATCTATCAACCACCACCTCATCATGGATACAGCAAAGAAAGTAGCAGCCGAATTGCTCGGCATAAAGGCAGTGTTTCTGAGCCCTGCGAAACCTTTCACATGGGCCAGCGGAATCAAAAGCCCGATATATTGCGACAACCGTCTTATTCTGACCGCACCCAAAGCACGCAAAGTTGTAGAGGAAGCTATCGCGGCCACCGTGACGGAGAAATTTCCGGATGCTGAAGTGCTCATGGGCACCAGCACCGCAGGAATCGCCCACGCAGCTATAGCCGCATGGATTCTCGACATGCCCATGGGATACGTGCGCGGAGGGAACAAAGACCACGGTCGCGGCAACAGGATTGAAGGCAAACTGGAACCGGGGCAGAAAGTGGTCGTGATCGAAGACCTTATCTCCACAGCAGGAAGCTGCATCGAAGTGGTGGAGGCTCTTCGCGAAGCCGGAGCCGACGTGCTCGGAGTTGTCAGCATCTTCACCTACGGCATGAAGAAGGGCCTCGACCGCCTGGCAGCAGCCGGAGTGACCAACTATTCACTCTCAAATTTCGACACCCTCTGCAAAGTGGCTGTAGAAGAAAACTACATCACTCCCGAAGAGGAGGTGAAACTCAAGAAATTCATGTCTAATCCCTCTGATGAATCCTGGATGGCATGAAACACCTGATCGACCCCACCGATCTCTCCAAGCAGGAGCTTGAGGAGATCATCGACCTCGCCCTCGACATCATCGACCATCGGGAGAAATATTCCGAAAAGTGCAAAGGGAAGAAACTCGCCACTCTCTTCTATGAGCCTTCCACACGCACCCGCCTGAGCTTCACCGCAGCCATGATGGAACTGGGAGGGAATGTGCTCGGGTTCTCCGACGCCAAGAACTCCTCCGTGAGCAAAGGTGAGACATGTGCCGACACCACTAAGGTGATCAACTGTTTTGCCGACATCATCGCCATGCGCCATTTCGAGGAGGGAGCCGCCACGGTATCCGCCATGAACTCCTCCATCCCGGTGATCAACGCCGGCGACGGCAGCCACAGCCATCCCACCCAGACCCTTACCGACCTCCTCACCATCAAGAGAGAGATCGGACGCTTCGACAATATCACCATCGGATTCTGCGGCGACCTCAAATTCGGCCGCACAGTCCATTCCCTGATCAAGGCCCTCTCGCGCTACAAGGGAGTCAACGTGATCCTGATCGCCCCCGAACAGCTCCGCCTGCCCGACTACATGAAACAGGAGGTCTGCGAGATGAACGGAGTCAACTATCGTGAAGTCGACACCATGGAGGAGGTGATGGGAGAGCTTGACGTCCTCTATATGACCCGTGTGCAGAAAGAACGTTTTCTCGACGAGGATGAATACGACCGCGTCAAGGATTTCTTTATCCTCGATGCCGAGAAGCTCAAATCCGCCCGTCCGGAAATGAGGATCCTCCACCCCCTTCCCCGCGTCAACGAAATCAGCACCGACGTTGATTCCGATCCGAGGGCGGCTTATTTCCGCCAGGTGGAAAACGGGAAATTCGTGCGGATGGCCCTTATATGCAAGTTGCTCGAATGGGCATCAGATCCGGAGAAGACAACTCAGCTCGTGCCCCCAGACGCCGTGAGGGGTAAATACATCTGCCGCAACAAGAGGTGTATCTCCAACATGGAGAATGGTGTGGAGAGCCTTTTCCGTCCGGCCCACGACAACTCCGGAGGTTTCCGTTGTGTTTATTGTGAGTCAAAGCCCAAATAACTATGGACATATTTGACGAACATTTGCTGCTGCCACTGGTGTTTGTGCTTATAGCAGTTGGAATCGTAGTCCTGATAGTCATCATGATTAGGGATAGTCGAGAGACTAAATCCCTCAGGAATTTGCGGGATGAAAGCAACAACATCGAGAATGACTCAGCGTTGATTATACAGCAAAAGCAAAACTATGAGAGAATAATCCACGACAAGGAGATCTCCTTTCAGAACATTCTGGCCGATAAGGAAGCCGAATTCCAGAAGTTAAGCAACGAAAAGGACATCCATTACGAAAAACTCCTTGAAGAGAAAGACAGGTTCTATAAATCGATCATCGATGACAAGGAAAAAAACTTTCAGTTTTTGCTCGATCAACAGGAGAAGTCATTCTCCCAGGTTCTAACCCATAAGGAGGAAACCGAACGGCTTGCTTTCTCCCGAATGGAGATCCACCATACTGAGGCTCTCGCTGCCCTGAGCAATCGCTTTGAGGAAACCGTCGAGAAAATGCAGGCGGAACTCTCCAACACCACCTCCGGAATGTTGAAGGAACGCCAGACGGAATTTCAGGAATCAAGTTCCGAGAGGATCCAGAACATTCTTCGCCCCTTGCAGGATACCATCGACGGGATGAAGGAGGCTCTAAGCAGAAACTCCCGGAAGCAGGATGAATTTTCCGGCCTCTTCACCGCCCACATCCAGACTCTCCTGAAACATGGCGAAGCCACTCGCGAAAGTGCGGAGAAACTTGCCAACGCCCTCAGACGCAACGGCAGGATACAGGGTGAATGGGGTGAGACCGTGCTGTCAGAGCTCCTTGAGTCTCAGGGACTCGTTGAGGGGATTCATTTCGACACGCAGGCCACTCTCAGAAATAATTTCGGAATTGCCCATATCAATGAAGATGGCAAGACGATGCGTCCCGACGTGATTCTTCATCTCGACAGGACAAGAGACGTGATCATCGATGCGAAAGTGTCGCTCTCCGACTATTTGGACTACGTCAACGCCTCCAACGAAGAGGAACGCGAGGCTGCGGCGAAAGCTCATGTGGCAAGCATCGAGCGCCATGTCAAGGAGCTAGCCCGTAAGGATTATTCATCCTATTTGAATCCGAGGAAAGCCGGGATGGGTTATGTCATCATGTTTGTTCCCAACACTTCTGCTCTTCTGCTTGCCACCACGCTGAAGCCTGATCTCTGGAGGAAAGCCATGGAGAAAAACGTCTACATCGCCGATGAGCAGACTCTCTTCGCAGCTCTCAAGATGGTGGCGCTGACATGGTCTCAGATCCAGCAGAGCGAGAACCATGAAGAGCTCTACCGTCTCGCCGACGAGATGATGAACCGGGTGAAGCAATTCATGGAGCGATACACGGAGATCGGCAAAAAGATCGATGACGCCAACAAAAGCTGGAACCTCGGTTTGTCAAAACTGCGTGATTCGGGCCAGAGCATTCCCCAGACCTGTGCAAAAATCATTAAACTGGGAGTCAAGAGGCCTACGAGTAAAACTGTTCCCTCCGATCTTCTGGGAAGCGAGTCGGGTCTGACAGAAGACCCGGAGCTCCCGGGGCCAGAAGTTCATGACGATCCCGGAGAAGACTCATCTGCACGGTGATTTCCCTCTGCCGTTCCGTCCTGATCCTTGTCAGTTCCGGAGATTCTCCGGATAAAACATTTTGAAGTGGACGGTGTGCGAGAGCCCTGGCCAGTTTTTCGCCATCTTTCAGGAACTCCTCCCCTTCTCTGGAAAGAAAGGTTTTCCGAAACATTTCCCAGATATATTCCACCCCTTCGTCAGAAGGATGAACAAGATCCTCGGCATAAAAGCGATAGTCGCGCAAATCATCGTTGAGGATTTCATAAGCCGGGAAATAATGGCAGCAGTCTGACTGGGCACATATCTTTTCAACAGCAAGAGCAAGGATGGCTTTCGACCGGAAATTTCCGGCAAAGCCATCCTTCAGATGTCTCACCGGACTGACCGTGAAAATAATCTGCAAACCCGGCCAGCGATCGGTGAGCCGTTTTATCAGGACCGACCAGACGTCAGCGATCTCCTCTGCTGAAATGCGCCTGCGTTCGAAAAGATTCTGGGGCATCTTGTGGCAGTTGGCAACAAGCAAATCCCTATCCCGCAGGAAATAACACCAGGCTGTGCCGAATGTCACACAAAGCGTCCTCCCTCTCTCCAACACCTCGCCCATCCGCCGGCAAGCATCCCTGACCGCACATCCACACTCACTCTCCGAAATGGCGGCAAAGCGCGAATCAAACATCCAGGAGCGCACCATGCCGTCGGCTGTGGTCAGATATGAGGAAGACAACATCTCTCCATCCGCGCCGTCGCATACAAGCCGGAGCGCCGCAGCGATCGAAAGGGGATTGAAAAGGGTTCCGAGAGGATTTTCTGCTCTCCATAACGCTCTCCTCATCCGGGAGGCGATATTGTCGGTGAAACACGATCCGACAAGCGCCACCGGCAAAGCCGGAGTTAGCGAAAGCTCTGATTTTTCGGGAATATATTCTGTTCTGAATTTCATCAGGAATTCTATTTATTTACAAAAGGAACGTCACATTGAGGGTGCTAAGATAGCAACTTCCCGCGAGAAATTCAAGCTTCGGAGAATTGCATAAATTTTGATGATTAATTTTGAGCAGCGATTGCGGGATTGTCATTTTTTTTTTGTAATTTTGCGTCTTAATCAGAACGCCGCGATGTCAGAACAGAAAAAGACGCCACATACCACCCCGACACGCCGAAAGCAAGGTGTGGCCTTCATAGCGTGTGTTCTGAAACAGAGCGAAAAAACAAGTAACGATATAACAGAAGTGGACGCATTGAGTCATCTTTGCGCCCACTCTTTTTTCTAAAACATCAGAAAAAGTGAAAATAGGTGTTGTTATGGGCTCCACCAGCGACTGGGGAGTCATGAAAGCGGCCCCCGAGACTCTTCAGAGTTTCGGAGTGGAATGTGAGACAAAAGTGCTGAGTGCCCACCGCACTCCGGCAGAACTTGAGAAATGGGTCAGCGGACTGCGTGAGCGCGGTTTCGCTGCCGTGATCGCCGCGGCCGGCGGCGCCGCCCACCTTGCCGGGGTCGTGGCGGCCTTCACCACTCTCCCGGTCATCGGGGTGCCCATCAAGTCAAAGTCTCTTGAAGGAATCGACTCCCTGCTCTCCATGGTGCAGATGCCCTCCGGAATTCCTGTGGCGGTCGTGGCCATCGACGGAGCCAAAAACGCCGCGCTTCTCGCCATCGAGATCCTCGCGGTGACAGATCCTGAGCTGAAAGCGAAAATGGATGAATTCCGGAAAACGCAGGCTGAGAAAGTGCTTGCCTCTACACTCGGTTGATAAACAACGAAACCATTAATCCCAGACATGACAGCATATCGCATTTTTGTCGAGAAACGTGAGCCATACCGCGTGGAGGCTGAAAGCCTTCGCAAGGAGCTCAACGATAATCTCGGACTCAACATAAAGACTCTTCGACTATTCAGCGTCTATGATCTCTTCGGATTCTCGCGTAAACTCCTGGAGAAAAGCGGAATGGAAGTGTTCGGAGAACCGGCCACCGACACCGTGACCGAAACCATCGATCTCGGCGACGCTCCGCGCCTCGCCATCGAATCCCTCCCCGGCCAGTTCGACCAGAGGGCTGCCGCGGCAGTAGACTGCGTGAAACTCATCCAGCCAGACGCCGACATCGACATCCGCAGTGCGAAACTGATGGTGTTCGACGACTCCGTAGGCGAGGAGGAGATGAAGAAGATCGCGAAGTATTGCATCAACGCGGTGGAATCAAGAGAGAAAGACCTCTCTGTGCTTGCCGCTCCCGAAAGGGCCGCCGCAAAGCCAGTGGCAGTGCTCGAAGGATTCCGCAAAATCACTCCGGAGCAGGCACCGGCCTGGTGCAAGGAGAAGGGACTCGCAATGAACGGCGACGACCTCATGGAAGTAGTGAAATATTTCACGGCCGAAGGGAGAGATCCCAACGAAACCGAGCTCAGGATTCTCGACACGTATTGGAGTGACCACTGCCGCCACACCACTTTCACTACCGAACTCACCGACATCAAGGTTGACGATTCCTTCGCCACAGCCGACATCGAGGAGAGCCTTCGCCAGTGGAAAGAGATCCGCAAGGAACTCGGCAGGGAAAACAAACCCCTTTGCCTCATGGATCTCGCCACGATCGGCGCGCGCTATCTTAAGACAAAAGGGATGCTCGATGATCTTGAGCAGAGCGAAGAAAACAATGCCTGCAGCATCTATGTCGACGTCGACGTTGACGGAGAAAAGGAGCGTTGGCTTCTCATGTTTAAGAACGAAACGCATAACCACCCGACAGAGATCGAGCCGTTTGGCGGCGCATCCACCTGTCTTGGCGGCGCAATCCGCGACCCGTTGAGCGGGCGCAGCTACGTTTATCAGGCAATGCGGGTGACAGGCGCCGGCGACATCTACCAGCCGGTGGAGAAAACCATGGAGGGAAAACTTCCCCAGCGCGTGATCTCTCTCCGGGCAGCCGCCGGCTACTCATCCTACGGCAACCAGATCGGTCTGGCCACAACCCACGTCCGCGAGATTTTCCATCCGGGATATGTGGCGAAGCGTCTCGAGGTCGGGGCCGTGGTCGGAGCAGTGAAAGCCTCCGACGTGCGTCGTGAAAGCCCCGCGGAAGGTGATGTGGTGCTGATGTTCGGCGGCCGCACAGGGCGCGACGGCATCGGCGGAGCCACCGGCTCCTCCAAAGAACACACCACCTCCTCGCTCGAGGAATGTGGATCTGAAGTGCAGAAAGGAAACGCTCCCGAAGAGAGGAAGATCGCACGTCTTTTCCGCCGTCCGGAAGTCACCAAACTCATCAAGAAATCAAACGACTTCGGAGCTGGAGGCGTCAGCGTGGCAATCGGGGAGCTCACCGATGGTCTCGACATCTATCTTGACCGCGTAACCACCAAATATTCCGGTCTCAACGCCACCGAACTCGCCATCAGCGAAAGCCAGGAGAGAATGTCGGTTGTCGTGGAGAAAAAAGACATGGAGGAATTCATGCGGCTCTGCGGGGAGGAGAATCTCGAGGTGCGCCACGTAGCCGACGTAACCTCCTCCGGAAGAATGAGAATGTGGTATGGCGACAAAATCGTGGCTGATCTGAGCCGCGAGTTCATCGACTCTGCAGGCGCGCGTCATTTCGCCACTGCAACCATCGGCACCATCGAACCGGTTGATCCCTTCAACAGGGAGATCGAGGGTAAAAATATCAAGGAGAAGACTCTCAATATCCTTTCCGACTGGAACGTGACATCACAGAAAGGACTGATCGAGCATTTCGATTCCTCAATCGGAAAATCAACCGTGCTCATGCCCTTCGGAGGGAAAACCCAGGGATCGGAAGCGCAGGTGTCTGTTCAGAAACTTCCCGTCGGCAATCATCAGACCGACACTGCCAGCATGATGGCTTTCGGATTCAATCCCTATCTGACGAGCTGGAGCCCCTATCACGGAGCCGCCTACTCCGTTGTGGAAGCAATCAGCAAGGCTGTGGCCGCCGGAGCGGATTTCTCAAGAATGAGATTCTCCTATCAGGAATATTTCGAGAGGATGCACTCCCGCCATTCATGGGGCAAACCCCTTGCAGCCCTTCTCGGCACCCTCAGGATGCAGACAGAATTCGGTCTCGCATCCATCGGAGGTAAGGACTCGATGAGCGGCACCTTCGACACCATAAGCGTTCCTCCCACACTGATCGCCTTCGGAGTCGCTCCCGTGAAGGCAAGCGAAGTGATCGGAACCGAGTTCAAGACCGCAGGCCACTACATCTATCTTGTGCGCCACACACCGCTTCCATCGCTGATGCCTGACTCAGAAGCCCTCAAGGCGAACTATAAGCTCGTGAACCGCCTGATCAAGGAGAGAACAATCGTGTCGGGCTACGCTCCCGGATTCGGAGGAGTGGCCGAGGCCCTCGCCAAGATGAGCTTCGGCAACAGAATCGGGGCCGACGTGATGGTGAAGGCAACGGATCTATTCAACTATGGCAACGGATCTATTCTCGTTGAAAGCAACATCATTCTCGATCTCCCCAACTTCGAGCTTCTCGGAACCACAATCGCAGAGCCGACATTGAAAATCAATGGAGAGGAGCTTGGAATCGAAGAGGCCTTCAACGCAAACCGCTCACTCTTCAACACCGTTTATCCCGACCGCAGCGGAATCGAGGGCACTGCAAGAAATGCCACATCTTCCTCTGAAGTGAAGGTTTATCCCGGTGAGGCCAAAGAGCATCCCGTGGTGTATCTCCCCGTTTTCCCGGGCACTAATTGTGACTACGACATGGCGAAGTCATTTGCGGCCGAGGGCGCGGAGGTGACAACTTCAGTATTCCGCAACCTCACCCCCGAAGACATCGAAGCCTCCACCTCAGAGATGGCTTCGCTGATCGATGCCTGCGATATCCTTGCCTTCTCGGGAGGATTCTCCGAAGGCGACGAACCCGACGGCAGTGGAAAATTCATCGCCAGCGTGATCCAGAACGACAAGGTGAAAGCAGCGATCGGACGTCTGCAGGAGCGCGGCGGCCTGATCCTCGGAATCTGCAACGGTTTCCAGGCTCTCGTGAAGTCGGGGTTGCTACCCTTCGGCAAGATCGGGGAACTCAGCTCATCATCGCCGACACTCTTCCACAACGATATCAACCGCCACATCTCCCAGATGGTGACCACCCGCGTAGGATCAGTGGCTTCTCCCTGGCTGAAAGGGTTCACCCCCGGAGAACTCCACACGATAGCCGCCTCCCACGGAGAGGGTAAATTCGTGGCCGACGCAGCTCTTGCCGAGGAACTTCATAAAAACGGCCAGATAGCCTTCCAGTATGCCGACAGCGAGGGTAACGCCACCATGACCTCTCCGGCAAATCCCAACGGGTCGACAGAGGCCATCGAGGGAATCATCTCTCCCGACGGACTTATCCTCGGAAAGATGGGACACTCCGAAAGATATGACGACGGATTGATGAAGAATATCCCCGGCAACAAACGCCAGAATCTCTTCGCCAATGCCGTGGCATATTTCAGGAAGAAGTGAGAAAAACAGAAAAATTTATCAACAGAAAACAATAAAAAACAATAGATAGCAATGGCAAAGAGTTATGAGGCATCCGGTGTTAATCTCGAAGCCGGATATGAGGTTGTGAGTCGCATCAAGAAGCATGTGGCCTCCACCAACCGCCCGGGATGCATGGGCAACATCGGAGCTTTCGGAGGGATGTTCGACCTCGGTTCGCTCAACTACCGCCATCCGATCCTCGTGAGCGGCACTGACGGAGTAGGCACCAAACTGAAGATCGCATTCGCGCTTGACAAACACGACACAATCGGGATCGACGCCGTGGCCATGTGTGTCAACGATGTTCTCGCCCAGGGCGCCATGCCTCTCGTCTTCCTCGACTATGTGGCTGTGGGCAAAAACAGGCCCGCTGTCGTGGAGGCCATTGTGGCCGGTGTGGCCGAGGGGTGCCGTCAGGCAGGATGCGCTCTCGTAGGAGGGGAAACCGCCGAGATGCCCGGCATGTACGCGGAAGAGGATTATGACATCGCCGGCTTCACCGTGGGAGCTGTGGAAAAAGATCTTCTCATCGACTGTTCGAAAGTGAAACCCGGCGACGTGCTTGTCGGGATAGCCTCCTCGGGAGTCCACTCAAACGGCTTCAGCCTGGTGCGCAAGATTGTGGCCGACAATGGTCTTGACCTGAACGCGAAATATGAGGAAACCGGCGATAAGACTCTTGGAGAAGTGCTTCTCACTCCCACCCGCATCTACGTGAAGCAGGTTCATGAAGTCCTCAAGGAGATCGACGTTCACGGCATAGCTCACATCACCGGAGGCGGTTTCGATGAAAACATTCCCAGAATCCTCTCCGATGGTCAGGGAATAGAGGTGAAAGAGGGAAGCTGGGAGATTCTTCCGGTGTTCCGTCTGCTTGAGAAATATGGGAAGGTGCCACACCGCGAGATGTTCAACATCTTCAACATGGGAATCGGCATGGTTCTCGCCGTTGACGAGGCCGACGTAGCCCGCACCATCGAGATCCTCACCGAAGCCGGAGAGAAAGCTTCCGTGATCGGAAAAGTTGTGGAAGGGAAAGGAGTCACCATTCTATGAAACCGCAAGTAGCCGTATTCGCAAGCGGCAACGGATCAAACTTCGAAGCCCTCGCCAAAGCCTGCGAATCAGGGAAGGTTAAGGCCGAGATCGCCGTTTGCATCACCGATAAACCCGGTGCCTACACGGTGACACGTGCCCGGAACCTCGGCATTCCCGCCGTGGAATTCCGCCCGAAGGATTTCGCTACAAAGGCAGACTATGAGCGAGCTGTCCTGGAGACGCTTCAGCAATATCAGGTGGAATTCATCTGTCTGGCCGGCTACATGCGTCTCATCGGAGACGTTCTTCTCCAGGCTTTCGGAGGCCGGATCATAAATATCCATCCTTCACTCCTCCCCTCCTTCAAGGGAGCACACGGAATCAAGGATGCCTTCGATTATGGTGTAAGGATCACGGGAGTGACGGTTCACTACGTCGATGAATCGCTCGACGGAGGGAAAATCCTCGCACAGGATTGCGTGAGAAACACCCTAAACGACACTCTGGAAACTCTGGAAGAAAAGATCCATGCCTGCGAACATAAACTCTATCCTCGGGCACTTCAGATGGCCCTGAAAAATCTGAAAAAACATCAACCTCTTAGAAAAGATATTCGAAAGAACAAGATATGAGAGCTCTAATTAGTGTAAGCGACAAGACGGGCATCGTGGAATTCGCCACTGCCCTGAAAAATCTCGGATGGGAACTGATCGCCACCGGAGGCACCCTGAAGGTGCTCCGCGGTTCCGGCCTTGAAGTGCTCGACATCCAGGACGTCACCGGTTTCCCCGAGATCTGCGAGGGACGCGTGAAAACCCTTCATCCCAAAGTTCATGGCGGACTTCTCGGACGCCGCGACAGTGAGGAACACATGGCCCAGCTTGCAGAAAACGGAATCAAGACCATCGAAATGGTCTGCGTAAACCTCTACCCCTTCGAGGCCACGATCGCCAAAGAGGGAGTAACAATGGAAGATGCCGTCGAGAATATCGACATAGGCGGCCCGTCGATGCTCCGCAGCGCGGCAAAGAATTTCCGCGACGTAACGGTTGTCTGCGACCCGGCTGACTATGCAACCGTGATCGAGGAAATCACGGCCAACGGCAACACGCTCCCCGAAACGAGACTGAAACTTTCGGCAAAAGCTTATACCCACACAGCTCTCTACGACAGCCATATCGCCACTTATATGCGTAAGGCTGCGGGTCTCGACGAGAAACTTTTCCTCGCTTTTGATGCCATCCAGACCCTCCGCTATGGAGAAAACCCTCACCAGTCGGCCACTTTCTATCGCGGACCTGAAGAGGTGTCATATTCCGTTGCCCATGCCCGTCAGCTCGGAGGGAAAGAGCTGAGCTACAACAACATTCAGGATGCTAATGCAGCTCTCAGCATCGTGCGTGAGTTCAAGGAGCCATTCTGCGTTGCACTCAAGCACATGAACCCCTGTGGCGCCGGAATCGGGAAAGACCTCAAGGAGGCGTGGACACGCGCCTACGAGGCCGACAAGGTGAGCATCTACGGCGGCATCGTGGCCATGAATCGGCCTCTCACGGCAGAGGTGGCCGCCCTCATGAAGCCCATCTTCCTCGAGATCGTGATGGCTCCCTCTTTCGAACCGGAAGCTCTTGAAGTGCTTGCCTCGAAAAAGAATCTCCGTCTTCTTGAAGTGACGATGGACAACGTCAGGACTCCGCAGAAACAATATGTCGGAGTGACCGGCGGCATGCTCGTTCAGGATGCCGATGTCGACTGCAAGGAAGTGACCGCCGATATGTGTGTGACCGAGAAGAAACCCACCGCGGAGGAGCTCCGTGAGCTCGATTTCGGATGGAAGATAGTGAAACACGTGAAGAGCAACGCAATCGTAGTTGTTAAAGATGGAGCCACTGCAGGTGTCGGCGCAGGCCAGATGAACCGTGTGGGTTCTGCAGAGATCGCCCTTGAGGAGGCAAAGGCTGCAGGAATCACCGAAGGTCTCGTGCTGGCTTCCGACGGCTTCCTCCCCTTCGGCGACACCGTTGAGCTCGCCTCGAAATATGGTGTCACCGCCATCGTTCAGCCCGGAGGAAGCATCCGCGACGAAGATTCCATCCGCGTGGCTAATGAAAAGGGAATCACCATGCTCTTCACCGGAATGCGCCACTTCAAACACTGAAAAACTGATATGACAGAGAAAAAGAAAGTGCTTGTGGTCGGGAGCGGAGGACGCTGCCATGCCATCGTGAAGGCCCTCAGGAGGTCGCCGAGAGTGGCTGAGATCTTCTGCGCGCCCGGGAATGCCGGGATTGCCGAAGATGCAGTTTGCGTGCCGATCGGCGTTGAAGACGTTGAGGCCATCGTGCGTTTCGTAGAGGAGAATGGAATCGACATGACCGTTGTCGGGCCGGAAGCCGCCCTCGCCGTCGGTCTTGTCAACGCTCTTGAAGAGAAGGGATTCAAAGCATTCGGTCCCACGAAAGAGGCCGCTAAGATTGAGAGCAGCAAGGAGTTTGCCAAGGTCATAATGGAGAAGTATGGTGTTCCCACAGCCTCCTACAAGGCATTCGACGACTTCAGCGAGGCCCTCGCATACGTTAAATCGCGCCCCCTGCCCGCCGTCATTAAATATGATGGACTCGCTGCAGGAAAAGGCGTGGTGGTGGCTCCGACCTATGAAGAGGCCGAGGCGGCTCTCCGCGACATGCTTCTCGATTCAAGCTTCGGCAAAGGACGAGTTGTGGTGGAAGATTTCCTTGATGGCCCGGAATTCTCATTCATGTGTGTGGTGTCGGGCAATAAAGTCTATCCTCTCGCGATGGCTCAGGACCACAAACGCGCCTTCGACGGCGACAAAGGTCCCAACACCGGAGGAATGGGAGCCTACTCCCCCGTTCCTTTCGTCACCGACGAAATCCGCGAGACAGCCCTCCGCGAAATCATGCAACGCACTGCCGATGCCCTCGTGGAGGAGGGAGTGCCTTTCAAAGGAGTGCTCTACGGCGGCCTGATACTTACGAAAGAGGGTCCGAAAGTCATCGAGTTCAATGCCCGCTTCGGCGATCCGGAGACAGAGGTTGTGCTTCCTCGCCTTGAAAGTGATTTCTACGACCTTGTCGAGGCAGCCGTCGAAGGTGCCGACTGCGAAACTCGCTGGAGCGACGACGCCTATCTCGGCGTGGTGCTTGCCTCCGAAGGCTATCCCGGCTCTTATAAGAAAGGAGTGGAGATCAAAGGTCTTGACAACGTGAATGCCGAGGTCTATCACATGGGAACAAAACGCGATGGCGACAAACTGCTCACGGCAGGAGGGAGAGTGCTTATGGTTGTCGGGAAAGGGAAAGACCTTGCAGAAGCCAACGAAGCCGCGAAGGCTGAAATCGCAAAGATCGACTGCCCTTCGCTTTTCCACCGCACCGACATCGGGAAAGCTTCACTCTGATTAACGATTTAAGGATATAAGATTGACAATGATTATAAGCGGAACGCAATTAGCTAAAGAGATTAAGAACAACGTGGCATCACGCGTGGAGGAGGTGAAGGAGAAATATGGCCGTGCGCCCCACCTCGTGGTGATTCTTGTGGGAGAGGATCCTGCGAGCCAGTCATACGTGAAAGGGAAAGGGCGCGATGCCGAGGAAGTGGGCTTCAGAAGCACCACCATCCGGAAACCGGCCGACATATCCGAGGAGGAACTGCTATCCCTTATCGCCGACCTTAACGCCGATGACGAAGTCGACGGCCTCCTCGTGCAGCTTCCCCTCCCGAAACACATCGACGAGGAGAAGGTGATCGAGGCCATTTCAAAGGATAAGGACGTCGATGGCTTCCATCCCGGCAATGTTGCCGCCCTGTGGCAGAAACTCCCCTGCACCCTCCCCTGCACCCCGAAAGGAATCATCAAGCTTCTCGACAAAGCAGGAGTAGAGATCGAAGGGAAGAAAGCAGTGGTGATCGGACGCAGCAACATAGTGGGTCTTCCTGTTTCCAAGCTTCTTCTTGACCGTAACGCCACCGTCACCATCGCTCACAGCCGCACGAAGAATCTCGCCGAAGTGACTTCCGGAGCAGATATCCTCGTTGTGGCCATCGGACGCCCGCGTTTCGTGACTGCCGACATGGTTGGTGAAGGAGCGGCAGTGATCGATGTCGGAGTGAACCGCGATCCTGAGACCGGGAAACTCTGTGGCGACGTTGATTTCGACAAAGTGTCGGAAAAAGCCTCGGTGATCACGCCCGTTCCCGGAGGAGTGGGACCGATGACCAGAGCATGCCTGATGGAAAACACCCTCGAGTGTTTCCTCCGCAAGATGGAGAAATGACTCCAACCAATCCCCGAAATGAAAATCAATTAAAAACAGCAATATCATGATTGAAAGATACGGAAGAGACGTGATGCGTCAGGTCTGGACCGAAGAGAATAAATTCCAGGCATATCTCAAAGTGGAGCTCCTTGCAGCCGAAGCATGGAGAGAGCTGGGAGTCGTGCCTGCAGAGGATGTGGAGAAACTCTGGAAAAACGCCACCTTCAACATCGACAGGATCAAGGAGATCGAGCTTCAGACGCGCCACGACATCGTGGCCTTCACCCGCACGGTCAGCGAATCGCTCGGAGAGGAGCGCAAATGGGTTCACTACGGCCTCACCTCCACCGACGTGGTCGACACCGCCAACGGCTATCTCTTCAAGCAGGCGGATGAGATCATTCTCAAAGATCTCGAGGAATTCATCGACATGCTCGGGCGTCAGGCTCTCCGCTTCAAGAAACTCCCGTGTATCGGGCGCACCCACGGAATTCACGCCGACATCACCTCGTTCGGCCTCAAATGGGTGCTCTGGATGGCGGAGATGAAGCGCAATCTCGAGCGTTTCAAAGCTGCCGCCAAGGGTGTGGAGGTCGGAAAGATAAGTGGCGCGGTGGGCAACTTCGCCAATATTCCTCCCTTCGTCCAGGACTATGTTTGCGAAAAACTCGGGATCGCCAGCTCCGACATCAGCACCCAGGTTATTCAGCGAGACCGTCATGCCTACTACATGGCGACCATCGCACTCATTGGCGCCAGCCTCGAGCAGATGGCTCTTGAAGTGCGCAATCTCCAGCGCACCGAAGTCCACGAGGTGGAGGAGGCATTCGGGAAAGGCCAGAAGGGGTCATCAGCGATGCCCCACAAGCGCAATCCGGTGAGCAGCGAGAATATATGTGGCTGCGCGCGTGTTCTCCGCGGCTATATGGCCACGGCCTACGAAAACGTTGCCCTCTGGCACGAACGCGACATTTCCCATTCAGCCACCGAGCGCATCATCATGCCCGACGCAACCATTCTTCTCGACTACATGCTCAACCGCATGAAGGGGATTCTTGAGAACATCGTGGTCTTTGAAGACCAGATGCGCGCCAACATCTATCGCACAAACGGAGTGATCTTCGCACAGCGAGTGATGAACGCCCTTATCGACAAAGGTTTCGTCAGAGAGAAAGCCTACGACACCGTGCAGCCTATCGCCATGAAAGCAATGAGCCTCGGAGCGTCATATCAGGATCTTCTCAAGGAAGACCCCACAGTGATGGGGGCCCTCACGGAGGAGGAACTCGACGCATGCTTCACTCTCGACTATTATTTCAAGAATATAGACCACATTTACAAACGCAATAAATTAGAAGAATAATGTCGGAAAGATTAGTAGTCATCGGCTCCCAGTGGGGCGATGAAGG
>CAYROR010000024.1:0-43243 GCA_964425935.1 uncultured Sangeribacter sp.
TCTTCAAAGTTTTGAAAGTAAACGTACTGTGCTTGAAATAGATTGTACTATATTATTTCTTATCTATTTGAGAATATCATATTCTTCATCAGTGACTGGTTCGAGCCATTCTGTTGATGTGTTTTCGCCCTCAACTTCAAATGCGAGATGTGAGAACCAGCTGTCGGCAGACGCTCCGTGCCAATGCTTGACATTGGCAGGAATATGAATCACTGTACCGGGGAGTATTTCAACCGCTGGTTTCCCTTCTTCCTGATACCATCCGCGTCCGCCAACGCCTATCAGCATCTGTCCACCGCCCTTTGTGGCTCGATGAATGTGCCAGTTATTGCGACAACGAGGCTCGAAAGTAGCATTTTTATAAGTAAGTCACTCACTCCTGCAGACGTAAGAGTTCCAAGATTTTTACTACCTTTGCAAATGCATAAGAAAAAAGATTATGCAGTGTGTTTTACGAATTTTTGCGAGGTATGAGAAAAATATTTCTGGGGTTGATGGTGTTGGTTGCGGCCGGAGTTATGGCGATGAATCCATATTTACCGCTGTGGGAACATATTCCTGACGGTGAACCATATTTGTTTGACGACCCCGATCATCCCGGGAAGAAGAGGGTGTATATATATGGCAGTCACGACATGCTGCGCAACATGTATTGCGGTACAGATCTTGTGGTATGGTCGACGGATCCGGATTCTCTTGACGTATGGCGCTATGACGGTGTGATCTTCAAGAGCGACAAAGACGGCAACGGCAATACCCAGCCGGCGGATGTGCTATACGCCCCCGACATAGCTGTGAAGACTCTGCCAGATGGAACTAAAGAATATTATCTTTATCCCAACAACCAAAGAGGAGGAAGAAATGGCCAGGTTGCAAAGTCCCGACGTCCCGACGGACCTTTCGAGGTCATCAACTGGGACAAGAAGAATCCCGACATTTGCGACGGTGTGTTGGGATTTGATCCGGCGGTATTCGTGGATGACGATGGAAGGGTGTATGGCTACTGGGGTTTCGGCACAAGTCATGGAGCGGAACTCGACCCTACGACAATGGCTACAGTGAAGCCCGGCTCCAAGGTGATAGATAGGATGATAGGTGGATTTGAGGATGGGGATGACAATGATTTCCGTTTCTTCGAGGCTTCTTCCATTCGCAAGATCGACGACAAATATGTTCTCATCTATTCCCGCATGACCAGACCCGGAGAATGGGGACTCCCTCAGTCAAATTTCACCCTCGCTTATGCCTACAGTGATAATCCTCTCGGCCCATGGACTTTTGGTGGCACGCTCATTGACGGTAGAGGACGTGACACGGATGCGGATGGCAAGACAATATACACCGCCACTCCCAATGGCAATACCCACGGTTCAATCCTAAAAATAGGAGATCAATGGTGGCTGTTCTATCATCGGCAGACGGGCACCGACGAGTTCTCACGTCAGGCCATGGTGGCTCCGATAGAAGTGTATGTGGAGAAGGGGAGAGGTGGCAAAGTGAAAATCAATGAGGCCGAATACACCTCGGAAGGGTTTGAGAAGGCTGGCCTCGACCCCTTGAAACTGTATCCTGCGGCCATTGCATCACATTTCACCGGTAAGGACGGCGCATATCAATCATATCCCAATTTGCATTATAGCGGTTCGCATTTCCTCCCCATATATTACGACGACTATAATCTAAAAGAACCCTATCATCCTGACCTTAATGTTAATCCGGTTATAAACAATACAGATGGAAGCATCGTGGGTTATAAATACTTCAACTTCGATAACCTTAACGGGGCACAGAGGGTTGAGCTTGCGCTCGACCTGATACCCTCCGGAGTCGACGGCACCATCTCGGTCTTCACTGAAGCTCCCTGGAAAGGAAATCCCTCGCCTGTAGGCATATTGGAAATCAAATCTACCGATCCGATCAAACCCATGAAGATGAAAGCAGACGTCAGCGGTGTTAGCAAGCTCTCGGGGAAGCATCCGCTATATCTTGTCTTCAATACTGAAAGAGGCGGGTCGCTCTGCACTCTGCTGCGTATGCAATTCTTGGCGGAGTAAATCTTTTGCAGGATTGTGAATAAAGTATTCGCTTATCAAGATATTGTCTGATAAAACTGTTGAAGAGCCGGGAGAGGTGTTATCTAAAGAAATAACGCAAGATAAAAAAGAGGCAAACTAATTCCACCCGTTCCTGTTCATGAGAAATGAACTGGGACGGGTGGATGTGTCAAGATGACTCTGGTGTCAGGGATATATCAGGCAACGCATTTGATGCCAAGCCATACCATCAGAAGTCCGAGAGCTACCGAAGGAACAATATAGCAGATGAATTTCCACCATTCTCCTTTCTGGATCATGGCGAAACTGTCATGACTGAAAGATGAGAAAGTCGTGAAGCCACCGCAGAAACCGGAGATAAGGAGTGCGTTGACCAGCGGGCTCATATCATGGCGGGTCCAGAGACCGACAAAAATACCGATAATAAAGCAGCCGATGACATTGACAGCAAATGTGCCGGCGGGATATTTGTCGCCGAAAAGTTTCTTTCCGGCAACGCCGGTGAGGTAACGTCCGCAGGTGCCGGCAAACCCGCCTAACCCTGCGATAAGCATATATTCGATAATCATGATTTTAATAGTTTATAGGGTTAAGCATTTTGAGTTTTTGCAACAGGTTTGCGGATGCATGCAGCTCCTAAGGCCACCATTGCGATTCCGAAAACAAGGCTTGTGACCATGTAGAACACAAACATTCCGCCGTCTCCTTTCTCAAGAAGCGAGATCATATCGTCAGAGAAGGATGAGAAGGTGGTCAAACCACCGCAGAATCCAGTGATCCAAAGCAGGTTGGCTGTCTTGCTCAAGCGTCCTGTCTTGTTAAGATAGCCGTAAAGCATACCGATAATTATACAGCCAACCATGTTGGCCATGAACGTTCCTAAAGGGAACGAAAGGTGACAGATGGCAGCTCCCAACTTATCCGAAAGGAAACGAAGACAAGTGCCTAAGAAGCCGCCGGCACCGGCGATCATTGTTGATTTAAACAGAGCTTTAAGTTTTTTTATAGTTTATAGTTTTATAACCCACGGGGTCTCATATTTGTTCATCCCATCATCTGTGGCAATATCTTTAAGTAATGAAATTCAGGGATACCGCGATATATACCGTTGGTGGATCAAGTCGTGATGTAATCGGAGGAGCTTAGGGCTTGCTTTTCCCTACAGGGGGCTCGGTGAGAGTGATTCTGATCACGTTGGTCTTGTCGAGGCTTCGGGCAATCGCCTGGTCAAAAAACTCCATGTATTTAGGAAGAAACCTCTCGCAGATGAGGCGCAGGGCTTCTATCTTTTCCGAAACATCCTCCACCTCCTCAGCTTTGCCAAGAGCAATGGCTGAATTGAAATGTTCGGTAAAGTTGTTTTTCTCCTCCTCATATTTTGGGGTGCATCGGCTCACAGCCGAGAGGCTGACAATGGCATTATGTTTCAGACATTCTATCTTCTCGCCTTCGAAGGCACAATGAAAATAGAATGTTTCATCATCTTTACGAGCCATGTTCAGCGGAACTGCGTAAGGAGTGCCATCCGGGCGCGTCATGCTCATTGTAATAAACGGCGCTTTATCAAACACGTCTAATGCCCATTGAGCATCCCTCTGATGTTTAAACCTTCTCATTTGTTTCATAATCACTTTTTTTTAACGGTTAATTCTCCATCGTTTCAAAAATTGAACAAATTATATCAGGAATATGTTTCCGGAGGCCATATATTGCCCTTTCCCTCATTCTATCTTTTTGCGACTATACTCCTGATGGAAGAATAACGCAGGCGGTAATTGACAAATATCGGCTTATTCTTATTTTTTTTATTACATTCTTCAGGAGGTTTTTCATTCTTGTCATGCCAAATTGCTAACTTTGCAGTGAGAAATTATGTTCCTATCATGAAGACTTTCACATCTGCACTTATAGCATTAACGTTAGCATTCAATTGTGTTCCCTCTGTAGGGGCAAAAGGGGTGGCCCTGGCAATGGCATCGGTGGCGCCCTCTTCCGACGTGATTGTGGTGAATCATGTTGAGGGCGATGCCACCGCTTCCATTCAACAGGCGATTTCCGAGGCCTCCCGGCGGAATGGGAAGCCGGTTACAATCAAGCTTTCACCCGGTAATTACGATATTAGCCGTAAATGTTCGTCGCAACATCTTTATCACATATCCAATACAGCATCTGCTGACGAAAATCCTGACCAGACCAAGCATATAGGTCTCTGGTTTAGGAATCTTAAGAACGTCACTTTTGATGGAGATGGAGCCTGGCTCGTCACCCACGGCGAGATGACTTCATTTGTGGTTGACAACTGCGACAACATCACCTTAAAGAATTTCACCCTCACCTCGGCCGATCCCTCTGTTCCGGAAATAAAGATTCTTGCAGCAACCGACAAAAGCATCACTTTTGAGGTTACCCAGCCGTCTCAATTTGATATAGAGGATGGCCATTTCAATTTCAAGGGGGAAGGGTGGATCTTTGCCGATGGCGGTCGCCTCACGTCGCTCCCTGAATATGCGCAGGTTTTCTATCCCGACCGCAATGTGACCTATCGTGTAGACTCTCCGTTAAAGAGATACACATCGGCCCGCAGGCTCGACGACCATACAGTCAGGATGACGTATGAAAAAGCTCCGGCTGTCCATGTCGGTGAGATATATCAGATTCGCCACGGCATCCGCAATGAGGTATGTGGATTCTTTTGCAACAGCAAGAATATATCATTGGAAAACATCGAGTTCAACTTCATGGGTAATTTCGGACTGGTGGGCCAGTATTCCGAAAATCTCACCTATAACAATATCCGTTGCCGTCCGCAGCTCGGCTCGGGGCGCACTGATGCCGGCTTTGCCGATTTCGTGCAGATGTCGGGATGCCGCGGAAAGGTAAAAATCTTAAACTCCTACTTTGAGGGTGCTCATGATGACCCTATAAATATCCATGGCACACATCTGAAAGCCGTGGCGTCTGAGGCTCCCGACCGTCTGACCGTTCGCTTCATGCATGGACAGAGCTATGGTTTCCAACCTTTCTTTAAAGGTGATAAGATTGAGATAGTGGATCGCAACACACTTTGCTGTCTCGCTCCGGCAATAGTAAAAGAGGTTCGCCAGTTGGATGATTACAATTTTGAACTGCTGCTTGACCGTAATCTGCCCTCGCTTCCGGAGGGCTATTCTATTGAGGATATCGCAGTGGAAAACGTAACCTGGACGCCCGATGTGGAGATAAGAAACAATTATTTCGCAAGAATACCGACACGAGGCATTCTGCTGACCACAAGAGGAAAGTGTGTGATTGAAGACAATATCTTCTTCAGGATGCCGATGCCGGCGATATTGCTCTCTGACGATGCCAGAAGCTGGTATGAATCCGGGCCCGTGCGCGACCTCACCATCCGCCGCAACACATTTATTGAATGTGGCACTCCCGTGATTGCCATTTGGCCGGAGATTGCCCGATATGACAAACCCGTGCATCAAAACATCACGATCGAAAACAATCGGTTCATAATGAGGAGTCGTCAGGCTTTCAGCATGCGCGGTGCCGACAACATCCGGATTGAACGGAATATATTTGAGCTGCCGAGAGATTCAAAACTTACTCTCGACGACCTCATGGAGTGTGATAATATAACCAATCTTACAGTCAGGGATAATCAGCTGGAATACACCCTTCCTGAATAATCCCGGGGGTTAAAGCTTACTATTCCCATAATAAAGATGGATAAATCTGAATTTTACATATCCGACGCGAAGCCTGAGGATGCGCCGCTGATCGCCGATGCGATCCTCGCCGCCGTAGGCGAGGAAATAACTGCCGGACTCGCTGGAGAAAATAATACAATTCAAGATGTTCATGGGATCTTCAGCCGTCTTGCGGCGCGACAGGACACTCAATATTCATTCCGCAACACACGTATTGCACGCGATTCGCTCGGCAATCCGATGGGTGTATGTATCAGTTATGACGGCGCGGAACTGAAACGTCTCAGACGTCCCTTTTTCGAGGAGGCCAACAGTATCCTGAAGTGGGGAATGACGGATGAGGAGGTGGAAAACCTTCCAGGAGAAACGGAACCGGATGAGTTCTATCTTGACACTTTGATGACTCTTCCGGAATTTCGGGGACACGGCATAGGTAAGGCACTGATAGCCGACGCCGCCATGAAAGCTCGGAAGTCCGGTAAACCGCTTGGCCTTCTCTGCGACATCGACAACCAAAAGGCAGAGCATCTTTATCAATCTGTAGGATTCCGAAGAGTGGGCCTCCGGCCCTTTGCCGGCCATCAGATGAACCATCTCCAAATGTCCGATCCCTCCGGGATCGTGGAGGGTGTGGGGGCTCCCCCCGGCCCCCGGGCCCCGGGCCCCGGGCCCCGGGCCCCGGCCCCCGGGTGAAACCCGGGGATAATATTCTCTATGCCCCTTCGGGGCTATCTATGCGCTCATAGTCATGTGGTTAGGTCGCGGGTACCTCCCCCTGGAAGGGGGATAATGTTCTCCATGCCCCTCCGGGGCTTTTTATCCGCTCATAGTCATGTGGTTAGATCGTGTGTGCTTCCCCTGGAAGGGGGATGAGAGCATTAACCCCGGGTGAAACCCGGGGTACCCGGCATCTAATACCTTACCACCCTGGAGGGGTGGCACTTAGCGAGGTACGTCCGATTCGTTGTTTTACTCCCAATCGTCATCGTGAAAGGTCATGCCATACTTCTTCGCCATATTCTGCATTTCTCCTATGAATGAGGAATTCAGATGATGGGCCTCCTGACCCTGTATGTATGCAATACAATCTTTTTTATGTGAGGGACTAATGCTACCGGCATAATATCCATTACACCATCCACAAAAATCGGGAAAAATCCACGTGTCTTTTACCCACTGATTCGTAGAGATTTTCAACTCTTTTATTAGAGAAGATAATGCTACAGTCGGATGTAAGTCAAAAAGTAAATGAAGATGATCCTCGACACCATTGATGGCATATACGAAACAGTTCTTGTTACGTAACAATCCGGATATATAAGAGTAGAGGCGTTCTTTATTTTCTGAGCGAATGGTACGTTCACGCCTTTTTGTGGCGAAAACTACATGTATGAAGAGGGCGGTCTTACTCATAGATGATATATTTCTGAATACAAAGGTACTTTTTTTGAATCGAATAACCAAATGTTCGATCCCTCCGGGATCGTGGAGGGTGTTGGGGTCTGCCCCGGCCCCCGGGCCCCGGGTTTCACCCGGGGTTAATGTTCTCGATGCCCCTCCGGGGCTTTTTATGCGCTCATGGTCATGTGGTTAGGTCGCGGGTGCTTCCCCCTGGAAGGGGGATAATGTTCTCCATGCCCCTCCGGGGCTATCTATGCGCTAATATTCATGGGGTTAGGTCGCGGGTACCTCCCCCTGGAAGGGGGATAAGAGCATTAACCCCGGGTGAAACCCGGGGTACCCGGCATCTCACACCCTACCACCCTGGAGGGGTGGCACATTGCGTGTGAGGTGTCCGATCCCTCCGGGATCGTGGAAGGAGTGAGGTTTCAAACCCCGGGTTTCACCCGGGGATAATGTTCTCCATGCCCCTCCAGGGCTGTCTATCCGCTCATAGTCATGTGGTTAGGTTGTGGACGCTTCCCCGTGGAAGGGGGATAATGTTCTTCCGGCCCCTCCGGGGCTATCTATGCGTTCATAGTCATGTGGTTAGGTCGAGGAGGCTTCCCCCTGGAAGGGGGATAAGAGCATTAACCCCGGGTGAAACCCGGGGTGCCCGCAATCTAACACTCTACCACCCTGGAGGGGTGGCACTTAGCGATGGTTGTTTACTCCTATAAACTAAACAAAATGCGCTCCGCAGATGCGGAGCGCATTTAATTTAGGGTTTTCAGTTATGAAACCGGTGGATTACCATTTAAGGTTTCCGTTAGTGGTCTTTGTTTCATAACCAGGAGTCTGCTTAAGATCCGGGTCATCATTAAGGAAGTTCTCATTGATAGGCCAAAGAACCATATATCCCTGTTTCTCATAATCAAGAAGCGGGGTGTTGGTTTCGATAGCCGGCCAATTCTCTTTGTCAAGACCGATTGTGCGGATCTCATACCAGTCGGGGTTTGCTTCGAGGTCAAGACCATAGCCGATGCAACCCTCGGGACGGAAGATGAGGTGATCTTTATCCTCGCCGTTCTTGACCATAGTCAGACGACGAAGGTCCCACCAACGCTGACCCTCCTGGAAGAACTCTTTGGTCTTCTCCTGAAGGATAGCGATCTCATTGTCGGAGAAGGAGCCAGCCTTGTAGCCATAGACTGTCTCATCCCAATTCTCACCGTATGCACGTTCACGGATCTTGTTGATATATTTCTCAACGTCAGAGTTGTTGCCTTCATAGTTGGCGATCTCTGCGAGATACATATATACATGAGCCAGACGATAGTAGGTCATGTAGTTAGATCCTACCATCTGGTTTGTACCCGTGTTGAGCTGACCGCGATATTTCGCGATGTAGCATCCTGCGAGGTGGTGGGTGTCATAATCAAACACAGCTATATTACGGATGTTGTTGGCACGCTCCTCATCAGTCGGGATATAGATAGGCATGAAGATGCTCTTGCGCGAATCCTTATCATCAAGCTGATAATAATATGCGTTGCGCGACTGGTAGCGGTTCTGGCCGCTCATGCGCTGCATATAATACGTGTTGCGCTGTCCGAAAGTAGAGATGTTCTCTTCTCCTGCGAGATATGCGTATGTGAGACGTGAGGCGGTTACAGAAGGAGTGATACCATCTGCTTCAACACACTGCCAGTAGTTACCGATAGAGCCGCCGACTGTGGGGTCATACATGATGTAGTTGAACCAGTTGGTCGTAGCCTCTGTCAAACTATAGTAGGTTCCAAAGATACGTTCGGTATTCTTGGCACCGTTCTCGTTTACAGACTCCAGATAAGTGGGCATGAGCTTATATCCATAGTTGTTTTCCACATTCTGGAAATAAGTCTTGGCGGTGGTTACGTCAGCCGGGTTGGCCTTGTGATCGCCTGTCGAAACCTTGCCACTCCAGAGATAAACCTCTCCTGCGAGCATCTCAGTGGTAGCCTTGCTCCAATAGGTCTGACCTCCGTCAGCTTTGAAATTCGTGTTGTTGTAGGATGCTCCGGCCTCGAAATGCTTGAGAGAAAGCTCGATATCCTTCTTGATGTTTTCGAGGAATTCCTCGGGTGTAGCCTGAGGTTTACGAAGCGACACGTCATCGTAGTTGCCCTGGATAACTTCTGCGTCATCACGGATAGGACCTGTGCCCCATACTTTGTGGATCTGGAAGTTGCAGTATGCACGCATACCATAGATCATGCCGAGAAGATAGTTGCGGCATGCCGGGGTAAGAATGGTTTCTCCACGCAGTCCGTCATAGTAGAGGAACGTGTTGCAGTTAGAGATGATGCCGTAGATGTTGGCATATTTCTCGAACTGCGCATGCTGTTCGTCAATGTTATTTTGAACAACGGCGATGCCGTTGAGACCTGAACCGTCGAGACCACCATTAGCCCAATAGTAGTCTGTTCTCAATTCTCCAGCTTGGAAGAGAACGAACTGGTCAAGGGTGCCGCGCCACTGGTTCATTATTGCCGTGAGGTTGCCGGTGAAGTTGGCTTCCGTCTGCCAGAAGTTGCTTGCATCATAACCATTCTCATTTGAGAGATTGAGGTCGTCAGAGCAGGAGGAGAGCCCCGCAAGCAGCCCGACGCTTGCCATCCCGGCGATTATTGATAGATACTTTGATTTCATTGATGTAATCTGAATAGAGAGTGATTAGAATGAAACGTTAACTCCGAAAATCACGTTGAGCGGGAGGTTGTAGGTACCACCGTAGCCTGCTGCAGCACCGTTATAGTATCCTGATTTGTAGTCGGGAAGCGGGTTGGTGCACTTCTTAAGATATCCGAGGTTCTGGCCTGTGATGCTGAGAGAGAGACCCTGGCTGCGGAATTTGCTGCAGATGTTCTTGGGGAGATCATAGCTCAGCGAGAGCTCGCGGCATGCAAGGTAAGCACCGCTTGTTGCAATAAGGTCAGATGCACGGATCCAGGAGTCGGTACCCATGTTTGATGCGTCTACGAAACGAGGGAGTTTAGCATTGGGTTTTTCCGGAGTCCAGGTGTCCTTGATATCGGTTGTGAAGTTGAAGGCACCCTGACCGCCACCCATTGCCCATGCGTAAGCTGCGTCATATACAGTGAAGTCGAAGCCCATGTCGAAACGAGCATAGAGGGAGAGGCCCTTCCATGTGAAACGGGTATTGAAACCGCCGGTCCAATGGGGAACCATGTTTCCGAGATCAAAACGGTCGTATGATTCAATCATATTATCGCCGTTGCGGTCTTTCCAAACCATGTCTCCGGGGCTCAGACGGACAGCACCTTTGTCAAGGCCCAATGCCTTAAGACGAGCAAGACCGGATTCATTAGCATAGATGTTAACGGAAGAAGGAGATGTGCGGGAGATGTCGATGTAGTCACCCATAGCCTCTACGTCGGCCCAAGAGCGGAGAATATGGCTCTTCTTGAATCCGTAGAAATGCATAGGCTCCTTGCCTTCCTGCAGACCACCGATCCATTCCATTTCATTTCCTTTGCCAGTGTAGACCTGAACAGCAACAGGAAGACCTGAGGGATTGGTCTGGAGGTTTCCGGGCTGGCCGTTGTTGGGAAGTTCAACTACTACGTTCTTGTTGTAGGTGAGGTTGGCTCCGAGGGTCCACTGGAAGTCTTTCGTGCGGATAAGGGTTCCGTTGATGTCGATCTCAACACCCTGGTTGCGGAACTTACCGTTGTTGTTCTTCACAGAAGAGAAACCTGTTGTCGGAGGAAGGGTCTTGTCGGCATACTTATCCATGGTGAGGCGGTTGTAGTATGCAAGGTCAAGATTGAAGCGGTTCTGGAGGAAGCCGAGGGTAAGACCGATATCGAATGTGCTCGTACGCTCCCAGCGGAGACCTAAGTTGGGGAGTCCGCTGATGCGGAAACCTGTCTGGCCACCATACTGATAACCTGAATAAGAACCGAGAAGGGTGTAGTAACCGATCACATCCTGGTTAACGATACCGTTAAGACCGTATGAAGCGCGGATCTTAGCATAGTTGATGAAGGAGAGCTTCTCATTCTTCGACCAGAAATCTTCCTGAGAGAATACCCAACCACCGGCAACACCGGGGAAGAAGCCCCAACGGTTGTCCTGGAGACGTGAGTAACCATCCTCACGGAAGGTAGCGGAGATAAGATACTTGTCCATGTAGTCATATTCTACACGACCCATATATGACATAACCGCATCCTTATAAATGTAGTTGCTTGCGGCAAGCGATGATGCTACGTAAGGATTCTGTGTTCCGGTGAAAGCATACTGAAGGTTGTCAAAATCATCGGTGGGAGCTTTGCTTCCGGATGCTGCGAGAGTCTTATATTCACGCTTGTAGAGCTCCATACCCAACATGGCGTTAACGGTGTGAACGTCCTTAAATGTGCGGTTGAAGTTAGCGAGAAGTTTATAGTTCTGCTCGAAAGTGCGGGCGGCACTTTTTGAAGTAGCACGATCCTGATATAAAGTTCCGCTGGTGTTCTTCCAGTGATCAGCCTCGAAAGTGCTACGGGTCTCGTCTGTGTAGTACCAGCTCATGGTTCCGGTAAGAGTAAGACCATCGATAAGGGTAGCGGTGAGGTTCTGGGTCATCTGGAATTTATCTTTCTGACGATCGTTCTTCCAAGCGTCTTTCTGGAAGTTGAGGTTGAATCCAGCATAACCATAAATCGGGTTGCCCTCTTCATCGGTGATACGGGATGTCGGAGGCGCGGAAGCATAACGTGAGAACACGTAGTTGTTGTTCACGCCTTTTGAGCTATCGTTCCAGTCTGCGCGTGTGAAGCTGAAGATTGATTTGGCATCAAGCCATTTGGCAATCTTATAGCCGCCGGTGAAAGCGAAATTATAGCGCTTGTAGTAGGTTGTCGGGAGAGCACCGTCAGCGTTATAATAACCGAGAGATGCATAGTAGTTGCCCCTGTCGTTACCGCCGGAGAAGGTTACGTTGTAGTCCTGAGTAGCGGTGCTTGTGTTCATGTTCTCCTTAAGGATGTCAGTGTCGCGGAAGAGGATTGTGCGATTTGTTGTACCAAGAAGGCCGTTCAGAGGATCCTCCATCTGCTGCCAACCCATGCCGAGAAGATACTTGTTCTCATCCGTCATAGTGAGAATGTTGTAGTTCATGTTGGGGTTGAGAGTAGTGTTACCAGTAGAGAAGCCCTGAGATCCGGCATCGAGCATTCCGAAGAAGTTGTGGAGCCATGTTGTTCCTGCAATCTCGGGATTCGGATTCGACATGTCGTAAAGAGCGCGGCGGAAATATTTGATGTAGGTGGCTGCATCGGCATATTTGTAGCCTGAGGAGTAGTTGGTGATACCATATTTCGCGCTGAGTGTCACTTTACCATTGCCCTCTTTACCGGTCTTGGATGTGATAAGGATAACGCCGTTGGCAGCGCGGGCACCATAAAGAGCGGTAGCACCTGCATCCTTGAGGATCTCCATTGACTCGATATCGTTGGGGTTGATGTCAGCAAGGTTTTCGCGGATCTGACCATCGACAACCACAAGAGGATTGCTGGTTCCTGACCAGTTCGTACCACCACGGATTGTGATTGAAGGAGTGGCGGAAGGATCACCGGAAGTTACGTTGACCTTCACACCGGAAACAGCACCTGCGAGGGCCTGTGCCGGGTTAGCGTTGACGCCGACGGTGAGGGTTTCGTTGCTCACCTTGGCAATTGAGTTGGTTACTTTTGATCGTTTCTGTGTGATACCGTAACCCATGACTACAACCTCGTCGAGGACGTCGGAATCTTCCGAGAGGACGATGTTGAGGGGCTGGCCGTTCCAGACAACCGTCTGGGGCTTGTAGCCGACGTAGCTCACAACGATCTTTGCGCCGCGTTTAACGTCGGAGATCGTAAAGTTACCGTCGATGTCGGCGGAGGTACCGATTGAGGTTCCTTCCACTCGCACAGATGCTCCAATGAGGGGTTCTCCCTCGGAGTCAACTACTGTGCCGGTGCAAGTTCCGGTAGCCTGCTGTGCCTGAGCAGCAGCCGCTGGTTCGGCTGCCGATGTCTCGGCATAAGCGGTTCCTGTGGAGAGGAGACCCGCCAGCAGTAGGACTGCACATGTCTTAACATTTAAGGCTTTAAACATTTTAGATGATTTAGGTTAATATTAGAGTATAGTTGCTCGCATGTTGTGGGCGTAGATGGCCTGGGCCATACGCATGTTTTAGGTGTTTTAGGTGTTGAAGATTGATATTTGTTACGTTTGGATGGTTTTGTTAGATTTATAAGGTGATAAGTTTTTTTGGCAATCAGATTGCCACGGCGCAAAATTAATTAAAAAAAATTAGGGGGAGAGGATTATAATGTTAAAATTTCTTAAAATAGGTTTTGCGGTTTTTTTGTGAAGGATTGTGAACTTTCCGCGAAAAGCTATTGTTAAAGAGAAAAACGATTCTACTTTTAAACCGGAAAATCATTATGAAAGAACTAAAGGGAACTAAAACCGAGGAATGTCTCTTGAAGGCATTTGCCGGTGAATCACAAGCGTGTGTGAAATATTCCTTCTATGCAAAGAAGGCAAAGAAGGATGGCTATGAGCAGATCGGGGCAATTTTCGAGGAGACTGCCCACAATGAGCACACCCATGCCAAACTCTGGTTCAAGCTCCTTCACGGCGGCGACGTGCCGGGCACCCCGGAGAATCTCACAGACGCTGCAGCCGGCGAGGAATATGAATATGAAGATATGTATAAGGACTTCGCTGCCATCGCACGCGAGGAGGGTTTCGACGACATCGCCCGCAAGTTTGAGCGCGTAGGTGAGATCGAACGCACTCACATGGAGCGCTACCGCACGCTCCTCAAGAATATTGAGGAGGGGCTGGTGTTCTCCCGCGAAGGCGACAGGATGTGGATGTGTCGTGAATGCGGACATATCCATGTCGGGAAATCGGCTCCCGCCGTTTGTCCGGTGTGCAGCCATCCGCAGGCTTTCTTCGAGCTTCGCCCGGAGAACTACTGATCCGCAGACTCAACATTTAAAAAATCTTATACTGAGGGTGACCTGTCATTGGTGAGTCGCCCTCTTTATTTATGCTTTTTCCTGGCGGGGTTTTCCGGAAACCATCCTTTCCTGACGCGTTCGCGCTGCTCCCTGACCTCCAGAACCGACCAGAAGCATGAGAAGGCCGTGACACCGAGCAGGATGGAGACAACCCCGGCGGATAGGATGGATAAGACCACCGCAGCCACTCCGGCAATGATGAAAAGGATATTGCATTTATGCCCCATATAGTATTCCCCTTTGATCACGAGAGGATGGAAGATCCCGATGATCAGAAATGTGGCCAGGCCGATAGCCAGCCCTTCAAGATGATGATCTGTAAGAAATTGCTGCATAATGATGTTTTTTTCTGACGTGCAAAGATAATTTTTTTGAATCGAATATCCAAACGTTTGATCCCTCTCGGCTCGGAGGTTGGGGGTGACGGTCCTCGACCGAGGGTGATCCCGGAGCTGGACGAAATGGGAAATGATATAATAAAAAGAGATAAAAAACGTTAAAAGGGCATGCGAGGCGATCAGGCAACGATGCCATATCAGCCCGCAGATCATTGTTTCTTTAAAAAAACCTTAGCGTTATCATGAAATCGACAGGCCTGATTGCCCTTGCGTTGGCCACTTCCATCGCGGCGGCAGCCCAGACTGGCGAACGGAAAATCATCCGGATCGCCACCGACAACACTGACCTCGTGCTTGAGGTCGGATCAAACAATCGGTTGTATCAGACGTATCTTGGACCAAAGCTTAAGCACGAATCTGATCTTCAGAATTTCTCATGGAGCCAACATTCCGGTTCCGACGGCTCAGTGTCACGCCGGGGATGGGAGGCTTATTCCGCTTCCGGAAATGAGGAATTTTTCGAGCCTGCCCTCGGAGTCACACATTCCGACGGCAACATGACCACCTATTTATATTATGTGGATTCGACCCAGGAGAAGGTGGCCGGGGGAACTCACACGAAAGTGAGGCTGGCCGACAACAAGTATCCCGTCAGCGTGACCCTCAATTATGTGGCCTACGAGAAGGAGAACGTGATCAAGACCTGGAGCGAAATCTCCCATCAGGAGAAGAAGCCGATCACTCTCTGGCAGTATGCCTCGGGAATGATCTATTTCAATGAGCCGGAATATTGGCTCACTGAGTTCAGCAGCGACTGGGCGAAGGAGGTGCAGATGAGTTCGCAACAGCTCCAGTTTGGCAAGAAGGTGATCGACACGAAACTCGGTAGCCGCGCGGCGATGCTGACTCAGCCGTTTTTCGAGATCGGCCTCAACGGACCCGTGAAGGAGAACAGCGGAGAGGTGCTGATGGGCACGATCGGCTGGACCGGCAATTTCCGCTTCACTTTTGAAGTGGACAACGTGGGCAACCTGAGGGTGATCCCCGGCATCAACCCTTACGCCTCCCCCTACGAGCTGACGGCGGGCGAGGTTTTCACGACGCCGGAGTTCATCTTCACCCTCAGTTATGACGGAGCGGGGCAGGGGAGCCGCAATCTTCATGACTGGGCACGCCTCTATGGCCTCAAGGATGGCCAGGGAGAACGCCTCACTCTGCTCAACAACTGGGAAAACACCGCTTTCAACTTCAATCAGGATATACTTGCCGACCTCATGAAGGAGGCAAAGCATCTCGGAGTGGATATGTTCCTGCTCGATGACGGCTGGTTTGGCAACAAGTATCCCCGCAAGGATGACCATGCAGGTCTCGGCGACTGGGAGCCCACCAAGGATAAGCTTCCCGGTGGAATCCCCGCGCTGGTGGATGCCGCCAAGGAGGCGGGTGTGAAGTTCGGAATCTGGATCGAGCCGGAGATGGTGAATCCGAAAAGCGAACTCTATGAGAAGCATCCGGACTGGGTGATCGAGCAGCCGAACCGCGACACGTATTACTACCGCAACCAGCTTGTGCTCGACATGAGCAATCCGAAGGTGCAGGACCACGTGTTCGGGGTTGTTGACAATATCCTGAAGGAGAATCCGGAAGTGGCATATTTCAAATGGGACTGCAACAGCCCGATCACCAATATCTATTCCCCATACGCCAAGGATAAGCAGGGGAAACTGTATGTTGATCATGTCAGGGGGATCTATAAGGTGCTCAAGCGCATCAAGGAGAAGTATCCCGACGTGCCGATGATGCTATGCTCAGGAGGCGGAGCTCGCTGCGACTATGAGGCGCTGAAATATTTCACGGAGTTCTGGTGTTCCGACAATACTGATCCGATCGAGAGGATCTTCATTCAGTGGGGCTTCTCGCAGTTCTTCCCGGCCAAAGCGATGGCCGCGCATGTGACGAGCTGGAACCGGAACACTGACATCAAGTTCCGCACTGACGTGGCGGCCATGTGCAAGCTCGGTTTCGACATTGGCCTGCAGGAGCTCAGTGCCGACGAGCTGGCCTATTGCCAGCAGGCGGTTGCAAACTGGAAACGTCTGCAGCCTGTCGTGATGGACGGCGATCAATATCGGCTTGTGTCGCCCTACGAAACAAACCATGCGGCCGTGGAGTATGTTGACAAGTCGAAGAAGAAGGCAGTTCTTTTCGCCTACGACATCTCTCCCCGTTTCCAGGAGAAGCTGTCGCCGGTGAAGCTCCGGGGTCTGGATCCTGACCGGAAATATCTTGTTGAGGAGATCAACCTCATGCCGGGGGCAAAATCACGCCTTTCGCATAATGGAAAAGTCTACACGGGCGACTATCTGATGAAAGTGGGTCTCAACGTCTTCACGTGGGGCCACACGATGTCGCGGGTTGTTGAGCTGACCGCCCAGTGATAATCTGAATACAGAAAATGATGGAAGAGGAGCTACGGTGCTGGCCGTGGCTCCTCTTCCATCATTTCATCATCTTGCATTAAAGAAACTTTTTTGTTAATTTTGTCTGATAAAAGATTAAAGCTCATGAAAGAATCCATTATTATCCGCAATACGGGTCCATTAAAAAATATAATCATAACCGATATTCCTTCTCTCACGGTGTTTATCGGCCCATCCGGTTCAGGGAAAAGTATGCTTATGAAGATAGTCATTCTGATGAGATATATCTTTAAATTGATATGCATTAGGTCATACCTGAAGAATTCCGGGATTTCCAAATCTCCAATTCAGATTAATTTTAATAAATTTTTGAAGGACGATCTGAAAATATATCTTTCAGGAAATCCGGAAGCAGAAATAATTTATACGTTTACTTCAGACGGGGGGGATGAATATAGGATTGAATACAGGAATCAGAAATTGGTCACTGCAATAAGCATTCCGGATAACGATATTCATTTTTCAAAGGAATCATGGGTTTCAGAAACCCGCAATGTGATTCCTTCATGGATTGCTAATCCGGCTAATAGCAAGGGTTCGCTCGGATTCTATTTTCATGAAACACTCTCTGATTTCAACGAGGCAACCCGCCATATCCATGGGGTGGATATAGATTTCATCAACGGGCATCTGGACATTGAACACGGAAACGGGATGCCGCAATATCTGTTTTCAATGCCGGGGGTCCATGAACCTATAGAGTTGAGATATGCCTCGTCGGGCATTCAGACAGTGGCTCCATTGGCATTGCTCACAAAATATTTCGCCAATGACTTCTCATTTAAAGAGGCAAAGAAAAGATCGATCCTGAGTTTCCTTTATGAAGGAGACAGAATAACGGAGTTTCATCCCTCGACCGAGCTCAGCAGCGTACCTACGGTGGTGAATATTCATGTTGAGGAGCCGGAGTTGAGTCTTGACCCGGATTCACAGATCAAGATGGTGGATTATCTTGTGGCAACAGCGTTTAACAATGCAGAAAATTCGGTAAGTCTAATGTTGGCCACTCATAGCCCATATATCGTCAATGCGTTGAATCTGATAGTTAACAGGAATGGTGGCCACGGCTCCCTTCCTCCGGAAAGGGTGGCGGCTTATGCATTGCACAATGGATATCTGATTGATCTGAAATCGAAGACAGAGTTTGGAAATACTGTGATCGATACCATTGATCTGACCGATCCTATGGAGAGAATCCTGATGGAATATAACAGGCTGGTGTTAAACTGATCTTGAATGATTCTGATGGAAAGATTTCGGAAACTTCTTCTGACAAGGATAGGAAACATTTTTAATCAAGCGGATGTTGCCTTGCCCCTTGTGGATGTTTATGAAACGGATTTCTCGTTGAGCGACACCATGGCGTGCACATACTGTAAGGAGAATGATTCTTCCGGAAATGGGTGTAACCGTGAAGTCTTGAAAGTGCATCCGTCATCTCCTGTTGCGGTGTTCCCGATTGATAAGTGGCTGAAGCTTCTGCCTTCAAAGGAATTGGAGCGGTTTAAGATCTGTGATTACTTTTTTATTGATGCAACTGATGAATATGCCTCCAAAAAAGTTGGATTCTGCGATATAACCTGTTCGGAAGTAAAGTATGTGAACCCGGGCTCATCTACAAAGTATCCGGCAGGGAAAAGGGCATACATGCTGAAACAGATGGAATCAGTTGCGGAATGGATCTTGAGTGATCCGGTTCTTTATAGCGATGTTGCCACAGCTACGAATCGACGCTTGGTTTTCGGAATAAGGTATTCGAAAAATAAACCTCAGACAAAGGCTTCGAAATCAATGTCAGCTTTTTCGAAAACTCCCTCGTCGACTGCAGGATCATTGGCATCGATCCAAAACATTAAGGGTTTTGTTTTCAATATGGTTGAGACGGTATATCCCAATATCTTCATGTGGTAGTGTTTTCGCCGCTGGATTCTGGCTGATTCGATCGTGGAGCCAGAGCTAAACCACAAAGTTTTTCAAGAAGAATTTTCGTTTGATAAAGATATGGTTCGATTTCATCTTTACTCCAGTCATAAAGATCATCATAATCTCCTGTCTGGCGCATTCTAAAAAGACGTTTCAAAAGCTTTCCGTCATCCTGGGTTAATATGCCGGGATATACGAAATGAAGGTTAATCATCCTACATACTCCTGTATGAGTGGTCGCAGTCATCTGGTTTTTTATCAGGAGTGCGATACATGCATAATAAATGGAATAATACAGGCGATTTGCCGCAAGATTCCAGAAGCCTCCGGAGACAACGAATTCCGCTTCCCTATAAGTTTCAAAAGCTTTCTCAATTCGGTAGTTAATGATCTCTTGGCGATCATCGTGAGTTAAGGTCATGGGCGTTCAGTTTTGAAGAAGGATTATTTTATCTGTCTCAACATTTTTGTAGAAAGGAAGGAAACTACGCTTAAGCCATCCCTTAAAGGAATAAACTCTGGAATTTATGATCTCTCCAAAAGAGAGTCCCACGGAATCAAATTCCCAGGAAATCTCATCCTCAAGGGATGAGATGATTTTTTCCTCTCCTGGGATCAACACGTGGATATCCCAGTCGGAATCATGACGGGCATCTCCACGTGCACGGGACCCATATAGCACGAGTCGGGAGCCTTTAGGCAGAATTTCCAGACCTTTTGCTCTTAAGGCTTCTAATATGAGGTTATGTTTGTTAGGATCCATTCGATTGAGGGATTAGGGGTTGGTGGAGAGACGGAGTCTGTAGGAGAGCGGATGGTCGGGAACGCAGTATTTCGGCATTGTCCCTACATCATGGCCGCAGCTTGCATTGCCGATGCCGCGTGTGGCCGCATCGATATGTAGAACGGTGTAGGGTCGTGGCTGGAGTTCCCATTGATGCTTTGCATTCATGAGGTCTTCGTCGGTGTTGCGTGAAGCTGAGAAAGTGGGGAGACCTTCGGCCTGGATGGTGAGGGCGAAGCCTGTGGCGGGATCCGTAAATGTCACCTCGCGGAGATCCTGACGCTCTCCTGTGGTCTGGGGCTTGACGTAGTCTTCACCCATTTTACCGACTTCAGAAGAATAGCGTGCTGCTGTGACTCCGTCGCGGCGGTCGGAGCTATTTTCCCATGGTCCCTGTGCATAGTAGTCAACCTTTGAAAGAGCCGGATTAATCCCCATCACGAGTCCCGCACGACGCAGCGCATCGGTTTTCGGAGTGAATTCGGCATTAAGATCTACGATGCCTCCGGGATGGAAGGTGTAGGTGAGAACGGTGGCGCAAAGGGAGCCGTCGCGGGTGGTGACCACGGTGAGGCTGCCGTCGTCGTTGCTCTGAGTCTCGATAGTTCCTTGCTCCTCAAGCCCATTCGAAGTGTCGGTGAAACGATCGTTCTCGATCCAGCGGTGGTTGGAGTATTCAGGTCCCTGGCCGTCAACGATTATCTCCCGGCCATCAAGAACGAGGGATTCCAGGCGGCCGCTTGTTGAATTGAATGAGGCATTGATGCCATCGCCGCTCACCAGAAGCTTGTCGAAGCCGATCGACATTTCAATCTTTCCCTTGGGGGAGGCGAGGGGATCCAGAGGACGGGGAGGCGTGATGCTGAACTGGCGGGTGGCCACGGGATGCCCCGCTTCAGAATAGAGGGTGGCTGCTCTTTCGAGAGCCTTGACCGTGAGGAGCACTTCCTCCCCCTCTTTCACGGCTTTGGCCGTCTTTTTCGGGAGCCGGATAACGACTGCTGTCGCCTCCCCGGGTTTCAAGGCGGGGAGAGACTTGGTTTCGGAGCCGATCGGTCGGCCATCGGCCAGCACCTCGATCGAGAGATCATATTTGTCAAGGTTGGTGAAGGCAAAACCATTTCTGATGTAGATGGTTGCGTCCTTCATTCCCTTCCCGGGGGCTACGCTGTCGATCTTCACGAAGGCATGAGCCTCCTTCACTTCGGCCAGTTTCGCGCTCTCCCGGCGGGTGGCGGGCAGGATGCCGTTGCTGCAGAAATTTCCCTGGTGAGGTCCGGGATAGTCATAACCGGTGGTAATCACCTCTCGGCCCTCCTTGAGAGCCTTGGGGTCATATATAGCCTGGTCAACCCAGTCCCAGATGCATCCGCCAATGGTGGAATTGCTGTTTTCAATGGCCTCCCAATACTCCCGGAGATTCCCGATTGCGTTGCCCATTGCGTGGGCATATTCGCAGATAAACATGGGCTTGTCGAGGTCGGAAGTGTATTGAGCCATCCAGGCCTGGCCGGGATACATCTTACTATAGAAATCGGAGAAACGTTCCCCTCCGAAGGGTCGTTTCATGCGGGTGCCCTCGTAGTGGATCGGGCGCGTGGGGTCAAGATTCTTTGCCGTTTCATAGCAGAATGCGAAGTTTTCGCCGTTGCCGGCCTCGTTGCCAAGACTCCACATCACCACGCTCGGATGGTTGATGTCGCGTGTCACCATGCGCTCGATGCGGTCGTTGAAGGCCGGGATCCACGAAGGCATGTCGCTGATCGACTGGTTGGCATGGTCTTCAAGGTCGGCTTCGTCGACGCAATATAGGCCGTAGATGTCAAACATGGAATACATCTTCGCGTCGTTGGGATAGTGGGATGTGCGGATGGTGTTGATGTTGTTCTGTTTCATCATCACCACGTCTTTCAGCATCTCGTCGGTGGTGACGGCGCGGCCGTTGACCGGGGAGGTGTCGTGACGATTCACCCCTTTGAGAATCACCCGCTTGCCGTTAACGTAAAGCATTGATCCATTGATCTGGATGTCGCGCAGTCCATAGAGGGTGGAGAAGGCCATCTCCTCCTTCCCGGATGCATCGCGCTGAGAGACGGTGATCCGGTAGAGATCCGGTTTTTCGGCGCTCCAGAGATCCGGATTGGAGATGCTGAAGCTCACTGAGGCCGAGCCGTTGCCGGAGATTTGACATTCTTTCGCATCAATCAGTTTCCCTTCCGGGTTGAAAAGCTTCACTGTGACCTCTTTTCTCTCTGAACTCAGGCTGTCGGCCATGCTTGAGAGCGACACTTTCAGATCGGCATGGGAATAGTCGGGAGAGAATGTGGCGGTTATCACGTGGTTGCGCACGGCGGTCATGGGCACGCTGGTCAGCCAGACATCGCGGAAAATGCCGCTCATGCGGAACATGTCCTGACATTCGAGATAGCTGCCGTCGCTCCAGCGCATCACCTGGACAGCGAGCTGATTCTTGCCCGGATGGATAAAGGGGGTGATGTCGAACTCTGCTACGTTGTTGGCCCCCTGAGTGTATCCGGCGAATTCTCCATTTATCCACACGCTGGCGGCAGAATAGATTCCGCTGAAGTGTATCAGGGTTCGGCGCCCCTTCCAGTCGGCGGGAATCTCAAACGAACGGCGGTAGGATCCGACAGGGTTGATTCCATAGTTCTTCCCGCCGTCGTTGAAACCGGGACGCGCCTGGATGAAGGGTGGGGTGTTGCTGTGGGGATATTCCACGTTGCAATAGATCGGAGTGTCGTAGCCGTGCATTTCCCAGTTGCTCGGCACGGGGAGGGTGTCCCAGTTTGAATCGTCGAAATCAGTTTTCATGAAATCGAGAGGACGCTCGCTTGGCTGGCTGACAAGATTGAATTTCCAGTTGCCGTTGAGGTTTATGCGTCGCGCGGTTGCAGGTTCCGTCCAGGGTGTGGTCCAGAAATCCTTGTCGGTAGTCATTTCCGCCTCGCTGGCGTAGGGGGTGTAGGTGGCCACTCCCGGAAGCTTATTGATTCCGAACACGGTCTCATCTTCCCAAATCGGATTTCTCTTTGAAGGCGTATCCTCATTTTCCGAAAGCGCGGATTTCCCGGTGGTCATGGCTGGATTGATCTCAAACCAGGCCCGTCTCTCGCTGAGAGCCCTGGAGCGGTCGATCAGCTTCAGTTTCCCCGCTTCGACAGCCACCGCTTTTTCAGGATTGTTGGCGGGGATAAGCATATAGGAGTCGGGATTTTTGCCGGCTTTTTCAATCGTGAATAGCTGGGCCTCGTCGCTGCCATTGTTCTCTCCTGTGGAAAGGCCACCTCCGGCTACCCGGAGCGCCTTGTCGCTCTGCGGATTGATCAACCGCCAGGATCCGGAAAGCTTTTTTAGCGCCCAGAGGTTGGCGGGATCCGAAGGGTTGGAAATGACCAACGCTGCATCTTTTGAGCTCACTGCCTTTCCCGGCGCGCCCACAGGCTGCACCATATAGACTCCGGATTGGTCAAACACTACCGGATCGGATTGTTGCACCTCTGCGGTTGATGGGACCGCATCATTCGATGATGCGAAGATCGCGTTTATTCCAAAACCAATCGGCAGGCAAAGGCCGATCAATCCAATGAGTAGATCTCTTCGAGACATATATCGTTATATGATTATCTATTGATTCTATAGGTTTTCAAATTCTTGGGTTGAAATGCCTGTGACGCTTGAAATCAGAGAAAAAGGAAATCCCTGCTGTTTCAAATTGAAAGCAACTTCTAATATCCCTTCTTCTCTACCGAGTCTTCGTTCGGTCTGGGCGATGGCATAGTTGTCGCGATAAACTTTCAGAGATTTCTCGTAGTCCGAAAGTTCATCAGTCGAAAGAGCCGCCACTCTGGCGCGCTCCTCGAGATCCGTGAATATCTTATTGCTTCTGAAAGCAGCAGGCATAGCGTCCATTTTCTCTAAATTTTTAAGTAAATAAATCCAGATATCAAAATCATTCTCACACTCTTCCGGAGTCTTCTCCATCAGAGGAAGTTTGATGAAAAACATATTGATCTTGTCGGAGAATTGTTCTCCGGCGGTGACGTTCCAGAGGATAATTCTCTCGCAGAGATGTTCATTTTTCCCGCTCATCGGCCCCTTATCCAAATAGTCGTGCCAGTCAAAATTCATCATGAATACTCCGACAACGGGGAGGAACTGATATCTCCATTCTCCTCCTTTACGTGCTTGTCGTGTAAATTCGGAAGCCACATAATAGAGTGCCCGGTCATCGAAGAAATCCTGATATTTATTCTGCATCTCTACAATAAAACGCCGTCCATCAGCTGTGCGGCAATAGATGTCATAGATAAGACCACGTCCCTCCTTATTTTCAGCCACTCCCTCCTTGTCGCCATAGACAACATCTACGATGTCTTCCTTCAGCAACGCGTTGAGGAAAGAGATAAGATACTTCTTATCCTCTTCCTGCCCGAAAATCCGTTTGAACCCGAAATCGGTCAGCGGATTTATAAAAACGCTCTTCAATTCATCCATATCATCCGGCTCTAAATATCACCGCACAAATATAAGAAAAAAATCCCTTCCCCGCAACTCCCCACCCGCAAAAGACACTAGGTAGACGCTCATGGCCTACCGGTCCACGGAGTGGGCGAGTGGTATCTATTCTTTTCTTCACAAGAGGCATCATAAAAACTCCACCAACTTGGTGAAGTTTTACAACAAGCATATTATCAAAGGAATATAAAACTGCACCGACTTGGTGCAGAAATTGATTCTGAATTTCCTCTTATTCTGGGACTCGTACCGTGGCAGCATCAGGTAAACATCATAACCAAATGTAAGTAATTAGATTGACTTGAAATATATGTTCAGGTTTAAGCTTGACAAATATAAGGATCTTAAACAAAGAGGTTTTTACCTTGAATATAATCATGGAGGATCTCCGTCATTTGGAGCGCTTAATCTTTGGCCTGGGAGATGTCTTCGATATTGACAAGCTTGTGGATGATGGCGAAGATTGTCAGGCCGGCGGCTGAATGAATGTCAAGCTTGCTGCAAATGTTGCGCCGATGGGTCGAGACGGTATGAACGGAGAGACATAGATCATCGGCTATTTCCTTGTTTGATTTCCCTTTGGCTATTTCACAAAGAATTTCTTTCTCCCTGTCGCTTAGCACGTTTGTAGGCAAACTATCGTCATCATTCTGCTGAACGGCCTCAATGGCAATGGTCTCCTGCTCCTTTTTCAGTTTCTTTTCAAGAATCTCGACTGCAGGAATAAAGAGAGCATTTTCCACGTCGAAGTGTGCCACAAGATCTTTCTCACACATTATTATGTCGAAGAGAGTGGCGCTGAGCCTCACGTTGTCACGCTGGTTATAATGATAGATGAATATGTCCTTCAGTTCCTGGAGCTTGGTGGCCATGTGTCCGTGATTGGCCGTGAAGCTGGCAATATTGAAGTTTTCGCTGAGGTTTCCTTTAAGAAGACCTTCAACGTAGGAAAAAACCACATCGTTTTCATGATTCATGTGTCGTTCAACCTCCACTACATAGTCGTCGAAAAACTTCAGGAGAAGAAACGACACATCGTTTGACTTGGTATAGTTGATAGCTTCAATCAGATGATGGCGAATCCGGGGAAGCATGACATCAATAAAAGATGAGTGGGCTCGCTTCAGATAGCCGATCAGCTGCTGGAGCGACACCTTGTCGGGGGTGGCATTCCCGAAACTAAGCAGGTTGCACACCGAGAGGAAGGTGCTGACGTCGACATTGTTATTGTGGCACATCTGCGCCACTGTGGAGTCGCCGAATCCAAAGGGGATATTGAAGCGGCTGAACACCATCAGCAGCAGATTATTGTGGCGGATAAGCTCACGGACCTTGTCGGAGGGATTATATTTCGTTGCGGTTGTTTCCATGCGGCAAAATTACCTATAATAATCCACGCGCCCAATACTCAAAATGTATTAAAATGCCATGAATATCCTTAAATGAGGGGGATTTCAGGCGTGCAGATGTGAAAAATTACCCCGATTTAGAGTATTGCCGGCGCTTCGGATTAGCAATAATTTTGCAGTCGGAAAAAAGTTAAACCAACCGATTATCATGAGTCTGAATAAGCTAACAGCTATCTTATTGAGCATCGCTTCGTGTGGAATGGCCTCAGCCACAGTTCCCGACAGCATAACCATAAAGTCGCTTGAAAAAACGGTGTCGGCATGGTCGCGCCTTCATGTAGGCGGTTATGGAGAGGTGGCCATGTCGCGCAACTTCTACAGCGACAATTATCTCCGCTATACGCAGCCGGATAAGTATCGAAATGGATCCCACGGACGTTTCGACATCCCGCATTTCTCTATCTATCTCGGATATGACTTCGGGAAAGGCTGGTCGGTTGTGTCGGAAATCGAGTTTGAGCATGGCGGCCATGAGGCAGCTACGGAAATAGAGACCGAGGAGGCCGGAGAATATGAGAATGAGATTGAGCGTGGCGGCGAAGTCGCCCTTGAGAAATTCTATATTCAGAAGGAGTTTATGCCACAGCTCAAACTGCGTGCCGGCATGCAGGTGGTTCCGGTCGGGGCCACCAACGCCCACCATGAGCCCAATCAGTTTTTCGGAGTCTATCGTCCGGAAGGGGAGAACACCATCATGCCCTGCACATGGCATGAGATCTCCCTCTCCTTGTCGGGCACTGCCGGCAAATGGTCTTACATGGCAATGTTTCTGCCGGGCCTTGACTCCGAGCGGTTTGGCAACCAGTCGTGGATTCACGACGGTTCAGCGTCGCCTTTTGAGTTTAAGATCGCCAACAGTTATGCCTTTGCAGCCAGAGTGGATAATTTTTCGGTGAAGGGGCTACGGGTCGGAGTCAGCGGCTATGTAGGCAATTCGTTCAGAAACACGTTGTATCCCACATCATCGCAGAAAAACGACGGCATCCGCGGCACTGTTTCCATCGCCTCCGCCGATTTCAAATATGAGGATCATAATATTCTGGCACGCGGCTATTTTGACTGGGGACATCTCTCCGACGCCGCGCATATCAGCAAGTTTAACATAGCAATGTCGAAAAATTCAACCTCAAAGCGTCAGGAGATCGCCTCCGATGCCGTAGCTGCCGGAGTGGAGGCGGGATATAACATTTTTTCCGCAATTCCCAGGATGAGGGCCGATAATCAGAAATTTTATCTTTTCGGCAGATATGAATTCTATGACTCGATGGCAAAGATGGAAAGCGGCTCCCCTCTGGGATGGTGCGGACGCCATAAGATTTCAGCCGGAGTCAACTGGTGTCCTATCCCGCAGATAATTGTGAAAGGGGAATATTGCTATGGTATTCTGGAACGGCAGTATAACAACGAACCGGCGATCAACATAGGCATTGCCTACGTTGGCTGGTTTAAGTGAGATATCCCTCCCCAGGCAATAGTAGAATTTTCAAATCAAAATAAAATAAAACTAAATAGACGAAATGAAACTGACAAAACTAATGATGCTCGGATTGGCAGTCATTGCCATGACGGGTTGCTCGGAAAGCGACGAGCCGAAATCAGGAGATGAAATGAGCGCTAAGGAGAAGACGCTGCAGGCCGCAACCGCCGATTATGTGGACCACACCGTTCTGCCTACATATTCCGCGATGGCCGACGCCGCTATCGAGATGCGCGATTTCTGCCACACGATGCAGGACAAATTCAACGAAGGCACTCTTTCAACCTCCGATATCCGCTCGGCCGGGGAAGCCTGGAAGCGCGCCCGCAAGAACTGGGAGCTCAGCGAGGCTTTCCTTTTCGGGCCGGCCGCCAACCATAACATCGACCCTCACATCGATTCCTGGCCTTTGGACAAGGCAGCGATGGAGAACCTGCTTGATCAGATCAGGAAGGGGAATCAATGGACTCTTGAAAACAATGGAGGCTACGGCCTGATCGGTTTCCATGCCGTGGAGTTCATGCTGTTTGAACTCAGCGAGGATGAAAACACTGCTCTTGTTCATTCAACCGACTATACGGCTGAGGAACTGGAATATCTCGTTGCTGTGGCCGACGACCTTTGCGCGCAGTGCGTGTGTCTTGAAGCCTGCTGGGCCGGCACCGACAACCTTTCGCAGGAGAAGCAAGACCTTCTTGAAGAGGCAGAGCTGGATTATGATGAGAACTATGGCCTTGAGATGAAGAATTCAGGACAGCCCGGATCTCGCTTCAAAACCTATCAGGAGGCTGCAGAAGAGATTCTTCAGGGTTGCATAGATATCGCGGATGAAGTGGGCAATACCAAAATCGGGCGTCCTCATCTCGGATCCTCGCAGGAAGACAAGAATTATATCGAATCTCCCTATTCACTCAATTCTATCGAAGACTTCGCCGATAACATCCGTTCGATCAGCAACGCATATCTCGGCAGCCGCACGGGAGACGCAAGCGTCAGCAACTATGTTCGCAGTCAGAACCCTGAGGTGGATGCAAAAGTGAGGGAGGCAATAGAAAACGCGATAAAGGCCATTGAGCTCATTCCCGAACCATTTGCGAAAAGTGCGGCTGGCCAGCTAAGCGAGGCTGCCATGAAAGCCTCAGGCACCACTCTTGTCAATGCCCTGGAAGAGGCGATGTCGGTAATAACGGAATATTGAACAGATGAAGATTAATGGTATATTTCTCAGTGCAGTGCTTGCCGCTTCGGCGGTGGGCATTGCATCTTGCTCTGACGAGGAAGTCATTGATGACGTGCCCGTAGTAACCGAAAAGCCTGATTGGTATTACTCCGGGGGAGAACTCGGCACCACCTTGCTGAGCACCAGCAACGCTTTCGAACAGCCGGCTCCGGCTGTGGAGCGCCAGGGGCTCTATCAATCGTTCAAGAACGGGGAGGCCTTGTTTGAAAAGCCTTTCATGGCGAATCAGAGTGGAGTCCGCTCGGGTCTGGGACCGGTGTATATCCGCACTTCCTGTCTGCATTGCCATCCTAACTATGGCCATGGCACCCGCATTCCGGAAGGGACGTTCAACACCACGGATCCCGGCAACGGATGTCTGTTAGTTGTCTATGATCCTACCACCGAAGGATATGTGAGCTGGCTTGCAGGCATGCCTCAAAGTCATGCCGTGGCTCCGTTCAAGGCGCCGGTCGATGAATCAAAGATCACAGTGAGCTGGCTTAATGCCACCGACGAGTGGGGAAACAAGTTTGACGACGGAGAAACCTACGAACTCCAGTATCCCGAGGTGAGGATGCCCAAGGACGCCATCTATGTCGTGAATCAGGGTTATGAACTCCCTACTGACTATGCGGTGAAACTTGAATCGACAATCGGAGTTTATGGCACTGGTCTTCTCGATGCAATCAACGAGAGTGATCTTCTGGAGCAGTATCGCACGGAAGAGAAGGATGGTTTTCTGCCCAACGGACTGAATCCGGCCTTCTACAGCGGCGGCAATTGGACCTCGATGTATGCCAATGCTTTGCAGGGCGACGGCACGGGTTATGCCCGTAAGTTCACATACGCTCTCTCCCGCGGTCCGCTGCAGGATGCTGCCGGTGCGAATGCAATCTGGAACATCACAAATGTGACGCGCTCCGACCGCCGGTATCATTATCTTGATGCCGCCGGAACTTATGCCAGATATTCGGCTCTTGACCCGGAGGTGCAAGCCGGATTTGAACAATATGTGGAGCGGATTGATCCCACACATCGCCATCCCTCATATTGGGAGGGCACTCTGGAGGAGCGCATCACCGCCTATCTTACCGACAAGGAGCTTGATGTCGAGATGGATGATGATGACTATACCGATTTTATGGTGTGGCACAGAGGATTGGCTGTCCCTGCGGTGCGTGATATTGACAATCCCGACGTGAAGCGCGGACGTGAACTCTTCGCTCAGATCGGATGTGACTATTGCCATCGTCCATCATGGACCACCGGCGACGACAATGTGAAGGACCCTGCGCTATTCTTTAAGGGGGGAGAGCTGCCGCGTTTCCCGAATCAGAAGATTTGGCCATATACCGATATGGTGCAACACAAACTTCTGATGGCAAATGATATCCGTGGTGGATGGTGCCGCACAACTCCCCTCTGGGGGCGTGGACTCCACAGCAAGGTGACCGGAAGCCCGACAGCCGACCGGCTCCACGACTGCCGTGCCCGAACCACAATGGAGGCTATAATGTGGCACGGATATTCGCCTAATAGTGACGCCCGCTATAGCATTGAAGCATTCCGCAAGCTGAACAAGGCTGACCGCGACGCGGTTGTCAGGTTTGTCGACGCGATATGATGAAGAGGAAACCTTTTACGCTGTTGATACACATTGCTCTGGCTGTTATTCTGGCCGGAGCGATGTGTACCCACTTTTTCGGCATCCAGGGAGAAGTGACCATTAACGATCTGGGAAAGACAACCGTCTTTAAGAAGACATCGGGCCCCGGAGATGGCCGTTTCCCCTTTGAGGTGGTCTTGTTGAGTGCGGATGTGGAATTTTATCCGGGCACCACGACTCCAATGGATTTCAAAAGTATTATCCGCATCGGGGATGAGGACTACCACGTATCGATGAATCGTCCGGCAGTTGCAGGGGGATGGAGATTCTATCAGTCGGGGATGAGCGCGGAGAGCTCCACCTTCTCCGTGAGCCATGATCCGTGGGGGATTGGCATAACATATTCCGGATATTCCCTGCTTGCAATCGGCTTGATCGGTTTCTTTCTGCAGAAAAAGACAGCATGGCGGGCATTGTTGAGACGCCCGGCGATGCTGACGTTGCTCCTTGTGGTCTGCTCCGGTGTGGCCGTTGCTTCCGAGTTGCCTGTGGTTCAGCGTCCGTTGGCTGCCGATATGGGGCGGGTTTATGTTTATTGGAACGACCGCATCTGCCCTTTGCAGACAATGGCCCGCGATGTGACGGTGAAGCTTTATGGCAGCGATTCCTATAAGGGGATGACTGCCGAACAAGTTCTTTCCGGATGGCTGTTCTATTTCGACGAGTGGCTGAGAGACTATTCAGTTGAGAATCCCCGGATAGCCGGAAGCCAGATCGACAAATCACAAAAGAAACTTCTGGAGCGCAAATCGTTGATCACACTTCTCGGAACAGGGGAAGCCTTCAGGATCTTCCCTTATCAGACCCCGGAAGGCTACACCGAATGGATGTCGCTGACAGGGCGGCGACCGGCCCGGATGAGCCTTGAACAATGGAAATTCATGCAGACTACGATGCCTCATATCAAGGACTTGTTGTTGCAGGGAAAAAACATCCAGGCCGACGAAGAAATAAAGAACCTGATTGAGAATCAAAGAAGGTATGCCGGAGAAAACGTCTTGCCCTCTGCTTCCAGGGTTCAGGCGGAAATCCTTTATAACAGATTTGTCAGGCCCGTATGGGTTGGGGTGATGGCGCTTCTTCTTAGTGCCTATTACTTATGCCGTGGCTTGTCGCGCCGGAAAAACAGAAGGGTAGTGGGGCTGGTGGCGGAAACGGCACTCTCTCTGATCACTCTGTCGGTTTGCGTTGCGGTGGCATTGTCATGGTGGCTGAGCCGACATATCCCTCTCTCTAACGGCACGGAGATGATGTTGTTTATGGCGGCGTTGTCGTTGGTGGCTGCTTTATCGGTTCGACTTGCAATTATGAGGGGAGCGTTGCTGTTGGTTGCAGCGATGTCGCTCATGGTGGCGGGGATGGCATCGAGGACTCCGCAGATAGGATCGTTGATGCCGGTGTTGGCAAGTCCGTTGCTATCGGTTCATGTGATGGTGATAATGTGTGCCTACGTCCTTTTTCTTCTGATGGCAGTGCTTTCGGTGATTGCGCTTGTCAGCAAAGAGAATACACGCAAATCCGAATTATGCCGTCTCAACAGGATCATTCTTGCTCCCGCCGTTTCCCTGTTGGCTTTCGGAATAATGATTGGAGCCGTCTGGGCCAATCAGTCGTGGGGGCGCTACTGGGGCTGGGATCCAAAGGAAACATGTGCGTTGATAATGTTTCTTGTCTATGCTGTTCCGTTGCATTGGAGTTGCCTGAAGCTGAGCTGTTTCCGTCGGCCAGACGTTCTTCACCGCTATCTGCTCATAGCGCTGACAACGGTTTTGTTCACCTATTTTGGCGCCAACTTTTTAATTCCCGGGCTTCATTCCTACGCCTGAAGCATCGCGTTTCAACCGTCGTGGCGGTCGCGGGATAGGAAAAAGGAATGGATGTGGTTAAAAATAATGTTTTGCCTATTCGGGGAAAAGTATTAATTTTACACCATGTTAGCCTACTCCGGGCAAACAGAGCCGCTCATTGGCAACGACGCGGCCCGTTTAAAAGAATCAAGCAATATCTAACCTAAACTAAAACCTAAAATGAAATTGAAAAAGATATTCTTTTGTTTTCTCCTGATATCTGTTATGCCGGCACTCGCTGTCGAACCGACCGGGGAGATCAGGAAAATGGCAAGCAATTATTATGCCTATCCCTATCCGTCGAATCCTTTGCCGGCCCTCTCCGCAGCTCCGGAGGGCTACACTCCCTTTCATATTGAGCACTATGGGCGCCACGGATCAAGATGGCATATAGGAAAGAATGCGTATAACAAACCGGTTGACTTGCTGCTTCCTGCAGAGAGGAACGGCAAGCTCACGCCACGAGGCAAGCAACTCCTTTCGCAATTGAGAAAGATTCAAAGCGACGCTCAGGGACGCGACGGAGAGTTGACTCAGGTGGGCGCGGATCAACACCGCGGCATTGCACGACGTATGGTTAAGAACTTCCCGGAGATCTTTTCAGATTCAGCGCGGATAGATGCCCGTTCAAGCGTAGTGATCAGGTGTATTCTCTCAATGGACAATGAACTTCAGGAATTATATGCTGCCAATCCGAGCCTGAAGATCACTTCCGACGCTTCGGCCAAAGACATGGTTTACATAGCTGAGGAAGCCCTGGAGGGAATTGACACGGCTTATTTTAAAGCCTACAATAACTACACCAAGGATGTTTTGAAAGACTTTCACAAAAATCATCCGGATTCCTATGATTTCCTGAAGGTGATAGTCAATGATGAGCAGTTTGCCAAGGATTCGCTGAATAGGTCGAGTCTTCTCCATTATCTCTTTAACATAGCGGCCAATGCCCAGAGCCACTATGATATGCCGGCACCCTACGACATTTTCACTGAGGAGGAGATAGCCAACCGTTGGCTTTATAATAACGCACGGTGGTTTCTTTCAGACGGCAACTCCCGATATACAGGGAATCTCCAGCCATACACCCAGCAGAATCTTCTCCGCAACATTATTGAAAGTGCTGACACTGCTATCAATAATGGAGGAAATGGCGCTAATATGCGTTTCGGCCACGAAGTTATCGTGCTTCCTTTCGCATCCCTTCTTGAACTTGATGATTTCGGCAAGGAGATCAATGATCTTGAAGAAGTTGCGTCTCAATGGAAAAACTATGAAGTGTTTCCGATGGGGTGTAACATTCAGATGATATTCTATCGTCCGGAAAATGAAAAGCCGACAGCCGACAACGTGCTGGTGAAGATCCTTCTTAATGAAAAGGAATGTCGTCTGCCTGTCTCAACCGATAACGCTCCCTATTACAGTTGGTCGCAACTCAGGAAGTATTATCTCGATAAGCTTGCGGCTATGCCCGACGGAGTGCCCGGAGGAGGTGAATACAGCGTGGGTTCAAAAGTGGATGATATGCTCGGGCAGGATATCAATGGCAATTCAATACGGCTGAAAGGGCTGAAGGGGAAGAAGGTTGCGCTCGTTTTCTATCCCAGCGTCAATGCGGAAAAGGATGCCAAGGAGATGAAACGGATAAAAGAAGACTGGAATCTGCTGAAGAAGGCCGGCTACACTGTTGTCGGCATCAGTCCTTCCAGTAAGGCCACTCTTAGAGGAGTCAGCGAGGAAAACCAGCTTCCTCAGATTCTCATTTCAGACGCCGATCATCGTCTGGCCGAGAAATTCGGAGTTTGGGGAATCATTCCCGGGGAGACTCCAAAAATGGGAGTGAAACCCACGGCGTTCATCATCTCCAGGAATGGAAAAATTGAAAGAATTATAGAAGAGGATGAATTAAAGGCTTCCGGAATCCGGTGATTCCGGAAGTCCTCTCTCCCTTCCTAATCACAAAAGGATTTGGGGAATTGATGATTATTTAGTAATTTCGCAGGGAAAACGGATTCCATGATCCTTAACGCCAAATCTAACCAACATGCGTTTTTTCCTGAGCTTCATTTTTTTCCTGATATCTTTCTCTGCGGTAGCGAAGAGTCCGCAGTTTGTTGTGCGAAGCAAGGTCATTTTGGCCGACACCTCCGCTTTTGTGCCTTTGGGAGATGTTTTTGTCAATCTGAGTGCGATCGGTGACACCGTGCCGGTGAAATATAAATTGCTGACAGGAAACGATTCCACGAAGATAACAGACGACACCGGCGAGTTGCGTCTTCTTGTGGATGGAGGCCGAGGAAGATATATGCTTTCGCTCGACAAGGAAGGATATGAGCCAGTGATGAAGGAATTCGAGGTGAAGTTTCGCAATCAGAACGTGATCTGGCTCGGGAACATTTCGATGCATAAGACGCGCATCAACGAGCTTGAGGAGCTTGTGGTGAAGGGAACTGCGGTGAAGCTCGTCGTCAAGGGCGACACGATGGTCTATAACGCCGATGCATTTAAACTTGCCGATGGCTCGACGCTCGATGCCCTTATCAAACAGCTTGATGGAGTGGAGATTGATCAGGATGGACAGATCACAGTCAATGGCCGGGCGATCAAATCGTTGCTTCTCAACGGAAAAGATTTTTTCAAAGGGGATCCGAGTGTGGCTCTTGAGAATCTTCCTGCATTTGCGGTGAAGAATCTGAGGGTCTATGATAAGGCTGCTGAAGACGATTATCTCACGAAGTCGTCGGCAAAGCTTGCGAGAAAAGAGGATGAGGAGAATCTCGTGATGGATGTCACCCTGAAGAAGGAGATCAATATCACCGGCACAGGAACGATTGAAGGAGGCTACGGCACCGCTGACCGTTGGCTCGGGAAAGCTTTTGGTCTCGGAAATACTGATAAGGTGAGGTTGAGCGCGTTTGTCAACGCCAATAATATAAGGGATACGGAATCCGGAGGAAACCATAACCGGATACGGGTGGGCAACGGCGAGACCACGCTTGAAACGACAGGTCTGGACTACATGTTTGACAACGACAAGACCCGCGTTAACGGCAACGTGAATTATAAATATGCTGACCAGTCTGTTCAGAATGAAGTTGCCTCCACCCGTTATTATCCTACGGGGGATATTTTCAGACGGTCGGCATCAAGCAGTGTGACCCGGACGCACAGTCTTTCTACCTCCCATTGGCTTCATCAGAAATGGGAAGCTGTCTATTTCGGTGCCCACGGATATCTTAACTGGGACAAAAAGAATTATCACAATATCGGCAGGGAGGCTTCTTTCAATAATCTTCCGGAAGAGGATAGCCGCACCGAGGCGCTCGACTCTGTTTTTGCCCGTCCCTTCTCCAAACGATATAACGATATTATGCTGAGCCGTCTGTCAACTGCAACCCGGGACGGCTCTGAGGCTCTGAATACCGGCGCCGATGTCAATGCCACTATCCGGACGACTGAGATGCAGGGAAGGGTAAGCGTCGACGCATCAGGAAGCTATTCAAAAAATCATAAGGATTCACGCACCATTTTCCTCCAGAAGTTTGGCGGGGCCAATGCAGATCCATCTGCGGTGCCGACAAATTCCGACCGATTCTCAAACGGACATGGAAATTCGTTCCGGGTGAGTTTCGGGTCAAACTATAACAGAGACTGGAGTTTCATCACCAGTGAAGCGTGGCAGAACAGATTGTCGTTCTCAAGCCGCATTTCCTATTCATATAATTATAACCACAGTGATTACGATCTTTTCACTGCTGCTCCCGAGTCCGAGCAGGTGTTGCTCCCTTCGCTGACGTGTCCTGAAAGTGCTCTCCAGGATCTGGCGGACAGTTATAATTCAGATAAGAAAGAACATTACGGCGACGCGAGGGTGACACTCGGTTATAACCGGGAAATGATCAACCCTTCGGCAGAAGGGTTCAATCCCTCGTTCTACGTGTTTGGCTCCCTCTCCTACTGGCTGAAGAATGAGGATCTTGACTATCATGTGCTTGAATATGCTCAGCCGGAATATCTCAACCGGACGAAAGGCCATGTTTCCTCAAGTGTTAATTTCGGATTGAATTCAGGCAATGACAACCGCTACATAAATATATGGTTCAATTATAATAACAGCACCAGCGATCCTTCGCTCAATATGTTCCTTAAGACCCGGACGAACACCAATCCACTGCAGATCTATCTTAATAATGCGGAAAACCTTAATCCCTCGGTAACAAATAACATTTCGCTGGGATTATACCGTCAGGGTAGGAAACTGCATAACTATTTGAATGTTAGGTTGAATTGGAGCCAAACAAAGAATTCCATAGGCTACTGGAGCCAGTATAATCCGAATACCGGGGTGACAACTTATCGTCCTATGAATATCAATGGCAACTGGAATGCCAAGGGCAACGTCAACTATAATCATCCCTTTGGCAAGAGGGAGCAATTCACTCCTTCGATATGGTTGGGCACATCATATAATCATAGCGTTGACTTCCAAAGCACAACAGACCTACCGTTACGTCAGGCTGTCAATAATTATGAGGTGAACGGAGGCGTTAATTTCAATTATAAATTCAGCAATGGCTCCAATATCTCAATCGGAGGTGGACCTCGCTGGACTTATGCCACATCGGAAAGGGAGCGTTTCAATACTGTCGACGCGATGAATTATTCTGCCCACGTGAATGCTGTCATCGAACTTCCTGCAAATATCCAGATCCGCACCAATCTCAATTATGAGGCACGTCGCGGATATGAGGAGAAGGCAATGAATACCGACCAGTGGCTTTGGAATGCCACAATCTCGAAGAGCATAATGAAGGGGAAATTCACCTTCAAGCTCACGGCTGTCGATATTCTCGGACAGATTGATCCCGTGCGTCTGACCGTCAATGCCCAGGGGCGCACCGAAACATGGACCAACACGCTTCCGCGCTACGTGATGTTTACGGCGCAATGGCGAATCAACGGTGGCTTCGGGAAACAAGGGAAACAAGGGAGACAGGGCAGACATGGTGGCGTCCGCCATTTCTAAAGCATTCCCGTTTTGTAAAATCTGATAGCGATGCCAGGTTTAGGAAGAAGGATCATATCGAGAATTATATTCCCCGCTCTATTTTTTGGAATACTTTTCGGAGGAGGATGCGGGAAACGTCATGATGTCAAATATGATCCGCTTCTTCAGAAGATGGCCTCGGCTTTGGATTCGGCCAATTGGGATGCCAGATGTCCGGATATTGGGAAGATCGACGTTGCCACCCTGAAAACGAAGGCCGATTCCGCGCTTTTTTATCTGCTGGCATATTCTGATTCAAAACGTTCCGGAATGTCGCTTCCGGCTGATTCACTCATCGCTTTTGCCGAAGAGTTTTATTCTAATGGAAATGAACCCCGCCGGGCCATGATGGCGAGCTATTTCCGGGCTTGCTCGAATTTTGATGCGGGGGAATATGGGAAGGCTGTCTATTATGCCCTTCGCATGAAACCATTTGCGGAAGAAATGCATGATACTCTCTATCTGATCCGATTTAATGATATTATGGGAGCAAGTTTCCGGAAAAGCAATAATTATCTTGAATCTGCAAGATACTACACCGATGCGCTCAAATATTATCAGTCCAATTGTAATAGTGTTGACGGAAATAACCATTATTTCACGATTGCGGCGATGAACCAATGGAACAATGCCGGTTATCCCGACAGTGCCCTCGTTGTATTCAGGGAGAATGCTCCTTATCTTCTTGCAACAGAAACCAAGGAGAACCTTCTGCAGTTGCTGATGTGTTTTAGGACTGCGTTGCGCACCCTCCATAGTGTCGACTATGCCAGGACTGCCAAAGATTATGAATTGCTTGAATCAAACTACACAATGCGAGTCTTGATTGATGGATATGATTTTGTGAGTCTTGAACGCGACTACTACAAATCAATGGCCTATCATCCGGAACTTGCTGATTCCCTGAAGCGTTCCCTTCATGCTGTGGGGGTCGACACTGCTAACATTACGCGTCCGCCTCGCAACAATTTGTTTCCGGATGGAGTCGGAGCCATGCGCAAATATATAATGGAGAGAAATGAAGTAGAGACAGCGAAAGCTCTGAAAAAAAGGAGTTTTAATATTGTTTTGTCTTGTTTGATAGTTCTCTTGCTTGCCGCGGGCTATGGATTATGGTATCACAGACGGAAGCTCAGGCGAAAGGAGAATGAAATTTCGGAGCGAATTGATGAGGTGAGGCTTCTGAAGGAGGATCTCAGGTTGCGGAACGACGCGGCGATGACCGACAAGGGGCGTATGCAAATGCTTGTTGACAGGTTGTTTTCCCAGCGACTCAAGGAGATAAATGATTTATGCGACACCTATTATAATCATCGAGACACTGGCGAAAGAGCCAAGGCGGTGTTCTACAAGGAATTTGAGAACGAGATGTCAGCGTTCGGCTCTCCGGAGATGCTTGCGGAATTAGAACAGCTTGTCAATGAGTGCCGGAATGGTCTGATGGCCAGACTGAGAGAAGAGATTCCGGGTCTGAAACCTCAGGAGTATGCTTTTATGACCTATATTTATGCCGGCTTCACGGCGCGTTCGGTCTGTGTGTTCATGGGTATTTCAAAAGATAACTATTATGTGAAACGTCGCAGAATCAAAAGCCGGATAGCAGACTCCGGCGCTCCCTCCGCACAACGCTTTCTTGATGGGATGGGAGGCTGACAACTCTCAATAACAAAGATTGTGATTTTTTGGCTGTCTTTTCATAAATTCTGTTGGATTGGGTGTAACTATTTAGTCATTAGTGCATTATAAAATTTAAGACACTTTTGTCGTAATGGCTTGATTATCAGTGTGTACAAAATGTGTCTCATGAGACTGATTTTTAATATGCTGATTATTAATGTATTGAATAGCGCATTGTCTCATAGAAAGAGCGGGAATTTTTAGACGTCTACGGTCTCTCCGACGTAATTTTGCAGTTGAAAAAACAACTTAAAATTTGTCGGATTATGAGACTGAAAATCTTTCTATTTTTTGTGGTGACAATGGTAATGGGGGTGTCTGCCCAGAAACGTGTTGACGGAGCAGCATGGGTGCTCTTGGGAGATGTTGTCAATTCGGTGACTCGTCACAACGTCCTTGACACCATCAACGTCACCTTGCTGACCGAAGACAGCGTCAGTGTGAAAACAGTCAAGGCCTCCCCGCAACTTGACGGTTCAACTCGTTTCTATATGGAGGTCAGCGAGAGGAATCCCGGAGCTTACAGGCTTTTGCTTTCGCATCCAGATTATGCTGATGCAATCTTTCCTATAATGCTTGAGAAAAAGAAGCGACGTCTTCTTTTGGGAAGTCTCCCGATCCGGAGGCTCACCCGAGCTGAGAAGATCACTAATCTTGACGAGGTGAGCGTTGTTGCCACGAAAGTCAAATTTTTCCATAAAGGCGACACATTGGTGTTTAATGCTGATGCCTTCAATCTGGCCCAGGGTTCGATGCTCGATGCTCTCATAGAGCAGCTCCCGGGCGTGGAGCTTGATGCCAACGGCGTTATAAAGGTTAATGGAAAACCTGTGGAGTCGCTTTTGCTCAACGGCAAGGATTTCTTTAAAGGGAAAAGCGGAGTGATGCTTGAAAACATGCCGGCCTATATGGTGAAGCATGTGAAGGTTTATGATCGGAAAGATGAAGATGGGATTGGAATGCGCCGACCGGGCAGCGAGAAGCTGACAATGGATGTCAGCCTTAAAAAGGAGTTCTCGAAGGGAGTTATCGCCAATGCCGAGATAGGGGAGGGAACTGAGAATAGATATACGGCCCGAGGCTTCGGACTTCTTTTCTCCGACAGGAGCCGCTTTTCAGCCTACGCCAAGATCAATAACACCAATGAAACACGCACTCCCGGAAGGGATGGAAACTGGAGCGATGGTAGGTCGAACAGCGGTCGTCAGATCATCAGGGAGGGTGGCTTCGATTATGGTGTGTTCGGGGCTCGCAACAGGTATCAGGCGGATGGATCGGTTGTGGCTTCGCTAAACGATAATGACCTGATGAAAGATACTCGGATCCAGAATTTCCTGCCTGAAGGCGATAATTTCGTTTCAAGATTCAGCGGTCTTGACAGCCGTAATCTTCATCTTCACACTCTCCACAATTTCAAGATAAAAAATGACAGCTCGTTGTTCCGGCGATTTGTGTTCGGGGTGTATGGTCAGTATATCAGGAAGAAAGTGTCGGAATCGATCATTGAGGCAACGTTCAGTCAGAATCCCGCTTCCGCATCGGTGCGCGATAGTCTGATTGCAGGAGGTCTTCTGGCTAATTCGGCAGTCAACCGTCTCTTGCGGGCGATTCATACAAAAGGACACGACCTTTTCGGAAAAGTCAATGCCGACACACAGATATTGTTTAAGGGAAGTGATGACTTCATGGGAGTGAGTGCTTCGGCTGAGAGCAATTCTTCGAGAGCTGAATCTCCCGAGGACTACAGGCTCTATTATGGAAGAGATCCGGCGACCTTAATGGATCGGCTGAACAGGGTGAAAACCGGATCCGCCGCCATTAATGCAGAAATTTACTATGCATGGCGTCCCGACAACCGGTGGCAGATTGTGCCTCAGTTTTTTGCGGAATACAGGCGTGGCAACAATCTGAACGATTGGTTTCTTTCTGATGGCAAGGTCCTGACGTTGTCGGAAGCTGAAGACATCCTGTGGCAACTTGACCATTCCAACAGCTATAATGCCGGAAACACCACTTTCGATAAAAGAGGGGCAGTAGGTGTCTTCTATGATTTTCAGGAAATGAAAGGGGATCAGTCCAACCGTTTCATGCAGCTGTGGGCTTTTGCGTCGGTCAACATGCGACACTCCTCTCTCAACTATCATGGAGAGAAAGATTTCAGGATTGTGAGGAATTTCACGCTCCCTAATTTCGACGGAGTGTTCAGTTTCTCCTCTAATGAAAGATTCCACTATTTTGATGTAAAATATTCCTTGACCACAACGGCTCCATTGATGATGAACCTTCTTGACGTCACTTTCACGAGCGATCCTCTAAACATCAGATGTGGAAATCCGGAGCTGAAAAACTCCACGCGTCATAAGTTTCAGGCGAATTATCGGGCTGACGGCCTTTATAAGAAGGGAATGTTCATCACCGCTCAGCTTGAATATGGAGTGAGCCGTAACGCTCAGGCAATCCATACGTTCTACGACCGCTCCTCCGGAGTGCGTACCACAACCCCTGTCAACATAAACGGTAACTGGGATACGCATGCGCGTTCTGACATGTCGTTTCCGTTGACTCGTAGCAAAAATCTGACACTTGGGGCCACAGTTTATTGTGCGTACAACGAATATGCCGACATGACTCTTGAATCCGGGATGTCGGAGGCCGTCAGGACAATAGTCTCCAATACCACAACATGGGATATTCTTTCGCTGGAATACAGGTTTGGTAAGTCGCGGGTCAAGGCTAAGGGAGAGCTGAACTACAATTATCTGACGGGTTCCCGCGCAGGTTTCGCGTCAATGAACGTGTGGAGATATGAATATGGCGTCACCGGACTCTTCACTCTCCCCATGGATTTTCAGATCAGCACGGATATCTTCATGCATAGCAAAAGAGGATTTGCCGACCCGGCGGCCAACGAGAATTCATTCGTCTGGAATGCGTCGTTGATCAAACCTCTTTTCAAAGGGAGAGTAACCTTGAAATTGGATGCCTTCGACATTCTTCATCAGGTTCGCAACACCTCAGTGAGCATCAATTCCCAGGGACGCACAGAAACAAGTGTCAACACTCTGCCGTCTTATTTCATGCTCCGCGTGGCCTACAGTTTCTCCCGGTCTCCCAAGAAATGATTCTCTATCGGTCGGCAGGGAAACAGACTCCGCACTGGCCCCATAGCAAAATGTTGAGCGGTAATCCGGCTGTGGCCTGAACCGGGTGTAGCTTTCCAATAAACTTACGTATAAAGGTATACGACGTATACCTTTATACGTATTTAGGAGGCCCCACCATCCCTTCCCGACGATCCCGGAGGGATCGAACAGACCATCGTTCATTTCTACCTCCAACTCCGCTCGGCTCCAACCATATTCTATTTCTTGTCAATATAGAAAAGCGCCTCAGCAACCGAATTGCTGTGGGTGAATATATGGATATGATGTTTCCATGGAACACGACCAAAATCAAGTGGCATTTCTAAATCGTCACCAACTTGGTGACGATTTATATTGCCTTGATTATAAAATTCATACCAGCGTTTAGTATACTTGATGTTTGTGACAGAAAAACCAGTTTGACCTGGAAATTCAGTTTTCAGGTCGAGGCTAAGGCAATCAAAGAATGCACTTCCCCAGTTAGCAGATGCATGCAGGCGAGATATGTCCCGTCCCATCTCCCAATAATACTCAAGCATTGTTGTATTAACTTTGACGGCAGCCTTAATCTGTGACTTTCTGTATCGCTCTTTCAGTACACTGAGCAGCTTGGCATACTCCTTGCCAGTCACTATACTGTTTCGCCTCACGAAAGCCGGTTTATTATCTTCTTTATTTGCCATGATGGTATAATAATTATTGGGAATATATCAATAGTTTAAACAACACTGAATGGTGGAACGGTCGCGTTGAAAAAGCTCCGCCATCTGGTCAGCAGTAAGCCACACCGAATCATCGGCAAGCCTCATCTCAATCTTCGTCTCGCCTCCATGCGTCTGAAATAGTATTATCTGTCCGCTATTCATATTCAAATCAGCTATGATATCATATTCATCTTGCTCCTCCTAAGAGTCTTCACAGACCGGCCTCCCAGTTTAGAAGTGTTTCACTAATGTCGTCGGCAACCCAATCAAGGCTTTGTGTATGAAGTTCCTCATACCTTTTAATAAGTCTGTTTTGGATTAAGCCTTGTTTGCTCAATCGGTCATGCATCTCCTTACTGGAGATACCCAGCTTACGTGCGTCGCTCTCAATCGCCATTATAGCGAAATGAATCCGGCGGTATATGTCGTTGTCTGTATCCATAAATTAAATTCAGTTGTACTATGTTACAACAATGTAATCCCAGGCCACTATTACCTCGCGATCATTGAGAAAACGTCTTGACTTCTTACTAATCACAATGACTGTCGCACTGGTTATTTAAGTTTCAATTGTTGGAGAATGTAATTGAACGAATAGCAGCGATCTATGAGGGTATGCGGTATAATAATGTAATGCCAAGACTTGCCGCTGTTTTGTGCGGTAAACTCGGTGGCCCTATAGCAGAACTCACGAGCAGCATCTGCCTTGGCTTGCACATCAGCGTCATTAACATCTTTCTCTGCTTTGGTTTCGCACATATATATTGCGTCGGCGGTTTCCACGATGAAGTCCGGCT
>CAYROR010000025.1:0-41719 GCA_964425935.1 uncultured Sangeribacter sp.
GCAACAGCCTTCTAAGCTGTGGGTCTTGGGTTCGAATCCCAACCGGATCACTGAATTCATTTGAATCCTGTGTGGATTCCAAAGCAAAAGGGATATGTTTTCATATCCCTTTTAAAGTATTAATGCCCTATGTACCAGTAACGACAAGCCTATTGCAGTATGAAGCAATCAATCATTTCAGAGGTCAATGTGACACTATGGGATAAATACAAAGTTTCATTCCATCCCAATCCGGATGTGAACATTATTGTTGGCGTCAACGGAAGTGGTAAGACAACTTTGTTGTCTGAAATATTAAAGTCTTTATCTAAGACACGGGGACAAGCCTCTTATATATACTTGCCTTCAGTTGACAACCTTGTGACAAGAGATAAGCGTAAAAAGGAATCTGCCCTTACGCAAGAACTTAACTTTTACATCTACGATATTAAAGATGGGCCATCCCTCTTTTCTTATAGAATATCAACTCTTGACGCTTTGCCCCATTTTAGATCAATAGTGGATGAAAGGGTTAAGTTATTCTGTGACTTAGTGGATAGTATATTTAAGGACACCGGGAAAAAAGTAAAATTGGAAAACAACTCTTTTTTCATCACCACAAAAGAAGATAAGCTCACTCCTGCTGATTTGTCTTCTGGTGAGAAACAAATATTGCTATTGATGTTGCGAATTTTCCTTTTGAATGAGAAAGAATCGGTAGTATTAATCGACGAGCCGGAAAATTCTCTTGATATCAGTTGGCAGTATAAGCTGATTGATATATTGACGCGTCTTAATCCGAATGCACAGTTCTTTATTACTACGCATTCCCCCAGTATCTTTGGCAATGGCTGGGGCGACAAGATCATTTATATGGAAGATGTCACCACTAATATTGAGAAAACCGCATGAACCGAATAGGGATAGAGGAGCAAGCCAACTACTACAAAAACTATCATTTGCGGTATCGGAATATTGTTGCGGTCATACATGTAGAAGACAATGATGATAAAAAATTTTGGCTGACTGAGCTGCAAAATATTAAGCCTGGAGAGTATCATTTTGTCACTCAAAGTAAAAGCGACGCTGGAATTGACACTAAGGGTTGCGAGCAATGTCTGAAATTTCGCCCTTATGCCAATCGCCAATTCTTCATTTGTATAGACAGTGATCTAAGACTATTGCGAGGAGAAGAAGGGTTGAATCCAGAAAATTTCATAGCCCAGACACATGCCTATTCTTGGGAAAATCATTCTTGTGAAACGGAACATTTAGAATTTAGATTCAGGGAGAAAGTTCCTGACAGCGAATTCAGTTTTGATCAATTCCTAAAGGAGCTCTCCAGAATTGTTTATAAGCCTCTTCTATTTCTTATTTATTATCAGTCTCCTGAGCTCAATCAACTATGGAATGTCACTAAGTTTAACCGATGTATTCCAAACCAACCAAGAAGAGCTGACCTGGAGGAAAATGGATTGTCCTATTTACAAAGGATCAGAGAGTCTTTTGATGCTGAATTGGCGGCTCTAAGCTTACCTGATAATTATGCAATCGATGGTCTAACTGCTGAAAATGCCTATTTGCATATACAAGGCCATAAACTGCATGACCTCATAATGAACATTGGCAAAATGCTCTGTAGTGGTAAAAGGATAGCCTTTAAGTCAGAGGTATTGGATAGTGAATTCCCAGTTTCAGGTTATCCGGAAATTGACAAAGTACAATCTGACATAAGAACTATTCTACATGAATGAGCAGCCCCGGATCCGATACGAAGAATCCGGGGGCATCCATGAACGGACAGAAGGATTTGATGGAGGCTACGGGTCAGCCGAGCAAGACATCAAGAATCATCATCAGCAAGAATCCCACAGAAAAACCTATCGTTCCCATATTTGAGTGCTTCCCCTCCTGGGTTTCCGGAATCAGTTCCTCAACCACCACATAGAACATCGCTCCCGCAGCAAATGCCAGAAGATACGGAAGTGCGGGTAGGATAAACGAAGCCAGAAGGATTGTGAGAATTGCCCCGATAGGCTCCACAATGCCACTGAGCGATCCCATCAGAAAAGATTTCTTCCGTGAATTGCCCGCATTCCTCAAGGGCATCGAAACAATGGCGCCCTCCGGAAAATTCTGGATAGCCATACCTATCGATAAGGCTATTGCCCCCGCCATGGAGATATAGGAATTGTTTTCCATTGCCCCGGCAAGAGCCACTCCCACAGCCATCCCCTCTGGAAGGTTATGAAGCGTTATGGCAAACACGAGTTTCTCCGTTTTTGAAAAATGGGACTTCGGGCCCTCGCTCACGTTGCTGTCAATGTGCTGATGGGGCACAATACTATCAAGAAACAGAAGGAATAAAATTCCGGCCATAAATCCCACCGCGGCAGGGACAACGCTCAAAATACCCTCCTTACCCGTCATCTCAATCGATGGGATCAGCAACGACCATACGGAAGCTGCAACCATCACTCCTGCCGCAAACCCCGTAAGGGCTTTCTGCAAAAGAGAAGCTATCGCGTCCTTCATCAGAAAGACACAGGCAGCCCCTGCCGCAGTTCCCACAAGGGGAAGGAAGATTCCAAAATAAATTTCCGACATATTAGAATATCTTTCAGCGAATCAAATATTTCCGCCCGTTGATTATATAGAATCCCGGTTCAGTTATCTTTCGGATCCTCACTCCGTTCAGATTAAAGATCACCGCATCCTCCAGACTTTCAATATCATCAGTTGAAATCTCATCCACTCCCGAATCCACGCGGTTGTCATATATCGACTTCAACGCTTCATAGTGTGGCAACAGAGCCTCATAGACCAGGTCATAGTCAGGATTTGAATAGCGAGGCCATTCCATTGCCTGTCTGGAAATCTGAAGCTGTCTGACGGCTTTCCTGTAGGTTTCCTCGTCGGCCGTTGGATATTCGTCGGTCCTGATCGTGCATGAGACGCCATAGCGGCTCAGTGAGAGGCCAGAAACCACGAAGAAGCAATGTCCTCCGGCCTTCTTCACGTTTCCGTTGGTGGCCGACTGACGATTTTTGTTGACCATGAACCTTACAAAGCGTGTCCCTGCAGGAAGTGCAAAGGGTGACGATGTGAAGATTGCAGCCGGCTGGAAAGGCAATTCCCCGGCAAGTTCGGCAACAACATCCCATGTTTCTCCATCTGCACTCGATTCGAGAGTGACTTCAGCAGGATACCAGTTGGAATCATTAGCCTTGCGTGTCACGTAGCTCAAAACCATGTCTCCGTCCTCGGTAAGAGACTCCGGGAGCTCAATCCTTATGTAATGGTCAAGTCCGTCGGAAGTGTCGCGGTTGTCATAGTTGCTATGGAAGAATGTGTCGGCATTATCATCGAACAACACATCCCAAGAAGTAAACTTATCACTGCCGGACCCTGTGTGAGGAGCATTGGAATAAAGCAGATCGCCGTTGAGTGTCACGGGTGAAATCTCCTCCGTAAAGGTTCCGATCAATTCTGCCAGATCACCAGTCTTCCTGATCAGATCCGAAAGCCGATCGGCATTTCTGTTCATCGCGTTCTTCACATCCTCATAAATAGAGCTTAGCGACTCCGTAGCCTTTCTGATCTCCTCCAGATCAGCTTCATTCCCTTTCTCAGAAATTCCCTTACCCTCCGATATTGCCTTATAAAGATTTATGAGCATCTCCGCCGTCACAAACTGATATTCCGCTGAGGGCTCCGCCGTGATTCCGCCTGCAGTCTCCTCCACAGTCCCTGCATCCTCAAGAAGAGTCTCAGCCTTTCCAAGAACCGACATCAGCTCAAGCAGAGCCCCCTTCTTCTCCCAGTCGGCAACCATCGTAAGGGTCCAGCGCGATCCCTTAGTGCTGGAATCCCATCGGGTCAGGCGGTTGTAGCCATCATCATGAAGCGAGTCGTGATCACTCCCTTCCGGACTAATAGAGAAACCGGCGAACTCCCTGAAAACCACAAGCTGCTTCATAGGCTCATCCACGAGCGTGACGATCCCCTTGTCATTGGGAGCCTTACCTATATATTTATTAAACTTTACGTTGCGGATGAAATAATATCCATCCTCTCCTGCTGCCTCAAACACCCATTGCTGAGCCTCGTCAGAAAGATCCACCTCTTCAGCGGCCACCGTAGAGAGATGGGTGCCCTTGTCGTTGGCTTTGATTCCCTTGCCGGTATACTGGAGATTTGACGTGAATACATATATACCCCCAGGAGTCACAGGGATAGTTTTCTCCTCAGTCACCTCAACGTCTTTCGCATCCAGATATTTCACATGCAAGGCGTCATAGAGCTCCACATTATTGTCTTCAGTCACTTCTCCCTTGTCGCGTTTCGACTTCACATCGTCATATACCGACTGAAGGTCGGCCATATATTCAGGCCGGAGGAAGCCGGGATTCAATCCGGCAGGATCAGACTTTCCGAGCACCTCCTTCGCCTTTCCGAGAAGCACGTCGAGAGCCTCGATCCGCTGGGCGAGAGTGCCGTCATGCACAGCGTCAACAACTGTCAATGTTGAATTGTCAGGACTCACGACATCAAAGGTAAACTCTCCGGCACGAATCTTCTCAGCCGCCGCCTCACTCACCTCGAAAACAGGGTCGTTTGCAAACCCTATCAATTCTCCATTTGAATCGTGGATAAGGAAACCGACGCCTCCAGTTGCTCCAGACACCTGCACCGTGGTGCCACTGATGGTGAAGGAATAGTCACCGGCCACCGGAGCGCCCTCCCTGAAATCTTTCAGGCCTCCCATCGAGCCGCATTTTGTTTTGTCGAAACCATAAGACTGACGGTCGGATCCCACGCGGTCGTCGATAAAAATGACCGAAGTGTTCTTCTCCCAGTTGTTCTCCTCCGCCATCCTTGAGATATCCTCGCGCCATTCCTTGATATCCTCAGCCGAGAGATAAGAGGTGTAGGAGGTGTAGTCGCCGATGAAATATCCGTCTTGCACCTCCAGGAATCCCCACGCATCGAAGAAATCCGTGAGATCTTCTCCGGCGGCCATGCATGCCATTTTAGCGAAATGGAGCTGATCATCTTTCGCGAGCATGGGATTGACCTCTCCATCATGTCCGGGAGCCACCGTACGCCTCAATGGATTCTGCCGGAGCAGTTCATAGAGACGAGGATAGAATTTCTTGTTATGTCCCACACAATGATAGTAGAGCCAGAGCTGGAACCACATCCGGGTAGTTCCCCACGTGCCATGCTGATGGAAGTTTTCGCCGGCGTTAAACCTGCGACGCTGCTCGGAAGGATAATCGGCGCGAGAGCTATGGGTGCCCCTGTAGAACATCGCGACGTTTGAGAAGACGTTGTTACTCTCCTCCGAACATCCAGCCATATTCATGGGGCCCTGGTTGAGATGGCCCATCTCATGGGCCGGCCCCCACATGTCGCCGGTCGGGAATTCCCGGATGATGCTGCTGATGGTTCCGGGATTATAAGCCGTGCGCCACCATGTGGCGTTCATAAACGCACACTCACGCAAGGAGATGCCGAGATGGCGGTTGTTGAGATATTTGTAATAGTCATCACGCGCCACATCGTCTCCTGCAAGAAGATCGTAGAAGTCGCGTCCGGCCTCTTTTTCAGCCTGGATCACCTCCGGAGGCAACCACCCCATGATGAGGGCCTCGGCCATATACATCTCGTCCCAGGCTTTCATGGTTTCACGAAGGTCAAAACGCCCCTCGGCGTAAGCTTCAGGGGAACAGAGACTCTTGAGACACTGGGTGCGGCTGCCGGCTTCATCAAAAATATCGTCGAAATGAATATAGAGTGCATTATATTTCGAGAGCAGGCAGAACATGGCATGGCGTGCCCGCTCCCTGTAATAGAGCCAGTCTTCGTTGGTGTCGGGAGTGTAGAGTTCATCCCCCTCATAGTTGAAATAGCCGTTTAGAGATCCCCCCTCGATATGCACCTTTATCGGCTTATAGTCAGTGACGGCCCGTTGCCTGTTATTGGTGCGGATGGTGTAATAGATGATCATGTCTGCCAGATCTTTGTCGCAGTTTATGATGTTGAGCCCCTTGTGGAGGTCGATGCCGTCGCTCGTATTGTTGAGCACCACCATTGGAGTTCCTTCACCTGTGCGCCCGGCAATACGGAATTCAGCTCCCGGGGCAGGCTCCTCGTCGAGCATTACGTAGAGCACTGTTCCGTTGTCTGTCACGATTCCTGTGGGGTTATTGAGATCCCCGTGAGCCTGCACTCCGGCCAGGCCTGCGGCTCCACCGCTTTCCGAGAAAGGTTCCGCGAGCATAACCCGGAATTTACGGGCATGATCGCTGTCCCACTGATTGCCGTTATAGGGATCTGTCTCCGACCAGTCGCCGCTTCTGATCTTCCCTACCATCGGACGGAGGGCTTCCGGCAATGTCAGCACATTGGGATCCGTGGCGAACGACGCGGGATCCATTGCGGCATATTCCGCCGTCAGCTGCGTGCAGGCGGCGTCTGCAAAAATTGCCGACATGGCGGTCTCGACGGTGTGTTTCCCGAAACTATCCCACGTCAGCCTCTTCTCCGCGATCATCGCGGGAGTGATCTCCTCCGCCTCCATGAAATGCCAGATCGTGGCATTCGACTTGATCTCCCATCCCACTATTTTCTTCTGGACATCTTCATGAGCATAAGTGAAATCGTTGGCCTCATTCCCCTCGATAAAAGTGCTCAGGGCAGAGAAGCCGAATCCCTGGGCCTTCCTGTTAAACTGCATCACTGCCACTTCCTGATCAGGAATATATTCATCCCTTAGGCTCCAGGGCTCTCCCGATTTCCGGGAACTTGCCACCAGCTTTCCAGTTTCATAGTGGCGGATTGCAAATCCCTCCCCCTTCGGGTTTTTCTCCACGATCCACACCTGCGAAAGATCCGATCCCTCAGCCGGAGAGCCGACAATCCGGTTGCCTTCCGGGGCCATGAAATGAGAGTAAGCATAATTGCGGATGCGGTAAGCTTTCCCGGGTTCAATCTCGCTGACGCACGATGCCCATCCCTTCTTCTGACGTGAGATCATTTCGGAGGTGATTGATTTCTGCTCCTCAAGCAACCATCTCGTGTTAGCGGAATTGGTGTTCCACCCGACAACCGTTTTCTGGGCATCCTCATGAGCAAATCCATGGGTCCCCTCGTCGTCGGTTTTCCCATATCCACCAAGAGTGTGGATGAAGACCCCGTCATTATCAGGAATGAAAGTAAGCAGACTCTTTTCAGCATCAGGAGTCACCATAAACTCAGCCTGCCAGGCGGAGGAACGCTTGCGTGAGCTCGACATGTAATATCCTGTCTTATAATTGCGCATATAGAAACCATCGCCGTCAGGATTGGCCACTGCGAGCCATAGCTGCGCATCATCGTCGTCGCTGACTTCCGCCCCCTTAAGTGTGCCTGCCCCTGCAGCCGCGACGGCATGTCCGTAGCCGGAATTCACAATCCTATAGACCCGACCTCCCACCGGCGTCGTGACTTTTTCCCCTGCAGAACCGTTTCTCGTTGTTCTGACAACTCCGGCCACGGCACAAAGTCCGATGACCACTATAAAGAAAGCTGATAATCTCCGTTTCATCTCTTGAATGTCTGAAAAAAGTATTTAGGATTTTTCCCGCATGCAGGGAGCCATCTCCTTGCAGTTTTAAAACGGAGAAAAAACGTTTTTTATACAATCAGACACTATTTTTTTCAAGAAGCCCGGATAAAACGCGGAATGATTGGATATTTTATTTAATTTTGCATCCGGATGGCAGAAACCTTTCGGCCGTCTTCATTCTAAACCTTAATTTCAACGTCTATGTATCCTCAGAATCAACCCCCGCAGCCTCCTCTGATCCCTCCTGGCAACAATCTTGTGTGGGCCATCCTCACAACCCTCTTTTGCTGCCTTCCATTTGGAATCGTGGCTATTGTATATGCCGCCAAAGTCGATGGACTCTGGGCTGGCGGAAACTATGCCGCAGCCTACGAAGCTTCCCGCAAAGCAAAAAACTGGTCGGTCATCTCAGCTGCCGTCGGTGGCCTCGCAATCCTGATCTACGTGATTCTGGTCGCTGCAGGAATCGCAACCCTCGACATGCAGAAATAACGGATGACAACACTGCAGCCGGAACGAAAAAAACGGATTCTCACCATCATCGTCCTGTCGGTGGTGGTGATTCTATTGTTGTGGCTCTATGGATCCGTTGATCCGGAAAGTCAGGAATGGGGAAGATTCTTTCCCAAATGCCCGGTGAAGCTCCTCACTGGCCTCCAGTGTCCATCCTGTGGAATCCAGCGGGCCACTTTCGCACTCCTTCACGGCGACATCCCGGGAGCGCTACGCCAGAACTGGTTCATACCCTTCTCTCTGGCCTATCTCGCCGCACTCATTCTCACAAAATATCTTTGCAAGCCATTTTCCACTCTTCAGACATTCTTCTGGGGTCGCCGCGGATGCACCCTCTACATTTCCCTCTATATCATCTGGTTCATCCTCAGAAACATCCTCGGATGCTGACCAACTGGGACAAAAGAACTTATGATTATACCGACACAAAAGTAGCTGAGCGGTCAACAACGGAAAAATGGGTAAAAAACCATTGTAAACACCTTCACTCTCAACGAATGTTATTAGTAAAGGTGTTTAATTTATTGAAAATTTGCATATTAATATTATTTCATAAAATTTATTATCCTCTTATTGTTACAATCAGGTTTTAGAGATCGTATATCTGATAAACGCCCCCGTATCTTTCGGGATCCACTAAGACTAAACTCCAACCATATATGAAGACATTTGTTTACCTGATCCGCATAATGGTCGCCAATAGCCCGACTTCAACTCCGGAGGGAACACCTCCTATACCAAGCATTAAAATTGCCTTGGATTCCAAGTTGTAAACCCGGCATCCATATCTTATCCGGATGTGGAGATGAATGCTATTCAGATTCCATGACTATTCAAAACAAAATTGATAAATAAAACATGAAAACGCAACTCTTTAAGGTGATTCTATTGCCTCTTCTTCTCCTCTCTTTTCTTCCCGGCTTCTCCGAAAAAAAGACTTTTGTAAATGCGATGTTCAGCGTAGTTGACGAAATCAGTCATGAAGCACTCGACAACGCTTCATTCAAACTGCTCATTAATGACTCAGTAGCCGTTACTTTTGATAGTGTATATCAAGTGCAGAATGGAAGTTATAACATCCGGTTTTCAGGCCGCGACGGAAAATATGTCCTGCGTGTGTTCAGGGATGGATATGACCCTGTCTCAAAGGAATTCCTCAAGAAAAGCAACCGTTATGGCTTCATTGGTCTGGGAGACATAAGTATGAAGAAAACGCGTATCCGAAATCTCGATGAAGTGACAGTGGTCTCCACACGGGTCAAGATGGTCATGAGGGGTGACACCATTGTTTATGATGCTTCCGCTTTTGAACTTGCAGAAGGCTCCATGCTTGACGCTCTTGTGGCTCAGTTGCCTGGAGCTGAACTGAAAAACGGGCAGATAACGGTCAATGGGAAACGGATCGAGAGCCTTCTGGTGAATGGGGAAGACTTCTTTTCAGGAAATCCAAAGGTTGCTCTGGAGAATCTTCCCTACTATACGGTTGGACAAATCAAGGTATACGACCGTGAGTCGCGCGATGCTTATCTGCGTGGTGGGAAGAGTATGCTTGACGAAGAGAATCTTGTGATGGACGTAAGGCTTAAGAAGAAATATTCATACGGATTTATAGGAAATGCCGATGGTGGTTTCGGAACCGGAGAACGATATGCAGGGAAACTATTCGGTCTCGGTTACCGAGATGGGTTGCGACTTTCAGGCTATACGAACCTAAACAATATCAAGGATACTTCTTCCGCAGGCGGAGGAGGAGAATGGGGATCCGGTTGGGGACAGGACGGGGAGCTGAAACTGAAAATGGGAGGGGCCGACTACCTATGGACACAAGGAGACCTCCGTTTATCTGGAAACGTCATGCTCACCGGGGAGAATGCCAATGTCGTGACAAAGCAGAGCATAGTGTCTTTCTATGATACGGGAGATCTCTACGCGCGACAAATGGCACAGCAGAGGGAGAGGAAATTCCATCTTCTCTCTGACCATTCATTCTCCTGGTCTGGGAAAAATGTATACTTGCAGATCGATCCATCTGTTGATTATCTGAGGAACCGCCACAGTATGGAATCACGGCAAGCAACTTTTACAGCTCCCGTGACGGAAAACTATCTTGGAGAGGCACTTGACTCCTTATTTACAATTCCACCGGGCCAATACACTTCTCACTTGCTAAACCGAGCGGGAGGCATCAGGAATGGCACGACCGACTGGATAATAGCACGTGCCTCGACCATGACTGTAATCAAGATGCCCGGTCTGCTTGACCATATAAGGATACATGTCGGAGGAGACTACAGACGCGACAGAGACGAAAACAGCGCCGAAATCTCCCGCATGTTCGGAATGGCATACGGAGATGCAGGTAATTCAGTCATAACGATGCAGCAACTTGACTACACATCGGGAGAATGGAACCTCAATACTGACGCTTCCTACCAATGGAGAAACCGCCCATATTCTGAAAACGATTATATCGAGACAATTGCTGAACCTAAGATTGCGTTCACACATTCATCGCTTGATCGTGACAACATCCTGTATCGTCTACAGGAGGAGACTGCCGGAGTCCCCAATCCTCCATCCCTTCGGCTCATGGGGCGTCTTCCGCTTGACCTTGAAAACACATATCACTCCCGGCTCTCGCGTGATGACTATAGCCCCTCATTCAATTTCCAGTTTGCATACGCCCCTCGCTATAACGGCCGGATACAGAATCAGTATGTTGTCAAGGCAAGTCTGACGGATCGCATCACCAGTGAGAGACTACACTACAGAAAAGCAATGCGCGACACCTTGATAAGCCGGCTCAGCAACACACTGAGGCCATATCTGGAACTTGGTTACGCCCGAATATCATCCGAAGGATCAACGGAAATAGTGGCCAAATACTCCTTTTCGCAGGCCACCCCAAGCATCCTATATAGTCTCGACACCTATGATAATCCCGACCCCACCAACATCTATCTCAACAATCCAGGCCTAAAGCAATCACGCACCCACACTTCCAGCATCACCCTCAACAGAATATGGAACAGGACACACCGGTCGCTCGACGCATCTCTGAATTACAATCGAACGGACCATGCCATTGCACAGGCACGTCGCTACGATTTGGGCACTGGAATAAGTATCTGGCGTCCTGAGAATGTCGACGGCAATTGGAATACCCAGTTCAGCACAGGCTATTCAATACCTTTCGGGAAAGATGAACGTTTTCAATTCAATGGTTCGACAACGGCCTCCTACGTGAACTCGGTTGACTATTCCACAACCACGGAAGAGATGACACTGAGTGAAGTTCACAATCTAACTGTAGGACAGCAAGCTTCACTTAGCCTGCAGATAAGAAGAAACAGCATCGGCATCAAAGGAGGGATATCATGGCAAAGGGCAACCTCGGCCGACGGGATGTTCCAACGGATCAGCGCTCTGGGTTATAACGCGCGCATAAACGGTGTGCTTAATTTCCAAAGAGGTTGGCAGCTGACCAGCGAAATGAATCTTTATGCCCGTCGTGGCTACAACGACAATACACTCAATACCACCGACTGGATATGGAACGCATCATGCTCCAAGTCATTCCTAAAAGGGAATCTCATACTCAAGATTGATGCCGTCGACATACTTGGACAGATGAGTCAGATCCGCACTTCGATCAATGCGCAGGGACGCACGGAGACTTGGATCAACTCACTACCTCGGTACGCAATGATACACCTGATATACCGGCTTAACATACAACCGAAGAAATGAACAGGATCACATCACGAAACGACGCAGAAGACGGGTCTGCATCATCAGCCAGACTATTCCATAGCTCACAGCCAATGAGCATACGACATTCAATGCCAGTCGTATCCCCGCATCAAGACCTGTGGAATAGAACACCTCATAGCCCCACTGCACTATCGAGAAATGACAGAGATACACCCCGAACGACATGATGGCCAACGAAGTCATCAACGGGGAACTCTTCACCTGCGAACGCTCAACCCAAACGTAGACAGGGATAGTCATCATCAGCACATTGACGCTGCAGAACGACCAGAACATCTCGATAAGAGTCCAGTTTTGAGTCGGCATCATCCCGACGTAGCCACAATATGTAGCTATGAATCCAACGATAAACATGGGGATGGTGATAAGAGCCAGCTTCGCCGACGAACATCTCACCGGATGACGGAGCAGATAGTTGGCGAGAACCATGTAGCCTAAGAATCCCGAGACATAATAGAAGGATCCAAACGTGTTCCAACTGCAGACTCCCCAGATCCCCATATTGCCATAGTTTCCCTGATAGCCAAGTGAAGGAGCGACATACTGGATATAAGGCACTACCAAAGAGAAAACCCAGATCCACAACACTGCACGCACATCACGGTCGGAGGCCGTCTCAAGCCAGCGGCTCACAATCGGAATCACCAGATATATTCCGATCAACATATAGACATACCAGAGGGGAATCGTGTCATAGTTGAAATTGAAGATCCATGTGTATAGACGGTTCAAGAGCGTATCGAGGTTGTAGGGACCGCCAAGCGAGATATTGGCTGGCTCCGGCCACACATAAGTGTAGGCAAGATAATTGACAACAGGAAGCATGAGCGACCAGAAGATCAGAGGAACGATAATTCTGCCGATCCGCTTCCGATAGAATGAGGTCAGCGACATGTCTCTCTTCACCGGGAAGAGCAATACTCCGGTCATCATGGCGAATAGTGGCACACACGGCCTCACCAGACTTCCTACGAATGATCCGATTGCGAACTCCGGATCGTTGATGCCGAACGCAGTGTAATGATCGCAGCAATGCGACACCACTACAAGCGCGATAGCGATTACCCTTAGGAGATCTATCCATCCGATAGTTTCCCGGTTTCTGGTTAATGCAATAGAATTTTTCATGACTTGATGTTAGCTGAAATTATTATGGCTACAAAGCTACTAAATAGAAAGCTTTCCGCCCATTCTATTTACAAAAATTTGGTTAAATTAACACATCGCAACATGTCTCCGATTATATGTTGTTTCCTTCTTGACTTCATTTCCCTCTGAATCACCATTCAAATACGAGGATATGGAGTTTTATACGGTCTTTCCGAAGTAAGAGAAAGAGCTGGATATGGCATTATTTGAACATTGATAAGCATTTTTTTAAGAAATAATCTCCCCGGAGATGGTTTTTACGAGAAAGTTAGCTACCTTTGTGAAACACAAAAAAACAAACTTTTCTATCATGGATTTCCTAAAGCAAATTGCGGAACGGATCCGCGGACTGCGCGATGCCCTCGACCTTTCGAAGGAGGAGATGGCGCAGCAATGCGGTGTAAGCGCCGATCTGCTCTCTGAATATGAGAGCGGAACCACCGATATCCCGGTCAGCTTCCTTCATAAACTCTCCGCCATATATGGGGTGGAAATGACCGCCCTTATGTTTGGCAGCGAACCCAAAATGCATTCCTACTATATCACCCGCTCCGGGCATGGAGTGAAAGTGGAACGAACCGGCGCCTATTCATATCAGGATCTGGCCGCCGGATTCCAACACCGCATCATGGCCCCCTTCATGGTGACCGTGGAGCCTCACGACGCCGAACATCCTCTGGCTCTCAACACCCATGAAGGGCAGGAGTTCAACTATGTGGTTGAGGGGACTCTGGAAATCACCGTGGCAGGAAAGGCCAACGTGCTCAATCCTGGCGACACAATCATGTTTGACGCCGGCAAGCCCCACGGACTCAGGGCGCTCAACGGCAAAAGAGTGAAAATGCTGGCTATAATCTCATGACTATGCTTGAAAGATTTCTCGACAAGACAGAATTCGTATCCTACGGAGACTTCATGGAGAATTTCCATGTAAAGGTCCCTAAGAATTTCAATTTCGGCTATGACGTTGTGGATGCATGGGCCGAAAAGGAACCCAACCGTCCGGCCCTGCTCTGGACCAACGACAAAGGGGAAACAATTCAGTTCACCTTCGCCGATATCAAACGCGAAAGCGACAAGACCGCATCTTTCCTGCAGTCACTCGGCATAGGACGTGGCGATATGGTGATGCTGATTCTTAAGCGCCACTATCAGTTCTGGTTCTCGATCATCGCCCTTCACAAGCTTGGGGCTACCGTGATCCCGGCTACCCATCTCCTCACGGAGAAAGACGTGAAGTATCGCTGCAACAAGGCCGGTATCAAAGCCATAATCACGGCAGGCGACAAGGTGGTGATCGACCACATCGAGAAAGCGATGCCCGATTGTCCAACGGTCAAGGCACTGATCTCAACAGGGCCCGTAGTGCCTGAGGGATGGTATGATTTCAACTCATCGATCGAGTCTGCTCCACCCTTCCGGCGTCCGGAAAACCCGAACTCCAACGACGACGTCTCCCTCCTTTATTTCACTTCCGGCACCACGGGACAGCCAAAGATGGTGGCCCATGATTTCACGTATCCCCTCGGCCACATCATCACTGCGTCATTCTGGCACAACCTCTCCACCGACAGCCTCCACCTCACTCTTGCCGACACAGGATGGGGGAAAGCCGTATGGGGAAAACTATATGGACAGTGGATTGCTGGAGCCAACGTTTTCGTTTATGATTTCGAAAAATTCGAACCCGTCGATGTGCTTCATAAAATTCAGGAACACCACATCACATCCCTTTGCGCGCCTCCGACTATTTTCCGATTCCTTATCCGCGAAGACCTCTCAAAATTCGATCTCTCCACACTGAAATACTGCACCATAGCCGGAGAAGCCCTAAATCCAAGCGTCTATGAGGAATGGCTCGCGCTCACCGGAATCAAGCTCATGGAAGGTTTCGGACAGACTGAGACAACGCTCACCATCGCCACATACCCCTGGCTTGAGCCAAAACCAGGGTCCATGGGCAAGAAAGGGCCCGAATATGACATCGACCTAATCACCAACGACGGCAGAAGCGCCGAAGATGGCGAACATGGAGAGATAATCGTCAGGGTGAACGGACGCAAGCCTCTCGGTCTTTTCAAGGAATACCTCCACGATCCTGAGCTCACCAAAGAGGCCTACGACAACGGAATTTATCACACAGGCGACGTGGCATGGCGTGATGAAGACGGCTACTACTGGTTCGTGGGGCGAAAAGACGATGTCATCAAATCTTCCGGCTACCGGATCGGACCCTTCGAGGTAGAGAGCGCCCTGATGACTCATCCGGCAGTGGTGGAATGCGCAATCACCGGAGTACCCGACGAGATCCGCGGGCAGGTGGTCAAGGCCACGATCGTCCTTGCTAAGGATTTCGAACAGCGCGCGCAGGAGGAACCTGACGCTCTCATCAAGGAGATCCAGAACCACGTGAAGCGCGTCACAGCCCCTTATAAATATCCTCGTATCGTTGAATTCGTCAAGGAGCTCCCGAAAACAATAAGCGGAAAGATCCGCCGTGTCGAGATCCGCGACAGAAAATAATCAGGAATGAAAGGTTTTGCCGCAATCATATCTCTTCTTGTCCTACTCCCCGGCTCCCTTGAGGCAGTGGAGGAGAACCCGACCGGTGTGCCCGACTGGGAAAATCCGCGGGTGATCGGAGTCAACAAACTCCCTTATCATGCCACCCTGACCCTGCCATCACTCCAGAAAACATGCCGTGAAGTCAGGAGCCTTGATGGAGAATGGAGCTTCCGATGGTCGCGAAATCCGGAGGAACGTCCTTCCGGATTTGAGACGCCGGACTACGACGTGACAGCCTGGGACAAGATAATGGTGCCGGGAAACTGGCAGATGCAGAATTTCGGCAAACCTATCTACGTCAATTTCAACTATCCCTTCGTTAGAAACCAACCTTCAGTCACCTCGGAACCGCCTCACGACTGGTTTGCCTTCGACAATAGAAATCCTGTCGGCTCCTACGTCACCACCTTCTCCCTTGATGAAACTCCTGCGGAGAGCGGCAAAAGGGCAATCCTCCATTTCGGAGGGGTGAAATCAGCGTTCTATGTATGGCTAAACGGCAAAAAGGTGGGCTATAGTCAGAATTCAATGTCGCCGGCAGAGTTCGACGTAACCGACCTTCTGCTCCCGGGTGATAACAGGCTTGCCGTGGAGGTATATCGTTGGAGCGATGGCAGCTATCTCGAAGATCAGGACATGTGGAGACTGAGCGGGATTTTCCGTCCTGTGGAGCTATGGTTGCGTCCGCAAACCCATATCGCCGACTATTCTCTCTCTGCCGTTCCCTCGGAAGACTATAAGAAAGCCTCCATCGGAGCAACCGTGAAAATCGCCAATCAGTCTCCGAAGAGGGTCAAAGACCTTCAGGTGAAAATGCTTGTCAGCGGAGCAGACTCGGAAGGGAAGCCGGTGTCAATCCCCCTTTCGGGAAAGACGATGTCGCTAAACAGTGGCGACACTGCCATGATAGTCCTCTCCGCCACTATGGATAATCCTCGCCTCTGGTCGGCTGAGAAACCGGAACTATATGACGTAAAAATCGAGCTTTCCGATAAAAAGGGAGGCGTCATCGAGACATTCGACTATCATCTCGGGGTGAAACGCGTCGAAGTGCGCGGAGAAGTGATGTATATCAATGGGCAACCCGTGAAGCTGCGTGGAGTTAACCGACACGAACACCATCCGCGCACAGGACGATACGTCGACAACGCCATGCTTGAGAAAGACGTGAAACTGATGAAACAGGCCAACATCAATTTCCTGAGAACCTCCCACTATCCCGCCTCTCCTTATCTTTATGAGCTATGCGATCGCTACGGAATCTACGTGATGGATGAGGCGTGTCAGGAATCTCATGGTTATGGAATCGGAAACGCTGAAATCGGTGATAATCCACTCTGGACAGAGGCCCATGTCGACAGGGCACGGTCTCTCGTGGAAAGAGACAAAAATCATCCTTCGATCATTATATGGTCACTCGGAAACGAAGGTGGAGCAGGTCAAAACATGAAAGCCATGTATGACTATGTTGTGACTGCCGACACCACGCGTCTCCCTTTCTGCGACAGCGACCGGCGTTACTCTGCCCTCTATGACGACAGCTATCTCCATCCCGAGGCGCTTAAACGGGAGGCACGCAGGATCTCCGACCGCCCTTTCATCATGCGTGAGTATGCCCACGCGATGGGTAATGCCGGGGGAAATCTCAAAGAATACTGGGACGTGATCTATTCTGATCCGAGCATTGTGGGCGCGGCGATATGGGATTGGGTAGACCAGGGGATCGCCAAGCCTATCGACGGAAGCGGCCTGCGCTTCTCCAGCTCTCCATATCTCATGGATGATGAGTTCTGGGCGTATGGTGGAGACTTCGGCGACCGTCCGAACGACAGTAATTTCGTGATCAATGGCCTAACCGCTCCCGACAGAACCCCTCATCCCCATTACTACGAAGTGAAATATGCCTACCAGCCCATCACATTCACCCGGGAAGGAGACCGGATCAGACTGATCAACAGAGACAGCTTCACTGATTTCAGCGAATATGATTTCACTTTCGAGCTCCTCCGCGACGGGAAGCCTCTGAAAAGGGGAAATCTCATGCCCGACGGCGCTTATCTCCCTGTCCCTGATTTCACTCAAGCAGGAGGAGAGATCCTTCTCAACATTGATGCACGTCTGAAAGAGGATAAGCTCTGGGCACAGAAGGGATTCAGCGTCGCCCATGAGCAATTTGAACTTCATCCATTTTCATTCCCGGTGTCTGTGGAGGGTGAGACTCCGGAAGTTACTGCCGCGGCCAATGGGGTCAGAGTCACTACAAGCCGGGGTGAAATCCTCATCGACAGTCTCGGCGAAATTTCGGAATGGATTGTAGACGGGAAGAATATACTCAGTTCTCCCCTTGCTCCTTATTTCTGGAAACCGATCACCGACAGTCAAGGAGCCAACGGCTATGAACAGCGGCTCGGCGCGTGGCGGAATGCTGCGGCGGAGAGAGAAATCGGGAAGCTTGCAGTTGAAAAGAGGAGAGATGGTGTTGAAATCACAGCGCCAATGAAGCTCCCTGTCGGAGCTGACTACCGACTGACCTACCTGATAAACAACGAGGGGGAAATAAAAGTGTCGGCCGACTATCGTCCCACAACCGACACTATCCCGCTCATCCCCAAGTTCGGCATGCGCATGAGACTTCCGTCGGACTTCAGCAACGTGACATGGTATGGCCGGGGAATCCATGAGAACTATCCCGACCGAAAACTGGGGGAACCGATCGGAATCTATTCCCTACCGATCACGGATTTCCAGACTGAATATGTCAGGCCGCAAGACAACGGCAACCGATGCGACGTCAGGTGGTTTTCCATTTCATCTCCTGCCCACACCATCGTCGTGAAGGGTTGCGAGCCTCTTTGCTTCCGTGCCTGGAATTATGGAGAAGAGGATCTTGAAAATGCACGCCATCCTCATGAGCTTCTCCGCAACAATTTTGTGAATCTGAACATTGACAAAAACATCCATGGAGTCGGAGGCAATGACGCCTGGGGTGCCCGAACCCTTGAGGAATACACCATCGACGGCAATAAACCCTATTCCTTCTCCTTCATCATCTCCCTCGCAGACTGACCGGAGCTTCCGACATCATTCTGCCGGCAAGGAGTCTGAAGCTTTTGCCCGGCTCACCGTGACAAGCCACACGCCGGAGAAAATGAGAAGGATGGCAAGACCCTTCACCGGAGTGAAGACATCGAGACCAAGAGCAATACCTGTTATGGTGGCCACGATAGGCTGAACATAGTTATACATCCCGACTACCGTGGGACGGAGTCGTTTCTGCCCAACCATGATGCAGATATATGCCAGAAACGTGCCGAAAACCACTACGTATGCTATGCCTCCCCATTCCGGCAGGGATACGGCTCCCCACTCGGTTGCGCCGAGCCATTTCACTGTGGCCGGAAGGCCTACGACCGTGGCCGACAGAAACATCCATTTCATCAGGGTGACAAGGCTGTATTTCCGGATAAAATTGCGGTAGAGCGTAAGATAAAGGGCATAGCTGAGCTGGGCACACAAAACGATGAGATCGCCGAGCGCCGGATTGGAACCCGAAGCCGTTACGCCTCCTCCCATTACCAGGATCACGGCTCCCGCAGCCCCAAGCACTATCCCACCGGCCTTTTTCAGGGTGATGGGTTCCCGAAGAATCAGCCATGCGAGCAGCATCACCCACATCGGCATCGTAGTGGTGACAAGTGACGCCTCCCCGGGAGTGGTGAGGCTGACTCCGATTATGAAACATCCTTGATTGAGAAGGACACCAAGCATTCCAGCCCCGAAAAGGCGCAACACGTCGCCAAGAGGCACTTTCTCTCTCGGAGAGAATAGAGACGCGATCCAAAAAAGCAGGGCCGCTCCCGCCACCCTGAAATCAATCATCACCGCGGGGAAGATTATCCCCGAAGCGAATACCATTTTGGCCACCGGCGACATCAGTCCCCACATCACGTTGGCCCCGAGCATCGCAAGATGCCCTTTAACGTTTCTATCTGTCATTGATCGGTCAGTTCTGAAAATCTTTCGCTTTTGAGTTGATGCTCCAATTTAGGCGGTTATGTTTCTGGATAGTTGATGAAGACAAGGTAGTTGCCGGCAGCATGAATGGTGAAACGGGTGTCAGTGGTCTCGTTCAGGGTGCCTTGCCACCAGCTGTCGAAATCGCGTATAGGATAGCGTAGTCCTTCGGCGGTCATCCCTCTCGCCCCGAAATTAAATATCGAAACCTGTGTCCCTTTCGGACATACGAAACTACGGCTTCCCTCAATCGGTATGAAAACTCCAAAATCGGTATAGGCCCGCGCCTCAATCCCCTCCCGGAGATAGTCGATAAGAAGGCTGAGGTTTCCGAGCGTGTGGTCTTCACGCAGTCCGGTGGCCCCGAGAATCACTATTTTCCTGATCCCTTTCGAAGAGAGGTATCTCACCGCCTTTGTCTGGTCATTGGTCTCCTGGTCAGGGAAACGCCTTACGACATCCCCATATCGGCACATGATTTCTGGAGAAAGGGAGTCGCAGTCGCCCACGATGCGCCACACCGGGCGCTCATCGGAAAGATAACGGTTGGCCGCACCGTCGCAACAGACAATGCGTCCGCATCCCTCAAGCCATCGGAGGGCATTGGGATTATGCGGAAAACTCCCGGCATCAATCACCACCGCTTCTGGTGAAAAATCTATAATCGTATCCATATCAATCCATAATGCGTTTCCATTTATAATAGCCGAATACGGCCACGATCGAATATGCGAGATAAAGGCCGCCCGTAAACCATAGGTCTTTATAAACATATAGGACCGAACACGCCACGTCGGCCGCGATCCAAACGAGCCATTGCTCCAAATATTTGCGCGCAAGCATCCACATCGCCACTATGCTCAGGGCCGTGGTGAAGGCATCGGCCCAGGGAACGGTGCTGTCGGTGAATTGATAGAGCACAAAGCCTATCAGAAGAAAAATCCCGACGAAAACCGCTGATAGAGGTAGATAAAGCGAGTGAGGAGTGCGGGTGATGGGGAGTGAAATCTCCTTCTTATCCCCGCCTCTTCTCTTTCCTCTCAGCCAGCAGATAAGTCCATAGATCGAGGCGAGGATATAATAGATGCTTATGCCGAAATCAGCATAGAGACCCGCATTGTAATAAACAGCCAGATATATAGCAGGCATGGCGATACTCGCGGCCCAAAGCCACGTGCTCGCCTTATATTCCCAATAGAGATAGAGTATCCCTATCGCAGTGCCCAGGATTTCAAGACTATTCATTTCAAGGCCTTCCCGGCAGAGAAGGCATCGCCCACCCTCTCGCCAAGGCGGATATATCCAAGATGAACGGGATCAAACGTGATAAGATCCATCCTCTCTACGTCTGGATTACCGTCAGCCGCGAGATAATCCTCATCACAGACTATATTTACTATCTTCGCAACAAGATAATAGCCAGTTTGAGATTCATGTATCTTTTCTGAAATGCGACATTCCAGTGTCATCGGGAAGCAAGAAAACACAGGTGCGTCAACATTCGGAGCCTTTTCCGATCTCCATCCTGTCTTTTCCATCTTCCCGGGTGTCTTCCGGGCACTGACGATTCCGACATAGTCGGCGGCCACCATCGTTCCGGCAGTGGCAAAAGCCACAGTAAATTCTCCGCAACGCTCAAGATTATCGGTAGTGGCATGCGAGCCCAGTGAGATCATGATTTCATCGGCATCCCATTGGCCACCCCAGGCTGCATTCATAGCATTCGCCTTCCCGTCAGCGTCATACGTGCCAATTATGAGCACTGGCTGCGGCAGGAGCCATGCCTTCGGTTTGAAATTCTTCATATCTTCTTGAAGTTTCTTTATTGATAATTATTGATATTTATATCCATCAATAATATAACGGCTCTCCCGATCTAAATGTTTTCATTGCCCGGGCTTCGGGTCACACCCCCGACGAGGCTTAATCAGGCAGAAGTATGGCAACGATCGGCCCAGCAAGAAAAGCGGTGAGCACGCCGTTGATGATAAGCCCAAGGGTGGCGTAGGCTCCGTAGCGGTCGGAAAGCTCGCTGATTCGGTTTGTGCCGATAACGTGGGCGGCAGTTCCCATGCTCAAGCTCTGAGAAACAGGATGTTTCACCCCTCCCCATTGCATCATCTTCAATCCTGCGACCGCACCAAACATACCCACCACAACCACGATGGCGGATGTGAGGGAGGGCAGTCCGCCCAGCTGCCTCGAAATCTCAATGGCGATCGGTGTTGACACCGACTTGGGAGCCATGGAGCGGATAATCTCCGGAGTCGCCCCAAGCCAACCGGCGATCAGCACCACCGAGATGATCCCGGCCAGACAGCCGGCCAGCTCAGTCAGGAAAATAGTGAAAAACTGCGAACGGACATGTTTAAGTTCATTATACAGCGGAAGGCCAAGCGCAACGATGGCCGGTTTCAGCCAGAACTCGATAAGATGGCCTGATTCATAATATTTTTCGTATGAGATCCCGGTCACCTTTAGCAATCCGATCAAGACAGCGATCGTGATGACCATCGGGCTGAGCCACGATAAACCGCTCCGCTTGTGAAGCCACCCGGCTCCCCAATAGATCAGAAACGTGATCGAGATCAACGAAAGAGGCGTGGAGAGGAATTCAAGCAGGCTCGCGTTCATGGTTTCTTGATTCGGGTGTGGATGAACTGATGAATACGCCCCGTGACGATAAAGACGATAAGCGTGGAGACAACCGTAGCCACCGTTATGGGCATCCATTCGGTCGCTATGAGATCGAAATGAAGCATCAGCGCCACTCCCGGCGGAATAAAGAAGAACGCCATGTTGGAAATAAGGAATTTACACACTGGCTTGATCGTATAGGGATTGACAATCTTCTTCTCAAGCAGAAACGCGAGAATGAGCATCCCCCAGATGCTCCCGGGAATCGAGAGGCCGGGAATGAGGGCGATCAACTCGCCCAGGGCGAGACAGCCGAATATGATGCCGAATTGTTTTGACATGATGGCGGAGTTTCCGGGGCATCTGTAAAATCCGCCCTCGAAAACTCCGCAAATTTAAACCTAATTTTTGAATTTCACCAATTTTTTTTACCTTTTTATCATCAACTGTCTCATCCGATGATTTGCGGCGCGACCGACAGCGTGGCCAGGAGGCGTCGGATCAGGAAATCTTATCCAGAGCCTGGGAGAGATCCGCGAGAATGTCATCGATATGTTCTGTGCCGATGCTCAGACGCACAGTGGCGGGAGTGATATGCTGACGGTCAAGCTCTTCCGGTTCAAGCTGCGAATGAGTGGTGGTGTAGGGATGAATCACCAGCGACTTCACATCGGCCACATTCGCCAGCAGTGAGAATATCTTCAGAGAGTCGATAAACTTCCATGCATCCTTCTCGTCGCCCTTCACCTCAAAAGTGAATATCGATCCGGCTCCATTGGGATAAAGCCTATTATATAATGCATGATCCTTATGATCCGGAAGCGAAGGATGATTCACTTTCGACACTTTCGGATGATTCGCGAGAAATTTAACCACCTTGAGGGCATTTTCCACATGTCGCTCCACCCGCAGGGAAAGAGTCTCAACACCCTGTAATATTATGAAGGCATTGAAAGGGGAAATGGCTGCTCCAGTGTCGCGGAGAACGACAGCGCGGATGCGGGTGACGAAAGCTGCAGGGCCCGCAACGTCGGCAAACACAGCCCCATGGTAGCTCGGATCCGGTTTCGCAAGTGTCGGGAACTTCTCCGGATGTTCACCCCAGGGGAAGGTGCCCCCGTCTACTATTATCCCCCCCAGCGACGTGCCGTGGCCTCCAAGGAACTTGGTAGCTGAATGCACAACCACGTCGGCTCCCAGTTCGATCGGACGCGCAAGAAACGGCGTGCCGAAAGTATTGTCCACGATCAAAGGAATGTTATGTCGGTGAGCGATCTCTGCGAGAGCCTGAATGTCGGTCACGTCGCAGTTCGGGTTTCCGAACGTCTCCACAAAGAGAACCTTCGTGTTGGGCCGGATAGCACTCTCCACCGCCTCAAAATCACTGACATCTACAAAAGTGCTCTCCACTCCCTGTGTAGAAAGTGTGTGGCTGATAAGATTGGTCGATCCGCCATAAAGATTGTCGGCCGCCAAAATATGATCGCCATTCTGAGCGATGTTCTGCAGAGCGTAGGTGATGGCTGCGGCGCCGCTTGCCACGGCCAGAGCCGCCACTCCACCTTCAAGCGCTGCCACACGCTCCTCAAGCACCCCCTGGGTGGAGTTGGTGAGACGACCGTAGATATTTCCCGCGTCACGAAGTGCGAAGCGGTCGGCGGCATGCTGCGAATTGCGGAACACGTAAGACGTGGTCTGATAAATAGGCACTGCACGGGCGTCAGTAGCGGGATCCGGCTGTTCCTGGCCAACGTGAAGCTGAAGGGTCTCGAAATGTAGTTTCTTTTCTGCCATAACAATGATTCTTTAGAGGTTATTCTTTATGTTGCAAAATTAGACATTCAGAATATATTTCCCAACAGAATTCAAAATTATAGAAAATTTAACTAATTTTGCATGGAATATCAGATATTTCAATTTGAACAATCCCCTAAAGGAACGGATTGACAGAATATTTTTCCACACGCCTGATAAACGGGCAACCGACTTTTTTCTATATGGGAGAGAAACTTGACAAGACAGATATCGGAATCCTCGGAGAACTTCAGAAAAACGGACGTCTCACCAACAAGGAATTGGCAGCTGCCATTCACCTCTCGCCTACGCCTACATTCGAGCGGGTGAAACGGCTGGAAAGGGAGGGCTACATCCGCAAATACATGGCAGTCCTTGATGCCGACAAGCTTGACTGTGGATTCGTGGCGTTCTGCTATCTGAAAATGAAGCAGCACACATTCGAGAACGCAACCCGCATCATGGAAGCCGTGAAAGAGATTCCGGAAATCACCGAATGCTACAACATCTCCGGCGACTACGACTTCCTCCTGAAGATCTACACCCGCGACATGAAAACCTACCAGAAATTTCTGCTCCGCATTCTCGGAGATCTCGACTGCATCGGCTCCCTTAACAGCTCCTTCGTCCTCTCCGAAATCAAAAACGACCACCTCCTCCCCCTCTAACCCTTCCTTACCGGGGATACTAACTAAACGCGCCGTTGTTTAGCGGGGATTATTTGACCATGTTGCGGCATTGTTTCAGGATGGCCTGGAGGGAGGTTTCAGAACATCCGGAATCATTTAACATCCCAGCCAGGATTTCCCGTATCGCATCCTTTTCAGCTTCCGTCACATCCGAATATTTATCCATTTCGCTTATTATAATCAGGGTTTTTGAAGCCGACTGAATTTGAGCGATTGGCCCTCCCATAGGAATTCTTTCCATTGAACGGACCACCCTGTCAAACCATGATTGCTGAGAATTTTTTCCGTTATCAAGCTGTTTTTCCCACTTCATATCGGCGACCTCCTGACGATATTTCAGGGTAGTTGCGTATGTTATGACAAGCTTACCTACAATTTCTCCATTTTTTTCTTCCTTATAGTTCATCCCGTAGGCATAGCGGTAGATCCCTTCTTTATTTTCTGCCTCCGGTGCCAGAAAGCAGGCATACATAAACTCTGTACCGGGATCATTGATTCTCACAGATGATTTGGCATCTCCTACCGCCAGGCTTAGGGAAGCAGCACCTTTCTTCGCAGTCCCTCCATAGAGAGCATAACTCTTATTAGAATCTTTATTAAAAGCATCGAGTACATCTTTGACGAGTTTCATTTTGCCGGAAGGAAGTATGAAATCATACGTATCGGCCTGAGATATCTTGACGTTTGTCTGCGGATCTTTTTCAAGAGAAAAAGTTGACGTGATCTTCGCGTCCTTGCAGTCGATGATCCGTTGGAATGCATGTTGAATTGCGGTTTGTGCCACCGACCTCAGGGGAGAAAGGAGCAACATAAGGCTCAGGATTCTGAAAATTGCTGTTTTCATTTCTTTTATTATTATAGTTTAACTTGTTTATTCCAAGAAGAATTGAAGATATCGTGCGGATGCAATTATAGGCTGGTCACGGTTGGGATCACATTTTCCAGGAACTCAATTTCCTCATCTTCACAATCCTCATCCATCAGAAGCATCTGGTAGCGTTCTTCATATAACCGTGCGGTCATCATGGCGATTTCGTTGTCGATTCTGGCTTGCTGTATTCGGAGATATTCCTCTGCGTCCATCTCCTTAACGCCTGAACCAGCTCTCGCCATGGAACCTGAAGGAACTCCTGCATCCATTTTTATTGGGGAGGGTGCGCTTTCAATGACTTGGGCGCCACATTCCATCTCCGGTTCCGCAATCCCGATCTCAGGTTCAACCTCCAGGGCTACTGCATATTCCGGAGCCTCACCTCGGTCGAAGATATGATCAATCAGTTTTGCCGTTATCCCAGAGAGAAACGCCACTCCCAAAAAGATCGCCGCGACACGCATAACCCAATTCCAGGCCGAAGGCTTCCGATGGAGACGATGACGGAACAAGGCCCATTCGGCAGCCACATCAATCTCCTTCGATCCGGCGTAAGCGCCGCTTAATCCCGAGGATGTTTCATAGATGTCGCGCAACTCCTCGTCGTTCATGATGGCCCTGATCTCATCTTCCGAAAGGGAGCAGGGAGAGTCGATCATCTTCATCATTAATATATCTTTCTGTTCCTCTGTCATTTTCCACTCATTTTAAAATGATTCCGCAATTTTTTTAATGCAGCCACGATATTCTTATTGACGGCTGACACCGAAACCCCGAGACTGGCCGCCGTCTCCTTGTAGCTCATACCCTCGGAATATATCTTTCCAACCATCTCCCGCTCTCTTGCAGTGAGAAGGAGACGGATTGCCGCCATGACCTCCTCATTACGCCATTCAAGGTCTTCCTCTGCCGGCGGGGGCTCGAGTGTCAGCCGGCGACGGATCCTTTCCCGGGCGTCATGCTTTTCGATGCTGTTGAGACAGGAATTCCTCACAGAGCGCATCACGTATGCCTGTGGATTCGTGACCCTCCCACCCGACTCCCAGAGTTTGAGAAACACCTCATGAACCACATCCCTGGCCTCCTCCTCTTCATGGAGCAAGCTCATCGCCAGCCTCATTGCCGGCGGGAAGCAGTGGGTGTAGAGTGATTCGAACTCTGATGTGGAGTAGCGCATCCTGAAGTCTTTTATATAGAAGACAGACAAACTCCCCAAATTATTACCCTCCCCCCCAAAAAAATTATATGCCCGTTTTTAGAACGGGGAGGGGGAGGTGAAGCTGTAATGGTGGCCGTCTATCGGAAAGGTGAATTCAATCTTTTGGGCATGGAGGTGGAGACGCTCCACTCCACTGCCCTTATTCTTTCCATAGAGTCTGTCGCCGACAATAGGCATCCCGAGGCCCATTTCCGAGGCAGCATGCACCCGAAGCTGATGGGTGCGTCCCGTGATAGGATGAAACTTTATCCTGCTTCTCCCTGCTGAAACACCCTCAAATTCATAATCTGTCTCCGCCTCTTTCCCTCTGGAGAAATCAACCTTCTGGCGCGGACGATCAAGCCAGTCTGCCGAGAGAGGGAGGGCAATGTGCCCCTGGCGGGGAAGTCCGGCGGCCAAATAATCCCCATCCAGTTCGGCGATATATGTCTTTTTCACCCTCCGCATGGCAAAAAGTCTCTGAATAACCTTCAAAGATAGTTCCCCGAATGTGGCGATGATCAACCCGGAGGTATCCTGATCAAGACGATGGGCCATTCTGATCTGGCGTTCCTGCCCGTATCTCTCCACCAGCCATTCCTCTACTGATAATGCCGCCCCCTTACCGGGAACGGAAAGCATACCGCCGGGCTTGCTGACCACACAAAACCAGCGGTTCTCATATATTATCTCCGGCTCACCGCCACCCTTCCTCAGGCGATCATCTTCAAGCGGAGGAGTAACCTCCAGACCCTGGAGCATCCAGCTGAGCACCGGGAGGCATTTCCCACGGCATGCCGGGTAAAAAGATCCATGTATCCTTACCTCTCCATCTTTCGGCTTCCCATACCAATATTCAGCCATCGACACCGGTTTCCAACCCCGCAGGTAGACCGCCTGCAGTAATTTCGGGCCACAACATTCCCCGGCTCCCGAGGGAGGGATCCTCATTGGAGTTGCCTCAAAAATCTCGCTCAGGCTACGGCTTTCACCGCGAGCGTTCAAAAGCCTGAAATTTGAGAACAACCATTTCTGCAATGCCTCTGAATCACTACGTCGCCTCTCTTTCAAGGCGTCAAGATGGTTGCGAGCGTTCCTAAATTCAGTTTCCAATGGTTCCAAATCTGCCGCCACCCTCTTTTTGAGACGATGAAGTTCAGCTTTCTCAAACTGGCTCTGTCGCCTCATGGCTTCCAGATCATCCCCGGAGACACTCCCGGATTCCCTTTTTGCGTTTCTCTCCAGTTTCGACTGCCTGCATTTCTTCCTAAATTCCTCCACCTCCGCTTCGGCCAGCCTGCTCGCCTTCATATATGCCTCCTTTATCCGGCGAAAATCTTCCTCCTCAAACCGGGATATCTCAATATTCTGACGCGAAATCTCCTCCTCCTTTCTTTTGAAATGGCCGTCGGGCTGAAGATAGTCGAACACCGGATCAACGAACCCATCATGATGAAACTCTCCGCTCCCCAGCTGTCCTGAAAAAGCATAGAGGACATGGCTCTCCCCATTGTCATCTTCCGCAATCAACACGCCAAGCATCTTCCCCTCTCCGAGTTCACGGCAAAAATCCATGTCTTCAGTTCTGGGGCTTCTTTTCAGGGCTTCCAGTCTATCGATAAGCACCCGGAAGGCAGCCTCGGATGCCACGTCAGGCGTATAGTCAAACGGATTATTCATAACTCACAAAAAATAGACGGGACGCGCAACGCACTTCCCGTCAAGATTCTGAAATCACTCCACGAATGAAGCAAGGCGTTTGAAGAATGAAGCATCTTCGCCAGTGGTGAGATCCACGAGTTTCCCCTCAGGATTGATGATCGCTTTCGTGGGGAAACCGGTAATATTATAATCAGCGTATAATTCTTGTCCGTGACCATTATAAAGATTAAGCCAGGGAATATCATATTTCTTCACTCCCGCTTTCCATTCCGCTTCCGATTCGTTGCAATCGATCCCGATGATCACGATCTTGTCGCCATATTTCTTATAGGCATCCTTCAATGCCGGGAATCCCTTTATGCACCATCCGCACCAGCTTCCCCAGAAGTCGAGCACCACCCACTTGCCGCGGAAATCCGAGAGGCTCACCTTCTTGCCGTCAAGGTCAGGGAGTGTGAAATCAGGAGCCGTGATAGTGCCGGATGCCACCTCGGCCTTGCGCGCCTCCTCCTTGGCTCTGTCATTCTGCATCTCCTCCACGCCCTTATTATATAGCTCGGCGTATGGCATGAGGATGGATGCCTTAGCTTTCGGCGACAAATTGTCATAAATAACCTTGAAGTCGTCGCCGCTCAGTTCGGTGATCGCGAACGGCACGACCGGGCTGTCAGGATGGTCAGCCACAAATTTCTTCACGGCCGCGTCATAGCGGTCCATAATGGCTTTCGCCTGTTCTGGAGACACCTCCTCGCTCCTGCTCACAAGATCGGCATATTCCTGGCGGATGGGATTAGTGGTCTTCGTCAGGGCTGTCATATCATCCATCAGCGCCGACCCACTGATTTCGCAATCAAGAGGTTCGAAGCTCACTATTGCTACGTTGAGATTATCTCCGGGAGAGGCGAAAAACTCCGGTTGCTCACGCGTCATCAGCGGGGGATTGACGTTATACCATGCCGCCCCATCGGGGTCAAGTTTCAACTTTGCAACTCCGTTTTTCACGTCGAGAGTGTCATAGATCACAATGACATCATCCGCCTGCTTTGCGCCAAACATATTGTCGAGCATGACATGGCTCACAACCACTGTCTCCTCAGCATATCCATCAGGGAGCTGGATTGTCACGTTTCCACCATTATTTGAGCAGGAAGCCAGAGTGATACCTGCGACTGCGGCTAAAAATAATTTCTTCATTCCGTTGTTTCTATTGAAAAGTGTTTAGCGTTTTAACAAATATAGGGGATGATATGTTTCAGGCCAGAGGATGGAGGTGTCGATTTATGTGGGATTTTTAGTAATTTTGCACTCATCATCAAATCATCGAATATAATGATCCTATCAAACGTCAATCTTCCGGTCATTCCCACCGACCGTCCGATCTCAGTGCTGTTCGTGTGTCTCGGCAACATCTGCCGCAGCCCGGCCGCCGAGGGCATAATGAAAGATCTGGTCAGCAGGCACGGTTTGGCAGAAAGATTCTCAATCGACTCCGCCGGCACCGGCAACTATCACATCGGCGATCTCCCTGACCTGCGCATGAGGATTCATGCAAGGGAAAGAAGGATCAACCTCACTCATCGTTGCCGACAGGTGAGGATGTCAGACTTCCGCGATTTCGACCTGATAATCCCCATGGATGCCTCAAACCATGCAAATCTCAGAAGATTGGCTCCCGATGCGGAGTCAGAGTCAAAGATCGTTCCCATGTCGGCCTTCTTCTCTCCGGGCTCACGCTATGACCACGTGCCCGACCCCTACTACGAAGGAGCAGAAGGATTTGAGCTGGTTCTTGATCTGCTTGAAGACGCAACCGAAAAACTCGTTGACACGGTCATTCAGGATTAAATCCGGAGGAGGATGTCCATTTTGTCCTGATTTAAGGCAAGATTGTCATATCCGGATAAACGTCAAATCTGATAATTTTGTGAAAAATTATTCTTCATCATGAGATACAGAGAAATCGGGAAAACCGGCATGAAAGTGTCGGAGCTCAGTTTCGGAGCCTCATCCCTCGGTAGCGTCTTCCGCGAAACAAAGGAAAGTGAGGCGATCGATGCCGTGTATGCCGCGATCGACAACGGAATCAACTTCATTGACGTGTCGCCCTACTACGGCCATTATAAGGCAGAGACAGTGCTCGGGAAAGCGCTCTCCGGGATTGCACGCAACAAATATTACCTCTCCACGAAAGTGGGGCGTTATGGAAAAAATGGCGTCAACACCTGGGACTATTCCGGCCGACGTGCCGCTGAAAGCGTATATGAAAGCATGGAGCGGCTCAACATCGGCTTCATCGACCTCATAAACGTTCACGACATAGAGTTTGCGGATCTCGAACAAGTTGTCGGCGAGACTCTCCCCGCATTGGTCGAACTCCGTGAGAAAGGAGTTGTGGGCCACGTGGGAATCACCGACCTTCAGCTTGAAAACCTTGTTTGGGTGATCGACCACGCTAAGCCTGAAACCGTGGAGAGCATCCTGAATTTCTGCCACTATACCCTCAACGATGACAAGCTCGCCGACTATCTCGATTATTTTGAAAAACATGGTGTCGGGGTCATCAACGCCTCCCCCCTATCCATGGGGCTCCTTTCCCAAAGAGGGATTCCGGCCTGGCATCCGGCCCCGGTCTCGCTTGTAGAGGCATGCCGCCGTGCCGCCGACTTCTGCCGACTGAAAGGATATCCCATAGAGAAGCTCGCCGTGCAGTTCGCCGTGTCGAATCCCCGGATCGCCACCACCCTCTTCAGCTCCGCCAATCCGGAAAACGTGGTCAAGAATATCAGATATGTCGAGGAACCCATCGATCCGGAGCTACTTGCTGAAGTGATGGAGATCATCGGCAACCAGAAGCGGGTAAGCTGGAAAAACACCTGATCAAACCATCAATCCATGGACTATAAGATCATCGATGCCCACGCCCATCTTTGGCTCAGGCAGGACACAATTGTCAACGGCCTCCCGATCACTCCTCTCCCCAACGGAAGGGCGTGGTTCATGGGAGAGGAGCGCCAGATGCTTCCTCCATTCATGACCGACGGAAGAAACACTGCGGAGATATTTCTCTCAAACATGGACTACGCTCAGGTTTCGGCGGCAGTCATAACCCAGGAATTCATCGACGGCAATCAGGATGACTATCTCGAAGAGGTGGAACGCCGCTATCCCGACCGGTTCATGGTTTGCGGCCTTTGCGATCTGCGGCGTCCCGATTTCATGGCGCAGGCCCGCAGCCTCCATTCCCGCGGCTTCCGCGCACTCGCCATTCCGGGCCACCGCCTTTTCCTCCCGGAAGGAAGGATTTGGCTCAACACCCCTGACAAGATGGAGCTATTCCGCTTCATGGAACGTGCCGGAATGATACTCTCCATAGCCCTTGCCGACGGCGACACCCAGATTTCAGAAATGAAGGAGATAATCCAGGAATGTCCCGGACTGAAGATCGCCATAGCCCATTTCGGGATGGTGACGGCTCCCGGATGGATGGAGCAGATCAAACTGGCCCTCAATCCCAACGTGATGGTTGAATCGGGAGGAATAACCTGGCTCTTCAATTCCGAATTCTATCCCTTCCCGGGAGCGATAAGGGCGATCCGGGAGGCGGCCGATGCCGTTGGCTGGGAAAAGCTCATGTGGGGCTCAGACTATCCCCGCACGATCACGGCCATCACCTACAGGATGTCTTACGACTTCATCACCAAATCGACTGAACTCTCCCACGGTCAGAAAGCCGCATTCCTCGGAGAGAATGCCAGAAGGTTCTACGGTTTCAGGAATCTGATCGATCTTCCTTACGTTAAAAACATGTCGGAATGAAAAAGATGGTCAACCGTCCATCTCCAATCCGGCCTCATAAATAAAATCACAACCTAAATTCAGCCACCAATGCTTGCGCTACAGATATCTTCCCCCGGAGTCGTGGAGGTCACCGACCGCGACGTCCCGGTCCTACAGCCCGATCAGGTGCTTATAAAAATAGAATATGTTGGTTTTTGCGGGTCAGACCTCAACACCTTCCTCGGCCGCAACCTCATGGCCATCTCCCCGGTGATTCCGGGCCATGAGATCGGAGGAACGGTGAAAGAAGTTGGTGCCGACGTCCCCTCCGGGCTCTTCACCGCGGGGATGACCGTGACAGTGAACCCCTACACCTCATGCGGGAAATGCTCCTCATGCCGCAAAGGACGTCCTAACGCCTGCGAATTCAATGAAACCCTCGGGGTGCAGCGCCACGGCGCGATGTGCGAGTTTATAGCCGTGCCCTGGACAAAGGTGATCCCGGCAGAGGGCCTCAGTCCGCGCGACAGTGCGCTGATCGAACCCCTGAGCGTGGGATTCCACGCCATCGACCGAGGAAGAGTGACCGACATCGACACAGTGATGGTGATCGGATGCGGAATGATCGGATTAGGAGCCGTGGTCCGCGCCGCAATGCGGGGCGCGACAGTCATCGCCGCCGATCTTGATGATGAGAAACTCCTCCTCGCCCGCTCACTCGGAGCCACATTCACCGTCAATACCTCCCATGCCGACGCCCATCGTCAAATCCTTGACCAAACAGGAGGCCTGGGTCCCGACGTGGTTGTGGAGGCCGTCGGCTCACCGGCCACCTACGTGCTGGCCGTCAATGAAGTGGCTTTCGCGGGGAGAGTGGTCTGCATCGGCTATTCAAAAAGCGACGTGACTTTTCAGACGGGGCTTTTCGTGAAGAAGGAACTTGACATCCTCGGATCGCGCAACGCCATGCCCTCCGATTTCGACGCCGTGATCCGCTATTTAAGGCGCGGGGAATGTCCTGTGGAGAAACTGATCTCACGCATCGTGGCTCCCGGCGAAGCCGCCACCGCCCTTAAGGAGTGGGCGGAAAATCCGGGAAAAGTATTCCGGATCCTATCAAGATTCTAACGATATATCATTTCCCCTATGACACATAGCACCAAAACCGCCGGATATCCGGTTAAATCCTACAACCAACCCGTGAAACGCTACTGCCAGTTTCTCGAGATAACCGATTGCCCGGAGATGATAGCCAAATACGTGGAATGTCATGACCGCGACCATGCCTGGAAAGAGATCAGGGAGGGAATCCGGGAAGTTGGCATTCTTGAAATGGAGCTTTACATCCTGGGCAACAAGGTGGTGATGATCGTGGAGACTCCGCTCGACTTCGACTGGAAGAGCGCCATGGCCCGACTGGCAACACTGCCTAGACAGGCCGAATGGGAACGTTTCGTGGCTGAGATGCAGGGATGTGACCCCGACGCCACATCCGACAGCAAATGGCAGCTGATGGACCGCATGTTTTACCTCTACGAATGATGAAACCACTTGACAGCAGCAATATCGCAAGGAAAGAGCATCCCGTCAGGATCCTTCAGTTCGGAGAGGGAAATTTTCTCCGCGCATTTTTCGACTGGATGCTGGAGATCTCCAATTCCAACGGAATCACGGATGCCTCGGTGGCTATCGTTTCCCCACGCTTCAAGGAAAACGCCACGATTTCGGCTCTTGGCAAACAGGATGGTCTGTTTCACGTTTGTCTGGAGGGGATTGAACAGGGGAAACCGAAGCAGGCAACGACAATGGTCACCTCCGTGGCAGATGCATTCTCTCCTTCCTCCAACCCTGGGAAATATCTGGAGATCATAACCTCCTCGACCCTACGCTTCATAGTCTCCAACACTACGGAGGCCGGAATCAGATATGAAAAGGATGATCCCACCTCCCTCAATGCCACGTCTTTCCCGGGGAAGATCACGGCACTCCTCAACAAGAGGTTCCATCACTTCGGCGGAGATCCTGACAGGGGGCTTGTCATTCTCTGCTGCGAGCTTATTGAAGACAACGGGAAACTCCTGAAGGAGCTCGTTGTCCGTCATGCCAACGAAGCCGGACTCGGAGAGGAATTCATCCGCTGGGTGAATTCCTGCTGCATCTTCTGCGACACCCTTGTTGACCGCATCGTCTCTGGCTACCCCTCGGAATCAGCCCAGGAAATCAACGCTTCCACAGGTTATGACGACAAACTGCTCGTGAAGGGAGAGCTCTATCATCTTTGGGTAATCGGCGGAGAGGGAGTTGAGAGGGTCAAGGAGGAGCTGCCGCTCGATAAGGCGGGTCTTAACGTGCATTTTCTCCCTTCGGTGAAGGAATTCCGCGAGAGGAAAGTGAGGGTTCTCAACGGTTGTCACACCGGGATGGTGCCCTCCGGGCTACTGCTCGGATGCGAGACAGTGCTCGACGCTTTTTCCGACCCTGATCTCAACCGATTCATCCGGCTAATGACGGAGCGCGAAACCCTTGAAGCATTGGAGGGAGATCCGGAAGAACTGAAAGTTTTCTCCGACGGAATCCTTGAGCGATTCTATAACCCCTTCATCCGCCATCTCCTGAAATCCATCTCCCTTAATTCCCTCTCAAAATGGGAGACACGCAATTTCCCGACGGTCAGCGATTTCTGGAAGAAAAAGCATCGGCATGCCGATTTCAACCTTTTCACCTTCGCATCACTTCTCACGCTCTACGCCCCCGGCTCAGGATTCTCTCCGGAGGATAATCCAGACCACCTCCGGATCATTCGCGAAAACTGGGATGCCAATGATCTTCCCGGCTCTGTGGAAAGGATCGTCGGCAGTGGTATTTTCCTGCGCGATTTTGAGAAGGAGGTTCCCGGATTCTGCCGGGAAGTGTCCCGCTATGTGGAGTTGATAAAAGCTAAAGGGATGCGACAGGCCTTGAAGGAATTTCTCTCCATCCATCAGTCAGCCACAAAATAAACTATCCTCAACCATGAAGCGCTTCATAAGAATCCACCCTGCCGACAATGTGGCAGTGGCCCTCAGCCACCTTAAAGCCGGAGAAATTATCGATCTCGGCTCATTCAGGGTGAAGCTGACCACTGACATTCCCACGGGGCATAAATTCGCCCTCTCCGGAATCGGGGATGGTGAAAACGTGGTCAAATACGGCTATCCCATCGGTCACGCGGTCGGCACCATATCTGCGGGAGAATGGGTTCATAGCCATAATCTTGCCACCTCATTGGGAGAGAATCTCGACTATGAGTTCAACGCCGCCACTCCACTATCCTCTGATAGGGAGACTCCACCCATAGTCAACGGCTATCTGCGGAAGAACGGCAGCATGGGAATACGCAACGACCTCTGGATACTACCCACGGTTGGATGCGTCAACGGAAGCGCTCGCGCCATAGCCGACGCCCTCTCGAAAGAAGCAGACGGAATCAGCAATATCGACGACGTGGTTGCCTTCACTCATAATTTCGGATGCTCTCAGCTTGGAGAAGACCACGCCAACACCCGCCGCGCCCTCGCCGCCATGGCACGCCATCCTAATGCCGGCGGAGTGATTGTGTTGGGACTCGGATGTGAAAACAACCGCATTGACCGGCTCCGCGAGGAGATTGGCGAATACTACGGAGAAAGGGTGCGTTTCATCACGTCGCAGGATGTGGAAGATGAAGTGGCGGAGGGAATTGCCGTCGGGAAAGAACTGATTGAAATAATGAAGCGGGATTTCAGGACTCCCCTGCCGGCCTCCATGCTGAAGATAGGCCTTAAATGCGGAGGATCCGACGGGCTCTCCGGCATCACTGCAAATCCACTCGTTGGCCTTCTTTCCGACCGCATTGTCAGCTGGGGAGGGACAACGGTGCTTACGGAAGTTCCTGAGATGTTCGGGGCAGAAACCATCCTCATGGATCGAGCCGCCGACAAGAGGGTCTTTGAGGAGGAAGTGGCGCTCATCAACGGATTCAAGGATTATTTCCGCAGGAGTGGCCAACCGGTGTATGAAAACCCGTCACCGGGCAATAAAGATGGAGGGATCACCACGCTTGAGGAGAAATCCCTGGGATGTGTGCAGAAAGGTGGCCACTCCCCGGTGGTCGGAGTGGTCGGATATGCGGAGAATATCGCCACTCCGGGCCTCAACCTTCTCAATGCTCCCGGCAATGATCTTGTGGCCTCCACAGCCCTTGCGCTCGCAGGTTGCCAGATGGTGGTCTTCACCACCGGCCGCGGAACTCCGTTCGGAACCTGTGTGCCCACCCTTAAGATCTCCACAAACTCCCCGCTTGCCGACCTTAAGCGCCGATGGATTGACTTTGACGCCGGAATCCTGGTGGGGGCGTCATCATTTGAGGAGACACTCGACAATCTCACGTCGCTCGTGCTCGAGGTGGCCAATGGGCGAAAGGTGTGTCAGGAAACCAGCGGTTATAAGGAGATCGCCATTTTCAAAACCGGAGTGACATTATAAAAAAAAGTCACGTCCGAGGTTAGGTTTTTCTTTCTTAAAGCGTCTTTATTGTGTATGGAAGAATACGACAAAATAGAGAGGCTTTTCAAACAACATTATTCCGGCATGCTGGCGCTTGCTCTGAGCATTCTCAAGAATCCGGAGACAGCGCGCGATGCCGTGAACGATGTTTTCTCGCAACTTCTCCACGACAGGAATGAATCCGACAAGGGAGCCGGCTACCTCTTCCGGGCTCTCCGGAACCGTTGTGTAAGCATTCTCCGGGAAATGACGGTGAAAGAGCGTGCATTCCATCTTATCAGGACAGATTCCCACCTGGAGGAAGACGACAACCTCAAGGAACGTGAGGAGCGTCTCTCAGAAATCAGCGCCATCATCCGGGAGAAACTTCCTTCTCAATGTTCAAAGATAATGCTCATGCGCTTTGAGGAGGGTCACTCATATAAGGAGATTGCCGGAAAGCTGGGAATCAGCGAAGTTGCTGTCTATAAACATCTCCGCAACGGAGTCAACATCATCAAGAAAAACCTAACCGATTGAACCATGGATAAATTTGAAAAGATAGCCGAAATCCTCGAAGATCCCGGGAAATATTCTGATCAGGAAATCGAGACTCTCCTTCAGGACCCGGAGACACGCGACTTCTACAACATAATATGTGATGCCGACTCATCATTGCATCCCGCCGAATCTCTCGCACCCGAGGATGTGGAGCGTGAATGGCAACGGTTCCGGAGAATTAATCTCCCCAAAAGACATCGCCTGCCTGCCGGATTTCTTCGCAGGAGAATAGCCGTGGTTGGGGCCATAGCCATCTCCTCAGTAGCCGCTCTCGCCATTGGCATAAGCCTGATTCACACGAAAACGACCGCTCCAAAAACTGCCGATCAATTCAAGGGAAACAGCGCGGGGCTCTCCGCAAATCCGGATTCGGAACGGATCATCATCGGGAAAGATAGCGTTTCGGCAAAAATGAAGAGCGTGATTTTTGAAAACGAACCCCTCGACACCATCCTCTCCATCATTTCAAGCCACTACCGGCTTGGATTGGATATCCGCGGAAAAGAGGTGGGGAAACTACGTCTCTACTATAAATGGGAACAAGATAAAAAGCCGGAAGACGTGATTTCGCAACTTGACAGTTTTGAGAAGATCAATGTTTCTCTTTCGGATGGAAAGATCATTGTGGAATAATTAGCGATGAAATCATGAAAGGTCGTAGAATCATGGTGTTGATTGCCATTTCCATTCTTGGATTCCTCAATCTTCACTCCATTGTCAGAGAAAAAAACTATTTGGGAAGGCCTGTAGCCGATGCCTTGACCGACATAATCCGGCGAAACCCGGAAATAAACATAAGCTTCATCTATGACGTGCTTGAAAGCTATGTTGTGAAGGGAAAGATAATATCTGATGATCCTCTTGCAGCCATCCGTGAACTCGTCGACATGAATCCCATCTCTGTGCGTGAGCGGGAGGGGATCATATTCGTGGAAGCCCTCCAGAAGGGCAATTTCCACTACACCGGACATATCCTGGACACGACAGGATCTCCGGTTGAATTCGCCACTGTGATCCTTCTGAATCCCAAAGACTCCACCGCGATCACCTACGGGATGTCTGATTCATCCGGATTCTTCTCGATTCCCTGCGACAGGAAGAAGGTGATTGCAAAATTCTCAAGCACCGGATATAAGACCCGCTTCATCAAAACCGATTCCTTCGCCATGGGCAACGTGGCTCTCGAAATCCTCCCCATCAATCTTCAAAGGATCACCGTCTCCAACGACACCCGCTACGTTGAGGCCGACAAGACCATCTATATCCCTACGGCCCGGGAGAAAAACGCAGCTCAGGGTGGAATGCAACTTCTGCAGTTCATGTCCATCCCCTCTCTCAAGGTGAGCATAGTCAATGGATCCCTGTCGACATTGAGCGGACAACCCGTGGCAGTATTCATTGATTATCTGCCTGCCACTTCCGAGGAACTGAGCAATATGAAGCCTGCCGACGTAAAGAAAGTGGAGATCCTTGATTATCCTGTCGATCCGAGACTCGGGGGTGTGCCTCATGCCGTCAATTTCATCATGCAGAGATATGAATACGGAGGCTATACAAAACTCCTGGCCCAGCAGACCACCGACCTGGGATATGGTTACTACAGCCTGAGCTCCAAATTTTCCTATGGCAAGATGATCTATAACCTTTACACCGGTTATGACCATTTCAAATCCGACAAAGAGGGAACATCATCAATCACCAACTATGATTTCGGAAACCGTTTAGTCGAGCAGACGCAGACAACCCCCGAAAGCCAGATCGAAAACAATGAAGCCTACATTTCCGCACAGGCACAATACGTCACTGAGAAAACATCACTCTCCAACCAGCTTTCCTTGCGAAAGAACGACGTGCCCCATTCCCTCTTTCTGCAAGACAACGCCTACTCTCCCGGGATTTATCCCGACGCTCAATCCATCAATACAAACAAAAAACAATCGATCAATTCCTCATGGGCGGGCAACTATAGGTTTTCCTTTCCGAGATCGATCATGCTCGTGGTAACCCCTTCCGCCAAATATGGCGACAATTCAAGCAACACCTTTTTCTCTGAAAACGGGACCGACATCATCAACGACGTCTCAGAGAAAGCATGGAGTGCAAATCTGAATGCGGCGATGACAAAGGGGTGGGAAAGATTTTCCCTGACAACCGGAATCTCCGGTGAACTCTCCGATAATAAAATCCATTACACCGGCGACAACCCGGCCGACGTCAACTATTCTTTCCGGTCTGTCGGAGCGCGGGTGAGCGGTAACCTGAAGTTCGGAAGAATATGGTTGCAACCCTCGGCAAAGTTCTTTTTCAGCCAGACCCTTTTCGACGGCCAGACATTCAATCAGCCTCTGCCCAGCTACTATATTGCGGCCGGAGTGGATCTTGGAAGGAAACATAGCCTTTCCGTTTCATCCGAGATGAGTCAGTGGACCATCGGGGTGGCAAACCGGAGTCCCAACATCGTTGTGAAGAATCTCCTCAATGCCGTCAAGGGTAACCCCGACCTTAAGACATGGCTCTACAATTCCTTCATGGGCCAATACACCTGGATCCCTATTCAGAAACTAAGCCTCAGCACTTTCCTATCCTATCAACGCCACACCCGGCCGATTGACTATTCATTTTCCCCCGCTGAAATCAACGGGAGGGAAATGATGCTGCGGACAATCGTGAAAGACGGCTATTTCCAGGAGTTATCCTGCGGGATGTCGGCCGTGTCGAAACTGTTTGACAATTCACTGGTTATTCAGGGAGATCTTGAATTCTCATCTTTCCGGAGAGGGGGCACACGCCGCTACCATCGCAACGTGGTCAACGGCAGTGTCTCGGCAATAGGCTATCTGAAGAATTTCTATCTCACGGCATCTTATCAATTCCATGAGAAAAAGGCTTCGTCCTATGAAAATGTGATTGATCAACCATCCTTCAGTGTATTCCGGGTGGGCTGGAACAGGAAGGGATGGAACATCTCTGCCGACATCCGCAATCCTTTCCGCTCTGACAGGCTCAAAATGTGGGAATTCGCCTCGTATGCCAATTATTCGAAACGATCAGAATATTTCGGCGATGCCTACCGACGCAGAGTCTGGATAACAGCGGTTTACACAATCTCCTACGGAAAGAAACTGAAAGAGAGCAATATCAGCCGCGGAAGCGCAGTTTCCTCCGGCATCGTCGACTGAACCGATGCCGGATGCAACGCCTCCCCGTATGCTCCGCCCGAGATCAGTTTCCTGAAGTTACGTTGTCCATCCATTCCTGATTGTCGAGATACCATCTGACGGTCTTCTCGATTCCCTCCTCAAACTGGAGGCTCGGTTCCCAGCCGAGTTCACTCTGCAGTTTGCGGGAATCGATGGCATAGCGCATGTCGTGACCGAGGCGGTCGGTAACAAACGTGATCAGCTTCTCGCTGTGCCCCTCCGGGTTTCCGAGCATACGGTCGACGGTCTTGATGATGACCTTGATGAGGTCTATGTTCTTCCACTCGTTGAAGCCGCCGATATTGTAGGTTTCGGCAATCTTCCCCTCATGGAAGATAAGGTCGATGGCGCGGGCATGATCCTCCACAAACAGCCAGTCGCGCACGTTCTCCCCCTTCCCATAGACTGGGAGCGGTTTCCCCTGCCGTATATTGTTAATAAACAATGGGATCAGTTTCTCGGGGAACTGATATGGCCCGTAATTATTGGAGCAGTTGGTGATGATTGTGGGGAGACCGTAGGTGTCGTGATAGGCGCGCACGAAATGGTCGCTCGATGCTTTTGACGCCGAATAGGGAGAGTGAGGGTTGTATTTTGTGGTCTCGACGAAGAACTCCGTGCCGTAGGCCATGTCATCCTCGGATGATGCTTTGGTGGTGAATGGCGCGGGGACCCCTTCGGGATGGGTCAGCTCAAGAGCGCCATAAACCTCGTCGGTCGAGATGTGGTAGAAAAGGTGTGAGCCCCCCGACCCCCTGAAGGGGGAGATACTAAGCTGTTCCTTAAGTTTTTTTATAACCTCAAATGGCTTAGTTTCAATCTCATTGTTGGAGAATCTTATTATTGAATATCCTAAGGATCTAAGTTCATCTTCCCGTGATATATCATCTGCCTTTTGATCCTTTCTTTCATGATATTTCCCATCGACTTCGATGATCAGCATCTTTTCAAGACAAACAAAATCAACAATATATTGCCCGATAATATGCTGTCTCCGGAATTTATATCCCTCCAATTCCGGAGCTTTCAAGAGATTCCACATCATTTCTTCAGCAGGAGTAGGCTTATTGCGCATTTCCTTTGCCTTCTGCTTTAATTTTGGATAGTAAACCGGGTCTGCGCTCTTTAACACTCCCCCTTTAGGGGGAAGGGGGGCTAACCAGTACTCCTTTGCGGCCTGAAGAAGAGCGAGCGTGCCCATCACGTTGGTGCGGGCGAAGG
>CAYROR010000026.1:0-40088 GCA_964425935.1 uncultured Sangeribacter sp.
CTGTGGGACGCGTTCACCGCGGCACACTCCGCGAGGGTATGGACATCGCCCTCTGCAAGAAGGATGGGAGCGTGAGCAAACAGCGGATCAAGGAGCTTCATGTTTTTGAGGGAATGAGCCGCAAGAAGGTGAGCGAAGTGAGTAGCGGCGATATCTGCGCTATCGTGGGGCTGGAGAATTTCGAGATCGGCGACACTGTTTCCTGCATCGAGAATCCGGAGCCTCTGCCGCGTATCGCCATCGACGAACCCACGATGTCGATGACTTTCACCATCAACGATTCCCCCTTCTTCGGCAAGGATGGCAAATATGTCACCTCGCGCCACATTGCCGACCGTCTGGAGAAAGAGCTCGACAGAAACCTTGCCCTAAGGGTGCAGAAAGGTGAGAACGAGGATAAATGGACTGTATTCGGACGCGGAGTGCTCCATCTTTCCATCCTCATAGAGACGATGCGGCGTGAGGGATATGAGCTTCAGGTCGGCCAGCCGCAGGTCATCATCAAGGAGATCGACGGAGTGAAGTGCGAGCCTGTTGAGGCCCTGACGATAAACGTTCCGGAGGAATACAGCTCCAAGGTGATCGACATGGTGACGCGCCGCAAGGGTGACATCCTTTCTATGGAGACCCAGAACGACCGTATCAACATTGAGTTTGTGATTCCCTCCCGCGGTATCATCGGACTCCGCAACAACGTTCTGACGGTCACTGCCGGAGAGGCTATCATGGCCCATCGTTTCCTGGAGTATCAGCCCTGGAAGGGAACGATTGAGCGGCGCACCAACGGCTCCCTGATCGCGATGGAGGGGGGCACGGCCTACGCATACGCCATCGACAAGCTTCAGGACCGGGGAAAATTCTTCATTTTCCCGCAGGAGGAGGTATATGCCGGTCAGGTAGTTGGGGAGAACGCAAAAGACAACGATATCGTTGTCAACGTGACCAAATCAAAGAAACTCACCAATATGCGAGCTTCTGGCGCCGACGATAAGGCTCGAATCGTGCCCCCGGTGGTCTTCTCTCTTGAGGAGGCTCTCGAATATATAAAGGAGGATGAATATGTGGAGGTGACCCCCAATCATATCCGCCTGCGCAAGATAATCCTCGACGAAACCGAGCGGAAGCGTTCCAACCGAAGCTGACGCCCAATTCCTTCGCCTGATGAAAGAACACCTCACCCTTAACCTGCGCGGACGGCTGATTGATTTCAGGCGTCCGAAAGTGATGGGAATTGTCAACGTCACTCCCGACAGTTTCTTTGCCGGGAGCCGCACCTCCGACCGGGAATCGATCCGGAGCCGCGTGAGGCAGTTTGTGGAGGAAGGGGTGGATATCCTCGATCTCGGAGGGATGTCGTCCCGTCCGGGAGCCGCCGACGTAGATGCCGGAGAGGAGTATTCCCGGCTGGCGCGTGCTCTGGAAGTGGTGAGGGAGGTGGCTCCGGAAATTCCGGTGAGCGTTGACACTTTCCGCTCCCGTGTGGCGCGCAGGTGTGTGGAGGAATGGAAGGTGGATATCATCAACGATATTGCCGGAGGCACCCTTGACCCTGAGATGTGGAACGTAGTGGCGGAATTGCGGGTGGCTTACGTGCTGATGCACACCAGGGGCACCCCTGCCACGATGCAGACCATGACCGACTATTCTGATGTGACGGCTGAGATCATCACCGACCTCTCTCGCAAAGTGCTTGAGTTGAGAGGCCTGGGCGTATGCGATATCATTATAGACCCCGGCTTCGGATTCGCGAAGACGGTGGCTCAGAATTTCCGCCTGCTGGCGGAGATCGGTGAGTTCTGCAAGATGGGAATGCCTGTTCTCGCCGGGATTTCGCGGAAGACGATGATCTGGAAAACCCTCGGAGTCACTCCCGATGAATCCCTCTGGGGCACCGTGGCTCTCGACGCGATCGCCATGAACAGCGGCGCCGATATTGTCAGGGTCCACGATGTTCGTCCGGCGGTCGACAGCGCGCACCTCATCGCAACCATGAGACAACACTCTTTTAAAACTCCCTGCCTATGATCAATTTCGGAGTAAAGGATATTGTAGACATCCTAATTATCGCCCTGTTGCTTTTCTACGTCTACAAACTCATGAAGAACAGCGGCACCCTGAGCCTCTTCTATGGAGTGTTGATTTTTTTCGGAATCTGGGTTCTCGCCTCGGAGATTTTCGATATGCGGCTCACCGGAACGATTCTCGACAAGTTCATGAGCATCGGCCTGATCATTCTGGTGATCCTTTTTCAAGACCAGATCAAGCGGTTTCTCATCGACATAGGCTCCCGGGGGCGGATAAGATTCCTGAAGCGTATGTTTCGCCATGATGAAAACAACGAGGTGGAACATTCAAGGGTCATGGCTGTTGTTTATGCCTGCATGAGCATGAGCAAGTCGAAAACGGGCGCGCTCATCGTTTTCCAACGCAAGGTGCCTCTGACGGATTATGAAAAGACAGGCGACATAATAGATGCCGACATCAACGTGCGTCTGATAGAGAATATCTTCTTTAAAAATTCACCGCTTCACGACGGAGCCATGATCATATCGGGGAAAAGGATAAAGTCGGTTGGCTGCATCCTCCCGGTGAGTCATGACATGGACATCCCGAAGAATCTCGGTCTGCGTCATCGCGCGGCTTTGGGTATGAGTCAGGTTACTGATGCCGTGTGTGTCATTGTCAGCGAGGAGACCGGAGGCATCTCCGTTGCAAAGGATGGTTCGCTGACGGTTCGTGTCAGCACGGCTGATCTGGAGCATGTCCTCTCCACCGCCCTGATGGGCTAAAGAATCTTCAGCGCTATGGCTGCGCAAGCTTCGGCATCGCACAATGCGTGGTGATGGTTCTCCATGTTGTAGCCACATGCTGCTGCCGAAATGTGAAGCTGGTGGCTGCGCAGTTTGAGATGCCGCCGTGATGCCGCCAATGTGCAGTGAAATATATAGTTGGGATACTTCATGCCATATTCCTCAAACACAGCCTTTAGGCAGCTTTCATCAAAAGGACGGTTGTGGGCAACCAGGGGCAGACCCTTTATCCTCTCTTCCACTTGCGCCCACACCTCAGGAAAGGTAGGTTGTCCGTCGGTGTCGCGTCTTGTTAGCCCGTGAACCTGGGTTGTCCGGTAAGTGTAGTAGTTGGGGGTGGGCTGAATAAGGCTGTAAAACTTATCCACGATCTTCCCGCCTTTCACAATCACGATGCCTACGCTGCAGACGCTTGAGCGCCGGCCGTTGGATGTTTCAAAATCTATTGCTGCGAAGTCTTGCATCTTCAATCGTTTTTATAGAGATCATACATATCTGAAATCCAGCCTTTCATGGTTTTTCTAAGTGAAGAGGGACTGACAACCTCAACCATTGCTCCGGCCTGGAGGAGTTTCATCACAAAATCATAGGATGGCGCAAGAAATAGTTCAAAGTCTGCGTAATCGTCGCAATCCTCAATCAGTCGCTGGCTATGATGCAGGGGAAGGGATTTGAGATAATGTTTATGATCCTCGTATGCCCGGATCACTATCCGCTCAGGTTTATCGCCCGACCTGATGATTCCGAAGGTTGTCGAAAAGAATTCCTCTGCATCAAACCCTTTTGGCAGTCTGAAAGTTTCGTCCAGAATCTCAGCGTGTTCGATTCTGTCGAGACCATAAAGCCTGACGTCGCCATAGCGGATGTTATGTGCAAGCACATACCAACGGTTTTCAAAAAGTTTCACGCAATAAGGCTCAATCGGGAATGTAAAGCTCCGGGACTTCTGAAATGGCTGAAAAGTGATTTCTACAACATGGTTCTCTTTCATCGCTGCCAGGATGGTTGTGAGGTGATCGCGTCCTGATGGGATCTCATCGATAATTATGCGTTCTTTAAGAGAAAGGTTTTCACCGATAGTGTTGCCCACAGCAAATGAGTCGAGCATCCATTTCCGGAGCTTGTCATCATCAATATTTTCAGGATTAGCGATATAGTAAAGATAGCCGCCAACCTTCTGACACTGGATGTCGATGGCGAATTGTTCATAAATAGCATCACGCCAGCGATTGAACGTAGCGCGGTGGAGCGGCCTGCAGTCGCTCAGGTTCTTCTCACGTTGCCAAAGGTCTGACAAATCCTTATGAGAGATCTTCCCGGCTCTGCGAATCGTATCAATCAGCCATGTGTATTTCTGAAGTTGGATCATTGCGGAAAAACATTATAGCTGCAAAATTAACGCAAACCTGTATCATTTCGTGCGTCAGTTCGTGATTTTTTTGCAGAGCCGAATATTTGGTTGTAAATCTATTCGCCATATTGGGGATAGATAAGATTTTAAAGCATAAGATAGGTAATGATATAGGTATGTTAGTCACCAACAGGATAATTATTGTCATGAAATAACATCAGTTGGTGAATAAAGGATTATGAAGAACCGATGTTTGGCAGGTAGGTATGATTAGGAATTCAGTAGAGTAAATAATTTGTGGAGGTGGGTATAAGATTCTCCTTCGTCACCAATGGTTATGGCATTATTTATTGCGGTCTTAAGTTTATTGTCGGCCAACAAAGATTCTACCCATATTTCTTTTGAGAGGAAGGATTGGTGTTTATTTAAATTTGGAAGATAGCGACGTAGCATCGTTATCACATCTTGTGACGTGGAGAAATACCGGTTTGTATTGAGATAATGGAGGAGAAACCAGAATTCTATAGATGGCATACTTTCGCAGATAATGACTGACGAATTATTGGCATATCTCTTGCACATAGCATTAAACTTGGCTTTGTCTGCAGGATGAATGCGTGTTACATCAACGTCGAAGACACAGACAGCTATACCTTCGTCTGCCAATACCCGCTCAACTTGTCTCTGAATGTCATCAATATTCTGGTCTGCAAAGTTGCGAGGTTTGCAAACATAGTTGTAGCCCTTGAGTTGTTTCAAGTGGGTGAAATAGAATCTTTCGGTAGCGCCTTCGCCAATGATTGTGATCGTAGGGTTCTTAAGTTGGCGCTCTTTGATCTTTCTTGCCATGTCACAATACGTTGGGAATAGCGCCTAAACGGCCGTTCATATAAGCACGATGGATAGACGAAAGTTTATTTAGCCCCTTGAAATCAACGAGTGAGAACAGTTGGGAGTTGCCGTCCTTGCCTTTTTCCGTGAACCATACAGAATCTTTTCCGAAAATATCGTCAATATCTTTCAGAATCGGATCATAGTGGGTTGAAACAAGAAGTTGTGCCTGATTGTCGGGCGTATTGACAAACTTTGAGAGAATATACTCGAGAAGTTTAGGGTGGATCGAAGCTTCAATTTCATCAATACACAATAGACCCTGACGTTCGAGTTGCTCATAGATCATGGATTCCAGTTCAACCATTCGTTTTGTGCCGGCACTCTGACATCCCTCAGGGAGGATATAATCCTGTGAATCGTCAGCGGTTTCTACTTTATGCCCAAATAGAGCAGCCATTTTTTGTATCTTGATGTCGGAGATATTGAAGTCGGCCTCTCTTGCAAATTGCAAAAGGTATCTTCGTAAATCTTCACTGTCTGCGATATGCTTTTTGGTGTCATTTGAAAGAGCGGAAAGGGACCCCTTCTGCAAAGGGAGGATACGATTGTCAATCCAGCGGCGCATATTATCGAGATATGCTACCGACACATTAATCTTCTTCAAGGCAGCGAGAAGCGACATGTTGCGCAAACAATTCATAGTCATTACATCAATCTCTGCCTGAGAAAGCCTGACTACCGCGGGATTGAAGTTTAGTTTAGAAACACCATCAATATCTTCTCGGCAAAACACTTTTGTGGGACGATTGGATAAATAGACAAAGAGCGACTCATGGCAAACCTTTTCAGGATTAATTACGAGTTTATACCAGTAGCGGCGTCCATCTGCATAGAATTTCAATTCAAATTCCGTGTCGAAAGAGAGAGCTTCGCTTCGTAATAAAAAAGGCTGCACGTCCGTCCCATCATCGTTGGTTGAAGGCAACGTGTTCCAAAATTTTCTAAGAAACTCCACCGCATCAAGCAGATTTGATTTGCCGCTGGCATTGGCACCAAGTACAATGGCAAAGCGCAGTAGTTTCACTCCATCGGGCATAGAAACCACACTGTTATAGCGGTCGTTTTCCGTTGGTTCAAAACTCAGTTCCGCTTCATCACGAAATGACTTGAAATTCCTTATCTTCAGCTCTTGTATCATATTATATGGGATTTACTGAGCAAATATAGTGAAATTTTATCAATCCTTAAAATTAAATCTGAAATATCCGGCATTTTAATCTCTATTACGGGTGGATTTATGGCGATTTGCAAAACGTAATGCCGCAAATGTGGATTTTTAATTCATGGAGATTCAGATTGCCAACACTGTCTTATGTTTAATTTCGCTTAGCACGAATGAGCTCTGCATCTTCACTATCCCGTGAACTTTAGTCAGTTTCTCGAATACAAAGGTGTTGTATTCATCAAGATCCTTAAGAACAATCTTAAGGAGAAAATCATAGAACCCTCCGGTGGAATAACATTCCATTATTTCCTCTATCCCGGAAATGTCTTTCTTGAACCGCTCGATGTGCTCGTCATCATGCACGGCCAACGATACATTGCAGAACACGACGAGAGGGAGCCCGACTTTCTTATAGTCAATGATCGCGCTATAGCCTGTGATGACGCCTTCTTCCTCCAGCCTTCTCATCCGCTCATAGACCGGAGTCTTGGACAGATTTAACTTCTCACACAACGCCTTGGTGCTGACTTTGGCATCCTTCTGGAGTTCCTTTAAAAGTTTTATGTCGATTTCATCAAGTTTTATCATTGCCGGATTTCCTCTTTATTGCTTGTTTGACATGTTAAAATGGACTAATCAGTTCAAATAATGTGCAAAAATAGGAATATTTCCCAAACTTTACAAACATCATAGGATGAACGACTGATAATTCATAATTTTGCAGCCGGAATAATACTGATAACTGATTATCCTCAAATGGTCTTATCCCCCCGGAGGGAGTCCATACCCGACAAAACCATTGATCTTCAGGTAGGGATTTTTTGGAGATGATCAAAAACTGATAAATATGACAGGCAAGAATGTGATGTATAACGTAATGGCATTGGCTACCATTACAGTATGGGGAGTGACGTTTATCTCCACTAAAGTTTTAATCATAAGCGGATTGAATCCGGTGGCTATTTTCATAATCCGCTTCATGACAGCATTCCTATGCACGCTTGTGTTTTCTCATGACAGGGTGTGGGCCGACACTCGGAGGGATGAATTCCTGATGCTTGCCGCAGGCATAACGGGAGGATCGCTATATTTTATAGCGGAGAACACTGCTCTTGGAATCACGTTTGCCTCAAACGTGTCGTTGATTATTTGTTGCTCCCCCTTATTCACGATAGCTCTGGGTAGCGCAGTTTTCGGCGACCGGATCAAGGCGCCCGTATGGATCGGTTCGACAGTGGCTTTTATCGGAGTGGCCATCGTTGTCATCAATGGTTCGAGAGAATTCGGAATCAATCCTGCCGGCGATATGCTCACTATTCTGGCAGCCCTTTCATGGGCCATCTATTGCCTTATTCTTAAAAAGCTTAATCGCAACTACAGCAATATGTTCATAACCCAGAAGGTCTTTGCTTACGGGGTCATCACCGCTACATTATTCTATTTAATATTTCCATCTGAATCGCATATCATCCAGACCGAGATAATATCTGTTATTGCAAATCTTCTCTTCCTTAGTGTAGGGGCTTCGTTTCTGTGCTATCTGATGTGGAACACGGCCGTGTTGCATTTGGGGGCAGAGCGTACCTCCAACTATATTTATCTTGTTCCGGTAGTGACGATAATAGCGTCAACGGCAATCCTTGAAGAGCCATTCACCCTCCCGATGGGAATCGGGGCTATCATGGTCATCGCAGGAGTGATTCTGTCAACTAAATGACTTTGATGCTGATTGAGCAGGGGCTCAGAAGGGCTTACGGTATTTGTCGGCTCCCTCTTTCTCGAGAGTCTCCTCAAGGATCGAGAGATAAGAGGCATAGCGGCTTTCGGAGATGAAATGCTCTTCCACGTCAGGAATGACGGCACATCCCGGCTCTCCGGTGTGTTTGCAGTCGCTATACCGGCAATTTCTGGATGCCCTGAAGATCTCAGGGAAGAAATGGCCCACCTCTTCGGGCTTGAAATCTATTGTTCCGAACCCTCTGACCCCGGGGATGTCGATGATCGCTCCTCCCTGCGGGAGGAAAATCATTTCGGAGAATGTGGTTGTGTGCATCCCGGTGTGGTGGATGTCGGATATGGCTCCCGTCTTGAGGTCGGCTCCCGGCACGAGAGCATTGATGATCGAGGATTTCCCGACTCCGGAATTTCCAGCAAGAAGCGACGTTTTCCCAGCCACAAACTTCCCGAATTCCGTCATTCCAGTTCCGGAAGCTGCGGAAATGACAAACACCTGATAGCCGATGGACGTATAGAGGTTTTTCATGGCTTCTCCGAGTTCAGCATCAGTTTCGTCCCACAGGTCGCATTTATTTATGACAATGGCGGCGCTGACGGAATATGCCTCCGCAGTGGCGAGAAAACGGTCGATGAAAGTGGTTGGGGTCATCGGGTCGCGCAGCGTGGCAACCAGCAGGGCGAGGTCGATGTTGGCCGCCAGGATATGGCTCTCCTTTGAGAGGTTGGAGGCTCTCCGGATGATGTAGTTCCTTCGCGGGGCGATTGCCGTGATGAAATCGGCATCGTCAGCGCTCTCGGTGACAGTGACGTAGTCGCCCACGGCCACCGGGTTGGTGGTGCGGATTCCCTTTATCCTGAAATTCCCCTTTATCCTGCAGTTGAGCAGGGCTCCGTCGGCCATCCTGACCACGTAGGCACTCCCCGTGTTTCTGACCACGATCCCCTCTCCGATCACAGCCGGAGCCTTGCCTGAAGATTGTTTTTTCTTGCTCATAGTGCAAAATTAAGCAATAAATGTTGAAAAATCGTCTGATTTATAACAAAAACACACTTTCGATTGTTAAAAATACAGAAGGAGAGACAAATCCGTGCGTGCGGAAATTCATGACTCCTCCTCGCTAAGATATAAAGGAAATAAAGTTTAATTTTAAAATATTGCAATTATGACTATCGAAATGATCGGGACATGGGCTGGTGAAGTATACAAGGCTCTTGAGAGCACGGAGACCCATGTTCTTGGAATGAAACTTCTGAAGAAGGCAACTAAATTGAAGAAAGATGAGATCATGGCGGCTCTCGGCTGGCTTGGCCGCGAGGGGAAAATCGTGATCACTCAGAACGATGAGGAGATCGTGGTCACTCTTGTAGGATAACGTCGGGATCGAATGCCTTCAAAAAAAAATTAAGCGGACTGGCCTCACGGTCAGCCCGCTTTCTTGCTAAAAATCAAAACTATTCAATTTAATGCAAAAATGAAATTATCTCATTGTATAAAGAGGGAAACAGGATGATCCGTTCCGCTTATTTGCGGAATGGGATGATCGAGATCACCCTGACGGGGACTGCCTGGCCGTTGATTTTTCCTGGCGACCATTGCGGCATTTTCGACAGGATGCGCAGCGCCTCTTTGTTGAGCGACGGTTCCACTCCGCGGATCACGGAGAGATTGCTTATCGTTCCGTTGGTGTTGACCACAAAGGCACACGTGACGCGGCCTTCGATGCCCTGTGCGTAGGCTTCGGCCGGATAGCGGCGGTTTTCGTTGATGAAATTCACGAGCTGGTTGCCCCCGCCGGGAAATTCCGGCTTCACGTCCACGTAGTCGAATTCGTAGACTTCCATATACGATTTTGAACCGTCGGCGTTGGTTCCGGTTGTCACCCTGACGGTTTGCGCCTGTGCTTTGCCAGACGGGAGACAGGTGATGAAAACCAGAGTCAGAAGGAGGAGTATTGTTGACTTCATAAATATGTTGCCGAATTAGTGACTGCAAATTTAAAGAGGGCATCCGACATTTGCAAATATCCGGGCAGGATAATTGATTAAATTAGAAATGTTTTACATTTATTCACAATTCGCCTCCCCGAAACAGCCGTTTTCTGGCGGGAAGATTGGCCGGCGCGGCAATAGAACGGATGGGTGAGCGTTAATAAAGAGATGAGGATAATGAAGAGAAACGGGCTGCTGAGATATCTTGCCGGCGCAGTGATTGCGGCGGCCGCTGCGTTTTGGTCGCCATCGCTTTGTGGGCAGACCGGCGGAGCCTACAGTTTTCTCGATATTCCGGCCTCTGTGAGGGCTTTCGGGCTTGGTGGGGTCAATGTGGCGCTCGTGGAAGATGATGCCGCCATGGCTTTGCAGAATCCCGCGCTCCTCGGCGGGGAGTCAGACCGTCAGCTCTCGCTGAGCTATATGCATTATGCGGGGGGGACAAACTTTGCGTCAGCCACTTTCGGGAAGGCGGCAGGATTGCGGGGCGCCTGGGCTGCCGGAATCCGCTATCTCAATCATGGCGATTTCGAGGGGTATGATCAGAACGGCGTTTACACCGGCGATTTCTCGGCCACCGACGTGGTGGGGGAGGGCACGTATTCCCACGACATCACCTCCCGGCTGCGCGGCGGAATCAATATAAAGGCGATCTATAGCGCCTACGAAGGCTACACGGCGTTCGCCTTGGGGGCTGATCTCGGAATCAATTATTATGATGAGGAGAGGGATCTCTCTCTCTCGGCGGTGCTGATGAATATGGGGGGACAGATAAAGAGGTTTGAAGACCGCTATGAGCATCTTCCCTTCGACGTGCGTCTCGGGTGGATGCAGGGGATCGGCCATAGCGGATTCTCCCTCAGCGTGACGGCCTGGGATCTCACCCATTGGAGCGTGCCGGTCTATCGTCATGCCGACGGGGAAACGGAAATTGTCTTCCACGATAATTTCGTCAGGAAGTTTTTTCGCCATATTATCCCGGCGATTCAATATCGGCCTGATGAAAGATTCTATGTCGAGGGGGCCTATAATTATAAGACACGTTCCGACATGGAGGGCTACCGGCGAAACATCCTTTCGGGCATCACTCTGGGAGCCGGAATGAGCGTGGGTTCATTCAAGGTCGGGGTCGGATATGCCATGCCCCACCGGAGCACGTCGAGCTTCATGCTCAGCGTCGCCATGACCCTTTGAGTATGACCGTGCCGCTTCCCATAAGATTTGAGCTGAGAAAACGGAAATTTCATTGTTTTTGAGGCGTGGATTTTGGTGATGTCGCGGAAAAGTATTAATTTTGCGGCTGATTTGCAATCTCTGGCGAGACATGGAAGCTCGTTAAATTGCAGATGAACTTTAAAAACTGATAAATTAAAATGGATTTAATCAAGATCGCGGAGGAGGCATTCGCCACTCCCAAAAAGAAATTTGACGATTTCGGTCCCGGCGACACCATCACCGTTGCTTACCGTATCAAGGAGGGTAACAAGGAGCGTATCCAGCAGTATCGCGGCGTAGTTATCCGCATCAACGGTCATGAGGACAAGAAGCGTTTCACGGTGCGCAAGATCTCCGATGGCGTAGGCGTGGAGAGGATTTTCCCCATCGAGTCTCCTTTCATCGAGTCGATCACCGTCAACAAGCTCGGCAAGGTTCGCCGTGCGAAGCTCTACTATCTGCGCAACCTCACCGGCAAGAAAGCCCGCATCAAGGAGCGTTTCGTCAAGAAAGAGAAATAAGAAAGCGTCAGTCAGATGCTTTGAAAGAATCCCCGGTCAAGCGATTGGCCGGGGATTTTTGTCGGGATTTTTGCACACCGGCTTTCTTTTTTTGCTCTACAATCAAAAATTTTGAGTATTTTTGCAGAATGAATCCCCACACTCCGCGCGCGTGCGGACGGGAGAGGAGACAGGAGGGCATAAATTCCTCTTTATCTCCTGCAAAAGAATGAATAATCAACATACTACAGAAATAATATGAATAACAAAGCATTGCTTATCATCCTCGACGGCTATGGCATCGGAGACCATCAGAAGGATGACGCCATCTTCAACACCCCGACACCATATATCGACAGCCTCGTGGCTGAATATCCAAATTCCCAGCTCCAGGCAAGCGGCGAAGACGTGGGTCTTCCCGACGGCCAGATGGGAAATTCCGAGGTAGGTCATCTCAACATCGGCGCCGGCCGCGTGGTCTATCAGGATCTTGTGAAGATCAACCGCGCCATCGCCGACGGTTCTTTCGCGGAGAATCCCGAGATCAAGAGCGCGTTTGAATATGCTCGCCGCAACAACGTCCCCATCCATTTCATGGGTCTGGCATCGGCCGGAGGCGTACACTCCAGCCTCGGCCATCTCTATGCCCTCTGCGACACTGCCAAGGCCTACGACCTCACCCAGGTCTATCTCCACTGCTTCATGGACGGCCGCGACACCGATCCCAAGAGCGGCGCCGGTTTCCTGCAGGAGATCAGCGACCATTGTGCCAAGAGTGCCGGCACGATCGCTTCAGTGATCGGCCGCTACTACGCCATGGACCGCGACAAACGTTGGGAACGCCTCAAGGAGGCCTACAACCTGCTCGTCTATGGCGAAGGGAAACACACCGACAACGTTGTGAAGGCCGTGGAGGAATCATACGCCGAAGGGGTGACCGATGAATTCATCAAGCCGATCGTCAACGACCGCGTCGACGGCCGCATAGGCGCCGGCCATGTCGTGATCTTCTTCAACTACCGCAACGACCGTGCCAAGGAGCTCACCACAGTGCTCACCCAACATTCCGAAGACGGAATGAATCCGATTCCCGACCTGCAGTATTACTGCATGACCCCCTACGACGATTCCTTCAAGGGAGTGCATATCCTCTTCCCGAAGGCCGACGTGAAGGAGACACTCGCCGAGTATCTCGCTTCCAAGGGTAAGAAGCAGCTCCACATCGCGGAAACCGAGAAATATGCCCATGTGACATTCTTCTTCAACGGAGGACGCGAAGCACCATTCGAGGGTGAAGACCGCATCCTCATTCCCTCTCCCAAGGTGGCCACCTACGACCTGCAGCCCGAGATGAGCGCTCCTGAGGTGACCGATAAACTTGTGGCCGCAATCGATTCCGAGAAATATGACTTCATCGTGGTCAACTTCGCCAACGGCGACATGGTGGGCCACACGGGAGTCTACGAAGCCATCCAGAAGGCTGTCGCCACTCTCGACAAATGCGTGGAGAAAGTGGTCGAGGCAGCCAAGGCCCACGGCTACGGCACCATCATCATCGCCGACCATGGCAATGCTGACCACGCCATCAATGAAGACGGCACCCCCAATACGGCCCATTCGCTCAATCCGGTGCCCTTCATCTACATCGGCAATAAGGACGCGAAAGTGAAAAACGGCCGTCTTGCCGACGTGGCTCCCTCCCTTCTCCATATCCTCGGCCTTCCCCAGCCCGCCGAGATGGATGGAGAGGATCTGATTTCCGAATAATACAATATTCCTCAACCTAAGGCAACTTGATGGAAATTAAACAATCAGCTGTGGCGGCGGTCTTCCGGAGGAGACTCGCCGCCGCATGTTTTTCAATTCTTATGCTCTTTCTGCCGCTCTCAGGAGCGGAGGCGAGGAAGCTCGTGATCCTCCATACCAACGACATCCATTCGGCCGTAGATCCCGACCGCGACGGAATGGGCGGCGCGGTCAACCGCAAGGCTGTGATCGATTCCGTAAGGCAGGCGGAGAAAGATGTCTTGACGATCGACGCCGGCGACATCGTTCAGGGCACCCTATATTTCAAATATTTCAGGGGCGACGTGGAATATCCTTTGATGGAGATGACCGGATATGACATCCGTGTGCTCGGCAATCATGAGTTTGACAATGGTCCTGAAGATCTCGGGCAGAGGCTCAGCCAGACGAAGTCGCAGTTCCTTTCGGCCAACTACGATTTCTCGGGAACCTCGCTGGAGAAAGTGTTCAAGCCATATATCATCAAAAAGATAGGGGGAAAGAAGATAGGCATTATGGGGCTCAACGTTAATCCCGACGGGCTTATCCTTAAGAAGAACATCAATTTTAAATTCAAGGAAGTGATTCCAGTGGCCAATGAGCTCTCCTCCTGGCTCAAGAAGGAGAAGGGTTGCGACATGGTGATCGCGGTGACCCATATAGGCTACATAGAAGACGACGACAATACCGACGATGCCACTCTCCTGAAAGATAACACCGACATAGACCTCATTATCGGCGGCCACAGCCATACGCTCGTGGATCCTGCCAATCCCGGCAACCGTCCGCCTGTCATCGAGAATGCGGCCGGACGCCAGATCCGGGTTGTACAGACCGGCAAGGGGGGAAAATATATCGGAAAGCTGACGATTGACCTTGACAAACTTGGGAAAGGACGCGAAGTTGTGGCTGAAGATATCGCATACGAGATCATCCCCGTCACGTCGCGGTTTTCCCCGGCTCAGCTTGATGGCAAGATGGAGGAGTTCATCCGTCCTTACAGGGAGAGGATGGACTCGGTAAACCGCAGGGTGATCGGAGTGGCTGCCATCGACATGCCCAACGCCCGGCGCACCGGCCCTCTCGTGAACTTCACGGCCGACTTCGGCCTTATCTACGGACGCCATAAGGCTGATTCGCTGAGAAATGCCGGCGCTGACGTTCCCCCCGTCGACCTCGCGATCATGAACGTGGGGGGTATCCGCCAGCCGATCCCTGCCGGCGATATCACCGAGGGGCAGATCCTTGCCGCCTATCCTTTCTCCAATCATTTCATGCTCATATCGGTGAAGGGAAGCGACATCCTGGAGTCGATGCAGGCAGCCGCCCGCAAGGGTGGAGAGGCCGTGAGCCGGAATGTCAGGGTAGTGACCGATGGCAAGGGAAACCTGAGGCGAATGCTTCTGGATGGAGAGGAGATCGACCCCGCGAAGGATTATGTGGTGGCCACGATCGATTATCTCGCAGAGGGGAACGACGGTATGACCGGCCTGGCACGTCATCGCAAGATATGGATCGACGACGTGGAGGTGGCTGCTCCCATCCTGAGATGGTATGAGCGCCAGATGGAGTCGGGACTGGCGGTTTCTCCTGATCCGACGCCGCGTTTCGTGGAGGAGATAACTATAAGGTAAGAAAGAATCATTCCCGTCATGAAATCCTTTCTCCTCGTTCCCCTTCTCATAATGATATTTTGTTCGGGCTGTGCGGATCGGAGCGCACGGCCCGGAGATTTTTCAGCGACGACAGATTCCGGCATCGATTCAACGGCACTTCTGGCAGACAATGATCTGACTGCCGAGGCGCTGCAGATGGCGGATTCGGCATTGAGCATGCTCACTCTTGAGGAGAGGGTGGGGCAATGTTTCATGCCTTCGGTGCTCTCGGTGGCGGATTCCGCCAATCTTAACAAGGTGAGACGCTATATTGTTGATTTCCATGTTGGGGGGATTGTGCTCCTACGCGGCGACTTGCGTTCTGCCGCCGTCATGGCAGGCATGGGGGCGGCGGCGAGAGTTCCCCTGATAACGGCAATAGATGCGGAATGGGGACTCGGGATGCGTCTTGAGGATGCCCCCGGATTTCCGCGCAACGGCGACATCGCGGCGGAGGCCGACGAGCAGTTGCTTTTCGACTATGGCAGTGAAGTGGCGAGGGAATGCCGGAGAGTGGGGATAAATATGGTTCTCGGGCCGGTGGTCGATGTGGTGGAGAATCCGGGAGGAGTCATCGGCGACAGATCGTTTGGCGGAGATCCAGCGAGGGTAGCCAATCTTGGAGTGGCCTATTCCCGGGGTCTCGAATCGGGAGGAGTCTTGAGCGTAGCCAAGCATTTTCCAGGCCACGGGGCATCTCCCGCCGACAGCCATGTGGCGCTTCCGGTGCTAAGCCGTGATCGCCAGGCGCTCGACAGCATCGACCTTTATCCATTCAGGAGCTATATCGATGCTGCACTCAATGGCATCATGGTGGGCCATCTTGCCGTTCCGGCAGTTGATCCGGAGATGGTTCCGGCAGCCGTCTCTCCCGCAGTGATCGGCGGATTGCTTCGCGACAGCCTCGGATTCCGGGGCCTCGTGCTGACAGATGCGCTCAACATGGGCGGGGTGGCCGGATATGGTGCGGGAGCGGCGCTTGCAGCAGGCGCGGATATAGTGGTTGGCCCTGCCGACACTGGGGCGGAGATAAGCAGCGTCATCGGGCTGCTGAAAAAGGGGAAGATGAAGATGTCGGTGATCGATGACCATTGCCGGCGCATACTTTTCTATAAGTTTCTCACCGGGCTTCACCGGAAGCGGAAGATAATGCTCGAACGCCTCCGGGAGGATGTCAGGGGGAACGCTGATTCCATCAGCAGCCGGCTTTCATAGTTTTCCGTTGTCGGCATAGCTGAAGAATGAGCCGGAGGTCAGGATGACGTGGTCGAGCATCCGGATGTCCATGAACCGGCATGCCTCGGTTAGCTTTCTGGTGATATTATCGTCCTGCACGCTTGGCCTCGTGGCTCCCGATGGATGGTTGTGGCAGAGGATCACTCCTTCAGCATTTTCAAGGATTGCATGTTTGATGGCTTTCTTCAGGTCGAAGATCGAGGCGGTTGCAGATCCGGAAGTCAGCCTGAGTTCGCGGATAACCACGTTTCTCCGGTTGAGCAGCAGCATCCAGATCTCCTCGTGGTCAAGATTTCCGATTTTCATCCTCATCCGGTTGTAGATATCGACCGACGCCGAGATCGGTTTGTCGGCAATGGGTTCCTCTCCGGCATATCGGCGCATGAGTTCCAGCACAGCCTCGATCTGAATGCTTTTCGTCAGGCCGATCCCCTTCATTTTGCGGAGTTCGGCGCGTGTGCGTCGTTCAAGGTTGTGAAGCTTTCCTCCGTTTTCATTCATGAGGTCGCGGCAAAGCTGGGTGATAGGATTGCCGGGGGTGCCTGTGCGCAATACGATGGCCCAAAGATCCGGAATCCCGAGCACCTGGCAACCATGCTTCTCGGCTTTCTCACGAGGCTGGTCGTCGGGATCGAAATCCTTTACGGTCTTTATTTTCGGAGATGTGGAGTCGTTGTGTCCGGCCATGTCATTTCCCCTTTCTTCGTTCAATCTCGTCGTTGATGTCGCGGCCGTGGCGGAGAAGGATCTTCCAGACGTAGGCACGGATGAATCCGGTTCCGTAGCCGGTGAGCTGCACGATGGCTGCCCCGACGCCCATCGTTCCGATTTTCAGGCTTCCCGTGGAAGCGATTCCCCATATCCAGAGAGCCGCGATATAGATGAGGAGCGGGATAATGGCCTGCCATTTCCAGAATATTGCTGCTAAAATCATCACGATTGTTCCCACAACGAATACAGCCGGGAGCCAATGGACAAGTTTCATCGATCCTGGATAGAGGAGCTGGAGAGTGATCCTCGACATTCCGAACACATGGACCTGCCTCCAGAATTTCCTGAAATCGATCCGCCGTTTGTGATATACGGCCACTTCAGGATAGAGCATGATGCGGAATCCGGCAAGACGGATGCGGGTGCTCATGTCGATGTCTTCGCTAAACATCTCCCTGAATCCTCCCACTTTCTCATAAACCTCGCGGGAGAATCCGGTGTTGAAGGTGCGGGGAGTGAATTTCTCCATGCTCACTTTCCCACCGCGGATTCCGCCGGTTGTGAGGAATGAGGTCATAGCATAATTGATGGCCTTCTGGGTGTCGGAGAAAGATTGGTGGGCTGCATCGGGCCCTCCGAAGCAGTCGGTCGGGTTTTCAATGAGAGCTTTCCGGAGGTTGGCGATATATTCCGGGGGAAGAATACAATCAGAGTCGACGAAGATCAGGAAATCTCCGTCGGCTCTGTCGATTCCGTAGTTCCGGGCGATGCTCCGGCCCTCGTTTTGCTTGTAGAAATATTTCACGCGGGCTATCTCGCGGAAAGCCTCGCATTGGGATTGGCATCTGACTGTCGAGCCGTCTTCCACGATAATTGTCTGAAAGCCTTTGTCGGTTTGCGAGGCAAGGCTTTTCAGCAGATCGCTGATTTCATCCGGGCGATTGAAGACGGGGATGATGATGGAAAAAAGGGTCCGGCTGTCGGTCAGCATGATAAAAAGGTCAGGCTTTTACGCGGCCAACATATTCACCGGAGCGGGTGTCGACCTCGATGAGTTCCCCCTCGTTGATGAAGAGAGGCACGCGGACTGTGGCTCCGGTCTCTACTGTGGCAGGCTTGAGGGTGTTGGTGGCGGTGTCGCCTTTGAGGCCCGGCTCGGTATAGGTGATCTTGAGAACGGTCTTGACGGGCATTTCGGCATAAAGCACGGTGTCGGTCGAAGCGTCGCTGACAACTTCCACGGTGTCGCCCTCTTTCATGAAGGCGGCGCCTGTCACGAGCTCCTTGTTGATGGGCACCTGTTCGAAAGTCTCGTTGTTCATGAAGATGTCGTCGCCGCCGTCGGCATAGAGATACTGGTAGGGACGGCGCTCCACGCGAACGTCTTCAAGCTTCTCTCCGATATTGAAACGGCGTTCGAGAACTCGTCCGTCGACAACATCCTTAAGTTTTGTGCGCATGAAAGTGTTTCCCTTTCCGGGCTTCACGTGGAGGAACTCCACCACGAAATAGAGACGGCCATCCATGCGGATGCAGGTTCCGTTCTTGATGTCTTGTGCGTTGATCATATCGCTGAAAAATGTGATTGAATATTCATTAAAAAGGTGCGCATGCTGCGTCATTACGCGTATGCGACTGCAAAATTACAAAAAAAATGCCGAATCCAAAAGAGAAGAATCAGCCAATCAGCGGTGTCAAGGAAAAAAGTTTGGCCGAAATTTTGGGAAATGAAACAAATTTCCTAATTTTGCACCCTGAAAAGAGCGAAAATAAAAAAGTCAATATAAAGCAATGAAAAGAACATTCCAGCCCTCCAACCGCCGTCGGGTAAACAAGCACGGCTTCCGTGAAAGAATGGCCACTAAAGATGGCCGCAAAGTTTTGTCGCGTCGTCGCGCCAAAGGCCGCGCATCGCTGACAGTTTCCGACAGCATCTCCGGCAAGTAAGAATTTTTATCTGTGCAGGCAGAAAAAACGCCATAAGGGGGCGGCTTCCATGAATATGGTTGCCGCCCCCTTGGCGATTTCTTCTTTTTTGGGGGGAGCTGAGGCCGGATCTCGTCTCCCTTAAGATCAGTATTTCAAAACGGGATCAAGTTCTTTGGCCTGGGCGATCATTTTCTCCAGTTCCTTAACTGCAGGCACCCGCTTGCAGACGTGCTTCGCTTCGTTAACCTCCACGAGCTTGGGATAAAGGTTGGCAGCCACCCTATGGCGGAATTCCTTTACGGTGTCGACGCCGCCTGCTTCAAGAAGCTCTGCAAACTGGCCGGCGATCCCCTTTATCCGGAAAAGATCGGCATGGTTGGCCCATTTGAGGATCAGCTTGGGGCTGATGCCAGTTTCTTCGGCGAGTTTTTCACGTCCTTTGGGGTCGGCTGCGCGATTGAGGAGGTCGGCGGTGGTCTTCACTCCAGCCTCTTCGAGCTTTTTGGCGTAGCTTTCGCCCACGCCTTCGATTTCGATAATTTTGTAGGGCATATAATTAGAATTTAGGTGTTGCCGGAGAGCAGGTGGTTGTCTCCTGATAATTAAACACCTGAACTCTCATTTTTGTTTGCGCTCGTATGTCTAAAATATTTCCCGCGGCAGTATATTTTTTATAGATTTTTATAGGGACATCCCTTTGACGCTAAGAGATGTCCCTATAATACGGATTAAGTTTCAGGATTGATGTCGGAGTCTCAATAGAGCTCGAAGTCCTTGAAGCGTGACACTTTCCCCATGAAAAGAATGGCCCCGGTGCTGTTTTCGCTGATAACGTAGATGAACGGACGATCAAGGATGAACTCGGTTTTTTCAAATGGATATGCAGATCCCATCATTCCAATGATTGTGACAACTTTTATCTCCGCACCCTCCTCATCTACGTTTATTGATGATCTCTGTTTGAATACTTCAATATATGGACAGATGGGCAAAGAATTCATGTCCATAAGGATGTCCGGTAATTCTGCATTCCTTTTATCGAATGCCTTTACCATACCAAGAGATTTAACCGGATCATTAAGAAATGTTTCATCTTCTTCCAATTTAAATTTCGGAATGCTGATATTTACGCTGTATCGTTTAAAACCATGGGCTATCTTTTCCCAGTAGTCTTGATCAAGTTGGCATATCACATCCTCGATTGTGTTGTCGCCAGAAGGTAGGATAAAGTAAAAGCTGAACGATCCTTTGTCCATTCCCTTGCTGAGAATTCGGCATTTATCATCTTCTGCCACAAATGCTGTCTGCTCCATATTCATAAAATAGACCTCACCTTCAGTGGCATCGGCATTTCTGAATATGCCGGATTCGGTCTTGTCTTTATTGAAGACCTCATCCCATCTTCCTTGAAATTCAATAACATCAATGATTGCGAAATCAAGTTTTTCACCATTCAGACATTCATCTTCATCATTAGTTTGGATGGCATTATAGAATTCACCCACTTTTGAAAGATAGTTAGGCTGAATCTGATAATTGTTTGAATGTAAGTGGTTGGTTACCTTCATTGCGATCTGATTCTCCGGAGCGGTGAAGGCGTTGATAAGAGTGCGGCTGCACTCGTTCAGATCATCGAGGGAGCTATCGCCGATCTTGAGCATATCGGTGATTTCCTTAAGGGTCTCTCCCTGCGCCCCGTTGGCAAGCATTCCAAGCGCCATTGATGCACCGAACGGAGAGATCAGATAGTTATAACCTTTCTGCATCTCCTGTTCCTTCACTTTCTCCGTATTTGTAGCCTTGAACAGATCGAACGCGAAGCTGTTGATGGATTTAAGGGCCTCGCTCTCGCTACGAGTCAGGGTAATCTCGAGTTTCTTCTTTTCGGGTTGAGTTTCCGGCTCCTCGCTACTGGAGCATCCGGTTATGAAGAGAGCTAAGCCCGCGAATATTGTTATTAAAAAATTTTTCATTTCTTAATGTCGGTTATAAGGTAATTCTTTTTATTAAATTCAAAATCCGAGAAGTTATTATCGTTTGCCACAGCTCCACCCATCAGATAATTGCCATCTCCGTCACCTCCATAGCCAAGGTTAAAGTCAGATAAGTGTAGCCGCTTCCGTTTACTCTTCCGATGTATTCCCAGTTGTCTTTACGGTAATATTCCGTATAATAAGTGGTCGTACTGTGTCCATCCACTACCCAGGCATGACTCCCATAAGGGAGACAGACGCCACGGAATGAGAGGAGGTTCTTGTGGAGGCTGGCCCGGAACCGAGACACTCCATGAAGCCGGCGGCGATTTCGCCGGCCTGAGCCGGAGTGAGAAAGCGCGAGGATATGCTCTCGGCAGTTGGCGGCGGGGCACTCTGCAGAGGCTCGTCGGTCAGTGCCGAGGAGCATCCTGTGGCCACGGTCCACGCAACAAAAGCAAGTGAACCTGCAACCGAATTGATAATGTTGTTCCTTTTCATGCTAAATAAGCTAAATATTAATAAATAAAAATGTTAGATATATAATGTGATAAAGTTCGGATCTGACGAAAAAATTGCGGATTATCCTGATTTGATATTTCAAAACTATATGGCAATATCCAAAATAATCACTTCTCGGCAATATGGATGCAAAAGTATGGAAAAATTCATGAAAAAACAAAATTTTTTCAATCGTGGTGATTAATTTTTTTATGATCATCTCATAAATCCCAAAATTTGATAGATTAACTGCTCTTGTGCCACTCCTTTGGCGTGGAAGCAGAAAGATCCTCATACGCCGTGATTTGTACGCATAACGTAGGGATTCGAGGCAAAAGATAAAAAGGCGTGCCATCCTTTGGGGATGCACGCCTTTTTATGAAAGTCTTTACATCGGGTCGTTTTTTGAAACAAGATCAGATGTCGGTTACTTGTCCGGCCATGATTATTGCACCCGACACCACTTCTTGAATGAAGAAAAGGAATGGCCTGTCAAAAACAGGTGCATCCGGTATGCCGGAGGAGAGGCCATCTTCCAAAACTGCTGAAGAAACTGCCTCCGCCTTCACACCCCTCTCTGCGATTGTAAAGGATGCTTCGGTTTCAAGCTTGATAGAAAGGTTATTCAGTTTTTCATTAAACATTGAAGCAGAGATCCCGGATGTTACCCCTTGGTGACCTCTGGCTTCCAACATCTTCCCGATATCAAACCTGTTCTGGATTGTCAATTTGGGGATGGTTAAGGTAACACTCTTCGTAATATAATCTTTCCAGTTGTCTTCATTGACTTTATCATCGAATTCATGGCTTTTGCCTAAAGTCCAGTCAAAAGTTTCATAAAGTTGGGATGGGCTCAGGGAATTTATAATTTCAGATAAAGAAACCTTTTCATCCGGGAGAAGGAGAAACATTCTGAATCCCATATTTCCCATCGCGATGAAATAGGCAACATAATTCCCAACTCGGAGACATTGTGTCTTATAAGGTTTTGACACCATCATTTCAACTTCTGAATCTCCATTCAACCCATGGAAGATTCTTTTTTCTGTTTTGATTTCGCCATATTTGAAAGCTTCCTGATCCCATGGTGCATCGAAATGCAGAGCATTTAGGAGCACAGCGAAAGCATTGGAATCGAGTTCTTTCATGAAATTTGAGATTCCCCCTTTAGTGTTATTCTCACACCATCGGTTGATATCGCGGATGGTTCCTGCATTGTCTGAAGCGAAGTTTCTTGAGAATGATTCTGCAAAATAGGTGCCTGAAAGGATGGAAGAATATTCATTGTTGAATGAAAGGCCACGGCTCTGATTCACCCATGCCGAGTTGGCAAGAATCAGCTCTGAGAGATTGTCGCGCTCCGGCAGTTCTTTAAGCAGGGTATTGCAGAGATTGTTGAGAGACGTAATGTCTTTGGTTCCCAGATAATCGAGTAATCCGGAAGCGGAATCATCTTCGAGACCATTTGCCAACATCCCGAAGAGAATCGCAGCCGATAGAGGAGACGTCACCATGTTTTTGGTTTTGAAATCTTCTGATTCATTAACAAAAGACGCCATGTCTTTTGTGTAATTGATATAGAAATCCCGGAGACTATTTGCCGTTTCAGCCTGTTCGGAAGATAGTGCAAACTCTTTATTAGGTTTCTTTTCTCTGATATCGGGTTCGTTGACATCGCTCTCGGAAGAGCAACCGGGCAGGGAGATCACAGCCAGCAATGAAAAAATAGCAGCAGTTGCCTTAATAATACTTGTTTTCATAAACTAAATTTTTTATTGATGATGAAATTCATTATCTCGTCGGTTTGTAGAGTTTCTTTCCGTAGGAATATTCTATACCATCCGACTGCCAGTTCTGTTCAGGAGAATAGAATAGCTTATCCTGTTGCCCATAGTTTCCCCAGTTCATGGAGACATAATTGGAATCAATCAGATCGATGACTTCATTGGTATATGCATATTGAATAATATTCCCATTTTCGTCAACGAGGTCATCTTTCCACTTATTGGTCGTGCCCGGAGGTAATGGATCCCTGATAAGAGCATAGACATATTTCTTCTTCATGGTTTCTATTTTATATTGATCTATGATAAATGTATGCCCATAGTTACTATCGGCTGCATCTGCCCGTGCGATCATGGGATATCCGGAGTCGATGGTTGTGGATAGAATGTTGAAATCAAAATCAATCAGTTCATAATTACATCCGTAGACCGATGAAAGGAAATTTGTGCAATTGACAATCGGTGTATGTGACTCGTTGTTATCGTAAATCGTTCCTAACATTTTTCCGATATAGCCAATTAGAAGAGAAGATTCATCAGTACCGGATTCCATCATATACCGCGCCATGAAGTTCCAGATGGTTGAGCTTTCCCCGGAAAAGGTATATGTTTTTCCATCAGGATTGAGGACTGCGGTGGCTGCACATTTATCAGGAACCCCGTCTTTGAAATGTGTGAAATATTCATATTGGGCAACGGATACTGGAGTGCATCCTGTAATAGCATGAAATTTTATATTGTCATTGGACTTAAATGGAGTGTATTTATTAAAAGGTTGGTCTTGTCCCCATTGGGTCTGTATCAATTTTGGAGAAGTGTAGGTTTGCGTGTCTAATACTCTGCTTTCGATAAGTTCCCAATGGCCGGGAGGTAGATCTTCCTGAAGAATCGGAGCCCGGGACATATCTTCATTCAATACGGAGAAGTATCCGTTGTCAAATTTCTCCTTTTTTAGTGCGTATGGCCCCCAGGATTCATGAAGTTCAAGATCGTCACGTTCTGATACCTCACGGATAAAGTTCTTATTTTCCTCAAGGATGAATTTTAGTTGCTCAGGCGTGTTGTCTTCATTGAGATCGTAAACTCCATGTTCACTTGACAGTATGATCATGTTAGATCTCTTGTCGGCGGAAAAAAGTTCCCATCCATCGGCATACTGGGCCAGATAAAAGACAGTATCTCCCTCATCAGTAATAGGAGATAACACAAAGTTTCCGTTGGCTCTGGTGGTCGGAGTCCCTTTGTTAAATCCTCCGAAGTGTGAGGCAAGGATGTTGCTGGTGATCTCGGAGCGGATTCCCGGTTGTTCTGTAACAATTGCTCGATCTTCAATGTCCTTGAGTTCTGAACTGGTGTTGTCGGAGCAACTGAAAAGCAGCATCGCGACAATCAAGGGTGGAAATGTTCTTCTCATAGTGAAAAGCTTTTGGTGAAAAAAATGGAAGAGATTCAAGTTATCCCCAGATAATAGCAAAGAGAAAGACTGCAACCATGAAAGAAAAGTCAAACCCGATAAAAATTATTCCCAGAATCTGTAATGGATTAAATGGCTCTCTTAATGTCGGAAGCGAAGTTAGAAAAAAAAACTAATGTATGCAAGGATTTGCAGAAAAAAGTTGAAATAATAATTGAAGACATATTTAAAGGGACATCCCATTGACGCTAAGAGATGTCCCTTTAATACGGATTAAGTTTCAGGATTGATGTCGGAGTCTCAATAGAGCTTCAAGTCCTTAAAGCGTGACACTTTCCCCATGAAAAGAATGGCCCCGGTGCTGTTTTCGCTTATGCTAAAGATGAACGGTCTGTCAAGATTTAGCTGATCGTATTCTAATACTATTCCAGATGCATCGGAAATATCTGTCACTACCTTTACCTTTACGCCTTCCTCATCCATCGACACTTTTCCCGACTGAATGACATCCTGAATCCAAATATTGGGATCTTCCTCATGGCGGATAAGGATGTTTGGAATCTGAGCTTCGGATTCACTGAAGGTTTTTTTCATTCCGAGAGCGTTCAGTGAACTCGAGAGGGAACACTCCGATTCCATCTCAAATTTGGGCAGATTCAGAAAGATTCCATTCTTATTAATCAGATTATTCAGGATCTCATTCCAGTTCTCAAGATTCAGGTTGGCGATTACATCTTCCAACTCAACATTTTCCTCCGGAAGTATTAGGTCAAGAGAAAATGAGTTGCTGTTCATTACAGTTCTCATGAATCTGAAATCTTGATTTCTGTAGATTAAACCGCATGCTCCAGCAGACCGCATGAAATTAGCATCCCCATCCGATCCGTCAGCATTGTGAAATATGCCCGGGATGGTGTTTTCGGGATCAAATTTAACATCCCATACGGCTGCGAAATCCATGACATTCCTGAGCAGAAGATTGCAACTGATTTTTGGTTCGATGAGCGTTTTGCCGAAGAAATATTCTCCTATCCTTGAGGAGAAACCGGGGTTGAAGTCTCGTTTTTTTGAGATTACAGAATTGAATACGTTAAGATCTACTTCATTTTCGGGGGCAACTAATCCCTCAAGAATGGATCTGCAGCAATTATTGAGATCATCCAGAGAGGCGTCACCCATTTTCAGTACCTGGAGAAGTTCATTCTGTGTTTCGCCATCGGCTCCGTTTGCGAGCATCGCTAATCCCATTGATGCTCCAAAAGGGGAGATGACATAGTTATAACGAGTGGAAGACTCCACGCACTGATTCTCTTTATCAAAAGTCTTGAAAAGATCGAAAGCGAATTCATTCAGAGATTTCAGCGTTTCTCCTTCGCTACGCGTCAAAGGAATTTTGATGGTAGGTTTCTTGGTCTGTTCTCTCTCTTCTGCCTGCGGTTCCTCACTGCTTGAGCATCCGGTCATGATGAAGCCGGCACAAGCCAATATAGGTATCAGATATTTTTTCATTTCTTAATGTCGGTTAGAAGGTAATTCTTTTTATTAAATTCAAAATCCGAGAAGTTATTATCGTTTGCCACAGCTCCACCCATCAGATAATTGCCATCTCCGTCACCTCCATAGCCAAGGTTAAAGTCAGATAAGTGTAGCCGCTTCCGTTTACTCTTCCGATGTATTCCCAGTTGTCTTTACGGTAATATTCCGTATAATAAGTGGTCGTACTGTGTCCATCCACTACCCAGGCATGACTCCCGGGTCCAATACCATAAATATCGTTGATATTTTCATCTTCACTTCCTTGCATAATGAGGGGACCGTAAGAATTGAGGTGTTTCACACATTCAGAGGAATTATAAGAGACTATTCTGGCTTTTGAGAAACCGATTTCATGCAGATATGTTGTCGCGTCATTTAAGTTTGCGTAGGAACCTCCAGGATTATATGTAGTCTTAATTGCCATTCCTATTTCATGAATCATGAAAGCGATGTCTGAGGCTCCGGGATCGTTTATTGATGTTTTCGTAGGTGTGGACAACATTTCAGCCCAATTCACTTCCCGCCCGTTAAAGACGCCCGGATATTTGTGATATCCAAAAACCTGTCCTATAGAGACGGATACACATCCTGCAGGCATGTGATATATCCAGTTTGCAGGACAGAAATAGTTGTAAGGTTCCCAATCGCTCCATTGGGTTTTTACAAGCGGACCTTTTGATGAATTGGAACTTCCGCATTTATAATAGCAAGGAATTCCGGCATAAATGGTTTCTCCCTCAACAAATAACAATGAATCAGGATAGGCCGGCTTTCTTGCCATGCCGTTTGTTGAATTTCCGGAAGAGTTGCGTTTGGGAGCTGTAGGAATCTCTTCGGCTACCTTCACGAGATAATCCTCCATCACAGGATGCATGGGATATGTCACGGTGCCGGTTTCGGAATAGACGTAGACATGATTTTCAAGATCTTTCTCCGCAGCTACCACGGAGTAGCCCCCATCCTTGAAGTTAACCACATAGAAGGTGGTGTCGGCTTCAGAGGCGCGAGTTTTCGTCAGGGCACCCATAAGGGAGACAGACGCCACGGAATGAGAGGAGGTTCTTGTGGAGGCTGGCCCGGAACCGAGACTCTCCATGAAGCCGGCGGCGATTTCGCCGGCCTGAGCCGGAGTGAGATAGCGCGAGGATATGCTCTCGGCAGTTGGTGGTAGGATACTCTGCAGTGGCTCGTCGGTCAGTGCCGAGGAGCATCCTGTGGCAATGATTGCAATCAGGAATAATAGATTAAATTCTTTTCTCATGTGGTCAATAGTTAGGATTGTTAAACTATTTGAAATTAATGATTTCAGTGAAAAGTAAATTCCCATTGTCAGAACTTAGCTGCAATTTCAGATATGGATGTAGACCAATATCAATTCCTTCTTGTAGTTCCTGGCCGGAAAGCATATCGTTGTAGATTGATTTCCCCTCTTTATCAAATATTGAGGTTAAGTATGACTTGTCTGATATTATTTTTGAATCAGAAACTGATAATGTATAGCCATCATAGACTATCCCGAGTTGCCCAAACTTATATGGAGCTTTGGGGCGGCTCGCGGAGGTGTCGTTAGGGTTTCCAGAAGATTGTGCGTTTCCCGAATGGCCGTCCTTGAAGAGGAATGTAGCAGTTGCTACCGTTTCATCCAAATCGGAAGCATCAGGGAGATGGCTGACTGCAGGAAAGGAGATGGTTGCAGTCAGTGGTATGAGAATTGATAGATGTAGTAGGGGTCTCATTCTTTATTTTTCTGAGGTAATTTTTCAAATGCAAAATTAGATAAAAACAAGGGAAGATATGAAATTTTAGCATGGAATAAACCTATCATGTTGTAATTGTAAGTGGCTAAAAATTAGCAAAATATGAATAATGTTCAGCCTAAAAAACTATCATGGTTTGTAAAATGCTGATTATCAGAACAATGTATTGAGTTGAGATAATAATGGTTTAATGGGCTGATTCTTAGTTGTTTGTTGCTTTTGCATCCTTTAAGGCTGTCACTTCCTGAAATAGTTCCGGTTCAACCTGTAGAATCTTCTTTTTCATCCGAGAACGACAGTTTTCAACGGCAGCTTCGGATTGACCCGTCAGAAATGAGATGGTCCTTACAGCAAAACCAGCGCATGTTGCAACGAGAACCCTCTTTTCATTTTCAGTAAGATTAGGCACTTTCCGACAAATCCGGACAATAAGATCATCTAAGAAGCGGTTGATGGTATTTTCCGTTTCTTCGAAGAATGATTCTCGAATGTATGAGAGCCTCTTCTCAAGTTGAGAAATTGCCTTCTTGCCTTTTTTTGAGTCGCTGTCGGTCCCTAAATTGACGAAATTATAGAGTTCCTGAAACTCTACCACCCAATTGAACTGACGGATGAAAAGATTATTGACGGTCTTTTGCATTTCCATTTCCACGGATCGTGACGATTCGATGGTTTCCCGGATTCTCTCATTCTCCTCTATGGCTTTGTTGAAATCATCAAGCAGCGAACGATATTCCAATTCCTTCAGAGCTCTCTCTTTTTTTCTTCTCTCAAGCAGAATCCAATAGCCGGAAAGAATAAATAAGATAAGGACTACCGCAACAATAACCACGATGGTGATGCGACTTTCTTTCATTTCCAGCTCCTGTTTCTGATTAAGTAGATTCTCTGAGAGCGAGCTTATTTCAGATTGGAATAGATCAGCTTTTGAAAGCCTCTCGATCTCTTGTTCATGATAATCGTCAAGTTTTTCACGGAATTCAATGATCCGGTCGTAGTCTTTACGTTTTAAAGCGAGCTGATATCCCAGTTCCCATGCTGATTCAATCTCTTCTACTCCGCGTGCATTTCCTATGGCTTTCTTAAGCCAGAATTGCGCGCTGTCGGCATTGTTTTCCTGAAGCATCGCGAGGCCCATGGCTGAATATGATTGAGAACCTGGAGTGAATCCGGACTCCTCCATTTCCCTGAATCTTTCCTTCACTTCTTCCCATCTTCCCTCGCTTTTCAGAAGATAGATTTCAAGGTCGTGATGAAAGCTATGAGTTGGAAGATCCTCTTTTAGGGCTTCTTCCAGATTCTTCCATGCTTTTTCATATTCTTTAAGAGCTGCATATTTCACGGCGAGAGAGAAATAACAGTCTCTTCTTTGTTGTGGACTGAAAGTGGCTTTCAGATCTTCCATCGATTTCAGGGTGTAGATTATGGAAGCACGAAAGTTATGATTCTTGGAATAGATGTAGGCCATGAGGCCGTGACAGATAGCGAGATTCTCCTTGTCTCCGAGTTTCTCAAATATCTCCATTGCACGGCGGGTGAAGTTGAAAGACTCTATAAAATTCCTGGCGTTGTATCTGGCTACCCCCATATAAAGAAGAGCCTGGGCAAGCCTCCGGATGGGACCATGGTTGGAATAATAGTCAAACGCGATGCGGATAATGGAATCCGACGAGTCGTAGAAATACATCTTGTCGCGGGCCATGGAGTATAGCAATGCGTGTAGCGCACGGTCCTTCTCTCCCAGATTAGCTGGGGATATCTTTGCGAGGATAGCGGCGGCGGAATCGGGTTGTCGCTTCATGACGTCCTCGGCCAGAATGAGACGCTTGTCTTCCCTGTGTGAACAGCTGATAAAAGTTGAGGAAAGGAGTAGAAAAAACAATATGACAGCCGGAGATTTCTTCAATATTAGGATGAATTGATTAGTCAGCAAAATAGATATCTTTGAAAGTTACGAGAATATTTAACTGGAAAGTAGAGCTCATGCCGAAGTATTATGCCGGGCTGAGCTGGTTTGATCAAGATTAGAGAAAGGGGCAGAAAATGCCAAGACCACAGAAGCAAGTGCGGCCGGAATTGAAAGGATAGTTAGTCTGATTTTCATAAATATAAGCTATAATAGGTTAGATAATAGATCAGTCAAGATTTAGCTTTGACGGAACCTTGGAGGATTGTCATCAGGAGCTGTCTCAATGCTAAACAATGATTTTAAAAAAGTTCTTTTCAGCAATATGATGGCAAAGGTAAAGGAAATTCATGAAACTCACAAATATCTGAAATTTGTTTTCAGTATTTTTTCGGGAATTTGATGGCTCAGTTCCAAATTAAGTTCTAAAACTCAGATTGGGGGAGGGAAGGATATGTATGGGGAATATGAAAAAAAGCCCCCGAAGTTCAATCTTCGGGGACTCTGGTCCCGGTCGCATATAAATCTGAAAAGAGCCCTTTGAATAGGACTATGAATGGCCGGTTTTGTTCTTTTTTTTTCGGCTCAGTTGCCGTTGATGCTTCCTGACATGCTTTCAAGAATATCGATGCTGAAAAGCCAATAAAGAAGAATGGCCACAAGCACGATGACTCCAATCCACATCCAGATTTTCTTTGAGTTGATGTTGCTCATATCAAACGATTGAATTTTTCCGACTATCTACAGATTATCAGTTTGCAGAACTCATTGCGCCAAAGAGTCCGAGGCTGAAGAGGCAATAAAGCAAAATTGCCACGAGCACGAGAATTCCGAGCCAAAGCCACAGGCGATTGTTTTTTGCAATGTTTGCCTGACTGCGTTTTTTTGCATCCACTCTGAGAGAGTTGGCAATCTGATCGGCATCAACCGAATTGTTCTGATTTCTTTCCTTGCTATCCATAACCTTTATTTTTTAATGTTTGATATTAAAACGGCTGTGACGCCGGATAAGTTCACGGCGTAAGCAAAAAAAATCAGAAGGGGATGTCGGAGTCGCCTGGTCCGGGCATTATATCGGGCATTGGGGCAGGGGAGGAAGAGCCGAACCCGAAATGATTTGCAGCCGAAAGGCCGTTTCCTTGGCTGCCGGGAGATGAATTCATTCTTGATGCGAGCGTCTGGGTGGCTTCTTCGAGAGTGTCGCGCACCATGTCGAATCCTTCTTCCCAGTTTTCAAATTTAGCGAATTTGGAGACGAATCTTAGTTTCACGTCGCCTACGGCTCCTGAGCGGTGTTTGGCCACTATCAGTTGCGCCAGGCCTTTGATATTGTTTCCTTCGCCATCTTCGGCGGCCTTTGTGTAGTATTCAGGGCGGTGGATGAAGCAGACGATGTCGGCGTCCTGCTCGATGGCTCCGGATTCGCGGAGGTCGGAGAGCACAGGGCGTTTGTCATCGCGAGTTTCGGTGCTTCGGTTTAGCTGCGAGAGGGCGATGATCGGAATGTTGAGTTCCTTGGCGAGGGCTTTGAGCGATCGCGATATAGTGCTGACCTCCTGCTCCCGGCTTCCGAGTTTCATTCCCGAAGCACTCATGAGCTGGAGATAGTCGATCATGATCATCCTGACTCCTTTTTCCCGGACCAGACGGCGAGCCTTGGTGCGGAGTTCGGTGATGGAGAGTCCCGGGGTTTCATCGAGATAGAGAGGAGCGCTATAGACTCCGCGGAGCCTGGAGTTCAGGCGGTCCCATTCTTCTGGAGACAGCTGTCCGCTTTTGATTTTCTCACCTTCAAGATCGGCGATGTTGCTGATGAGACGTTTCACGAGCTGCACGTTTGCCATCTCGAGGGTGAATATCGCCACCGGGATGCTATAGTCGATCGCCATGTTCTTGGCCATGGAGAGGACGAAAGCTGTCTTTCCCATAGCCGGACGGGCGGCGATGATGATGAGGTCGGAGTTCTGCCAGCCGGAGGTCATCCGGTCGAGCTCTGTGTAGCCGGTCTGAAGTCCGGAAAGACCGCTGGCGTTGTTGGCGGCAGTCTGGATCTGTTCGAGGGCAAGGTTGATGACCGGGTCGATCTGTGTCACTTCCCGTTTGAGTTGCGTCTGAGAGATGTCGAAGAGCTGTCCTTCAGCCTCCTGGAGAATGTCGTCGACGTCGTTGCTTTCGTCGAATGCCTTCGTCTCGATGATCGCCGCATAGCTTATGAGCCGGCGGGCAAGATATTTCTGTGCTACGATCTTGGCATGATATTCCACATTGGCAGCCGAAGTTACCCTCGCTGTCAGTTCTGCCACATGGACAGCACCTCCCACCTCCTCCAGCACCCCGTCCTGGCGGAGCTGCTCGGTCACGGTCATCATGTCGATCGGTTTCTGATTGAAGCCGAGGGTTGTGATGGCCTGATAGATCTTCTGGTTGACGGGATCGTAGAAACTGTCGGGCACCAGAAGGTCACACACGTTCATGTAAGCGTCTTTTTCCAGCATGCAAGCTCCGAGCACCACCTCTTCGAGCTCAGTGTCGCGTGGCGGCAGCTTCCCGGTGGTGTCGGTGATCTCCTGGCGGAATTCCTGTTTTTTTGCCATGGTGAAGGGTAGTCTGATTTATGATAGAAACGTGATCCCGGCGGCCATATTATATAGTGTCGGGCCAGAAGGCCAGCCCGATGAAAAGAATAAGGCTGGTAATGAGCATTATGGATGCTGTCTGTTTCAGTATGGTGTTCAGGGCTGCCCCGCGTTCCTTTTTGAGGAGCGAGAATCGGCCGGCGATCGCGATGACATAGATGGCGGGGAGATTGGTGATCCAGTCGGGAGCGGTTTTGCCAAGGGCAATCTCCATGAGCACGGAGGCCGTGAATCCGAATATGAGATAGACATATCTCATTGCCTCGCGCCCGAAAATGACCACGGTCGTGTGCTTGCCCACTGCGCGGTCGTCGTCGTAATCGCGGTAATTGTTTATGATCAAGACGTTGGCTGCCATAAGGCCGATGGCGAAAGCCGAGCAGAGCGTGACGCGGTCAAGATAGAGGTGGCCGGTCTGGACATATTCTGTGAAGACCACGGGCACCAGGCCGTAGAAAAGGATCACCGTGAGATCTCCGAGCCCATGATGAGAAAGGGGATAGGGCCCGGCGCTATAGCCGAGGGCGAAAATGAATATGAGGATTCCAACCGGGATCAGCCACAATCCTCCCCAGATGATCAGGGAGCATCCGAGAAGGGCGTCGAGAGCGAGGAGAGCGAAAGTGGCTCGTTTCATGGTGCGGGGAGAGATGTCGCCCTCGGTCACTCCGCGGCGGAACCCGTCGCGCCCCTTGCGGTCGATGCCGTTTCTGAAATCATAGTATTCATTAGCGAAGTTGGAGGCAATCTGGGCAGTGACGGCGAAAACCAGGCATATCAAGGCGGGAAGGAGAGAGAAGCCCCCATGCCAGATGGCGCAGCCTGTTCCGGCGAGCACGCCGGCCACTCCGACGGGGAGTGTGCGCAGACGCATGGCTTCAATCCAGGGATTGGTCATGAGTGCATGAATTTCCGGGTGAGCAGATCTGTGAATCTGGCAGAGAGATTCAGAAGATTCTCGCGGTCTGTAAGATTGTCGACATATTCTTTGCCGATTGTGGAATATCCATATTTCAGGGCCACGAGGCCGGCGGCAAGGGAGGCGTTGGTGTCGGCGTCGCCACCTTCGTTGACGATGGTGAGCAGCGTCTCGTCGACCGATCCGCAATGCCACAGAGCCCACAGGGCCGCTCCCATAGCCTTTCTGACAAACCAATAGCTTGCTTCATCATCGAGTTGGAAATCGGAAATCTCACCGTCGCGGGCAATCTCGAGATATCTGACGATTCCCTGATCATATTCCTTGGCGATTGCCAGAAGCTCTTCAAACGAAGCCTCTTTCTCTTGCCACATCAGGGAATTGGCCATCGTGGCGATGATTTCGGAAGCTGCCTGACATCTCATCTGGCAGTGGGTGAGGCAGCACACTTCGTGGGCATTCTTTTTCACGTCGGCGTTCCACATCCCGATGAATAGGGATTTCCCGAGAGCGTCGGAGGGAGTGTCGTCCCCGCTGATCTCTTTCCAGACTCTCTGTGCCACTCCTATGGGATTTTTCTCATAGTCGTCTTGAGAGAGGACCCATCTCATGTGGGCAAGAAGGTCGTAGGGTTCTGTCTTATACCATTCCCGGAGTCGATGGGCATAATCCATATAATCGAAGTTCTCTTTCGCGCAGATGCTTTCTATGAGCATCTTGATGAGAATGGTGTCGTTGGAGAAATCTCCTTGTCGGAAGAATGACCGGTGGGCGTCGCTGATGATCTGGGAGTAGTGGGAGAGCCCGTCGGGATAGTTGCCGTGGACTTCCTGTTTTGTCATGAACTCGGTGCCGAGCCCGAGGGCATCGCCAATGGCGTAGCCGAAAACGGCACCATAGACTTTTTCTTTAATAGATAGATTCATGATTCGGGTGTGGAGTTAGATGTATAGGTAGGAATCGTTTGAAAAAATCCGCTTGGGATTCCTTTGACGGCAAAGGTAGGAAAATAGTTTCAAAGGTCAAAATTTTTCCATTGAAATCGCCATCGGTTTCCGCATTTGAAGCCGCACGGGGAGGGGCATGGGGTCAGCGTCGTTTCCTCCTGAAGAAATCAGACATCAGGGCGGCGGCCTCCTCACGGAGCACTCCTGAGCTCACGAGGGTGCGCGGATGGAGAAAAGGGGTGGCCGGGGTGGCGAATCTGGTGAAGCCTCTCTTTGGGTCTGCCGCTCCCCACACCACTCTCCCCATCTGGCTCCAGGCTATCGCTCCGGCACACATCGGGCAGGGCTCCACGGTGACGTAGAGCGTGCATTGGGGAAGATATTTCCCTCCCAGAGCTGTCTCGGCGGCCGTGATGGCCATTATCTCGGCGTGGGCGGTGACGTCGTTGAGGGTTTCCGTGAGATTATGGGCGCGGGCCAGGATTCTGTCGCCCACCGTTATCACGGCCCCCACGGGCACTTCATCCCTGCGGGCCGCCTCCTTTGCCTCTTCGAGGGCTATGCGCATGAATTTTTCGTCGCGGGGATCCCCTTCTTCCCGAAAAAAGGGATCGCTATGGTCAGCAGCCATGGGTCTCTCTGATTTTGTCGGCCACTTTTTCCATCAGCCAGAGAGGAGTGGAGGTGGCTCCGCAAATCCCGATTGAATCTGCCCCTTCGGTCCAAGAGGGATCGATCTGTGTTTCATCGGAGATCAGATAGGAGCGCGGATTCACTTCGCGGCATTTCTCAAAGAGAACTTTCCCGTTGGAGCTTTTAGCTCCGCTGACGAAAAGCACCACCTCATGGCCGGCGGCAAATTCCCGCATCTTCTCCATCCGGTTGGCCACCTGGCGGCAGATAGTGTCGAAATATTCGAATTTGCCATTTTTCTTGCGCCGCTTGATCTCCTCCACGACTTCCCGGAATCCTTCGAGCGATTTAGTGGTCTGGGAGTAGAGGAGGATGTCGCGGGAGAGATCGAGAGTGTCGACCCCTGCGAGATCCTGAATCACGACCGCCTCTCCGTTGGTCTGGCCCACAAGACCGTTGACTTCGGCGTGTCCGTTCTTCCCATAGATCACGATGAGAGGTTTCGCTCCCCCCTCCTTCTCTGCCTCGAGACCCTCGTTGTAGGCTTTCTTGATCCGGCGCTGTAGCTGGAGCACAACCGGGCATGTGGCGTCGATGATGGTGATATTGTTGCGTTCGGCTGTCTGATAGGTCTGCGGGGGTTCGCCGTGGGCGCGGAGAAGCACTTTCACGTCGGAAAGCTTCCCAAGCTCCTCATGGGTGATGGTGCGGAGTCCCTTCGTGCGGAGCCTCTCCACCTCCCCGGCGTTGTGGACTATATCGCCGAGGCAGTGGAGCTGGCCGCTTTTGGCCAGCTCCTCCTCCGCTTTCCTGATGGCTGTGACCACTCCGAAGCAGAATCCGGAGTTAACGTCGATCTCTACGCTCATCATTCCGGCTGTTTGGTTTCTGCTGCGGCCTCATTGAATCTTGCCAGCAGCCACTCCATCTGTTCCTGGCGCGACATCTGGCCGTTGTCGAGCTCTATCGCGTCGGGACTCTTCTTCAGCGGGGAGACGGCGCGGGTGGTGTCGATGCGGTCGCGTTCCTCAACGTTGGCAAGCACATCCCCGAAGCTCACGTCTTCCCCCTTCTCCCTGAGTTCGAGCATACGCCTGCGGGCACGCTCCTCGGCGCTGGCGCAGACGAAGATCTTCAGCTCGGCGTCGGGAAATACGGTTGACCCTATGTCGCGCCCATCCATGACGATCCCTCTTCCCGCGCCGAATTCCTGCTGCAGGGCCACCATCCTCTCCCTGACTTCGGGCACGGCGGCCACAGGGCTGACGGCACCGCTGACGGCCATGTCGCGGATCTCCTTCTCCACGTCTTCGCCGTTGAGGAGGGTGTGTTGCACTCCGTCGGCTCCGGCAACAGCGAAAGCCACCTTTACCGAGGGGAGGGCTGCGGCGAGCCTTCCGACGTCGACCCTCTTTTCAGAATCGATCATGTCGTTGCGCAATGCGTAGAGCGTCACTGCCCGATACATCGCGCCGGAGTCAACATAGATGTATCCGACGCGCTTGGCGAGTTCGCGCGCCATTGTGCTTTTCCCTGAGGAGGAATAGCCGTCGATGGCTACAATTATCTTTTTCATAGCTGGAAGGTTTTTATTCACGGGTGGAGAATCCGGCCAGTCTTGCAAGATACTTGCCGATGATGTCGAATTCAAGGTTCACGCGGGTGCCGGCCTCGATGCGGCTGAAGTTGGTGTGGTCGTGGGTGTAGGGGATGATGGCCACGGAGAAGGAGTCTTCCTCCGAGTCGCAAACCGTCAGGCTGACACCGTTGACCGTCACAGAACCCTTCTCGACCGTCACATATCCTTTTTTCATGAGCTCGGGATCCGCATCGTAACGGAACCGGTAGCGCCAGCTGCCGTCTTCCGTCTCCACGCTCTCGCAGACGGCGGTGGTGTCTACATGGCCCTGGACGATGTGGCCGTCGAGCCTTCCGTCGATTTTCATGGATCGTTCCACGTTGACAAGGTCGCCCTCTTTCAGAAGCCCCAGATTGGAGCGGTCGAGGGTTTCCTGAATGGCGGTGACGGTATAGGTGCCGTCGCCGGGAAGGGCCACAACCGTGAGGCAGACGCCGTTGTGGGCGATGCTTTGGTCGATGGTGAGTTCATCGGCAAATGGGCAACGCATGGTTATGTGGAGGTTTGTGCCTTCGCGACGGAGTCCTACAACCTCGATCGCGTCTTCTACTATTCCTGAAAACATATCGTCATTATATTGTTATGGATGCAAATTTAGTCATATTTTCCCTCATTTGTGGCATGAAAAGGAAAAAATCACTATATTTGTGAAGTCAAAGCAACCATGATCTCCTTCGGGATATCCCAAAAAAACAGAAGCGCCGATGAACCTTGCATTTCCCCCACTCTCTGGCAAAGGCCCGCATCCGAAACTCCCGGATGCGCATCAGATCACGATTATCGGGGCCCCCGGGTCGGGCAAAACACGCTTCATGGAGGCTTTGGTGGAGCTGAACAGCCGCCGGGCCTACTGCCTGAACGCTGTCAGCGCCCCTTTCCCGGAGCGGGAGGAGTCAAGGCGTCCGGGGAGCGTTGACATGCTTTTCAGAGAGGCGGCCCTCAGGCAGCCTTACATGCGCACGGACGCCGTGAGCGAGCTCGACAAGCTCGCCTATATGCTCATCATTGATGAGTTTGACAGCCTGTTGGCTCTCAAGGAACGGCAGCAGGCCGCCAATCATCCCCTCCATCCGGAGCCTACGCGGCTCGACCTTCTCGCCAGGCTCTGGGAGAAGGTTTTCCCCGGAAACCGCATTGTGCGTACCCGTGAGGGGTTGATGTTTGCCACGTCGGCCGGCGACGACCTGATCCCCGTGGAGTCGCTCAGCCAGGGGGAGAAGTCGGCGCTTTATTATGTGGCCGCCGTGCTCTATGCTATGCCCGGCGCCGCGATCTTCATTGATTCTCCGTCGCTTTTCCTCCATCCCTCCATCCTCTCGGGGCTCTGGAATTCGATAGAGGAGCTGAGGCCTGACTGCACGTTTGTCTATAATTCGGTCGACGTGTCTTTTGTGGCCTCGCGCACGCGGAATGTCTGCGTCTGGGTGAAGAGTTTCGATGCCGCCACAGAAACGTGGGACTATGAGGTGCTTCAGCCGGGAGATCTGCGCGAGGAGATTTTCGTTGACCTTGTGGGAACCCGTAAACCTGTGCTTTTCATCGAGGGCGACATGAGCCACAGCATCGACGCGCGGCTTTATCCGCTGGTGTTTCCGGATTGCACCGTCAGGCCGCTCGGAAGCTGCGACAAGGTGATCGAGACCACGCGCACATTCAATGATCTCAAGACCATGCATCATCTTGAAAGCCGTGGAATCGTTGACCGCGACCGCCGCACAGACCCCGAGGTGGAATATCTGCGGCGAAAATCGGTGATGGTGCCGGAGGTGGCAGAAGTTGAAAACCTGTTCCTGCTGGAGGGGGTGATCAAGGCTATGGCCCGGCGTCGCGGGCGAGATCCCCAGGCGGTTTTCGAACGGGTCAGGATGAGGGTTGAGAATGAGTTTCGCGAGCGGTTTGAGGAGCAGGTGCTCCAGCACGTGCGCCATCGCATCAAACGCCAGGTGGAATGTAAGATCGACGGGCGCTTCACCTGCATCACGGCTCTGGAGCTTCATCTGCAGTCGCTCCCCTCGATCCTGCGTCCGAGAGAGCAATATGACGGGCTGAGGAGCCAGTTTCTCTCTCTCCTTGAAAATCATGATTATGCCGGCATCCTGAAGGTGTTTAACCATAAGCCTATGCTTCACGACAGCGGAGTGGCCCAGGCTCTCGGATTCAGCGGCAGGGAAGACTATGTGGCCGGCGTCATCACGGAGCTGAAGCAGGACGGCCAGGCAGGCCGGGAGATCAGGACTGTGTTGCGGCGATGTCTGCGGGTGGGAGAGCCGCTTCCGGAGAAGCCGAAGCGCGGAGGAAAGGCCCCGGCCGCTATGATTGCGAAGCGGAATGACCATCCGGCAGGAAAGCATCACGTTTCCAGGCAGGGAGGACAGCGTGGCGCTTCGAAAAAGAAAACCGGAAGAGGGAAAAATAACAAAAGACGCCGTCATGACGTTTAATAATATAAGGGGCCTTCCTCGCATGAGACGTGCCCCGGATCAAGATAATCCCAAAATTGAGAAAAGACAATGGAAAAGAAATTAGCGATCCTCCGCAATGACCCCTGGCTTGAACCTTTCGCTCCCGCGATAGAGGGAAGGCATGAAGACGTGGTCAGGAAGCTCGAGGAACTCACGGCTGCCACAGGCGGCTCTCTTTCTGACTTCGCCAACGCCTACGAATATTTCGGACTGCACAGACTTCATGACGGAGAGTGGGTTTTTCGCGAATATGCCCCTAATGCCACTTCAATATGGCTCATCGGGACCTTTTCCGATTGGCAGACCAAGGATGAATATAAACTCAAGCCTCTTGGAAACGGAGTGTGGGAGGTGCGTGTTCCGGCTTCCGGCATTCATAACGGCGACCTCTACAAGATGATGGTGTGCTGGGATGGCGGTCAGGGAGAGAGAATCCCCGCCTATGCCACCCGGGTGGTGCAGGATCCCCAGACCACTATCTTTTCCGCCGAAGTCTATGCTCCTGAGGAGCCTTATAAATTCAAGGTGAAGAAATTCACTCCCGACACCAAGCCCCTTCTCATTTATGAATGTCATATCGGAATGGCGCAGGAAACCGAAGGGGTGGGCACCTACGAGGAATTCCGGGTGAAGACCCTTCCCCGCATTGCCGCCGACGGCTACAACGCTATCCAGATCATGGCGATTCAGGAACACCCGTATTACGGCTCGTTCGGCTATCATGTGAGCAGCTTCTATGCGCCGAGCTCTCGCTTCGGCACTCCCGACGATCTGCGCCGGCTGATTGACGATGCCCACCGCCACGGACTGGCCGTCATCATGGACATTGTCCATTCTCATGCCGTCAAAAATGAAGTTGAGGGGCTGGGGCGACTCGACGGTTCCTATGATCTCTATTTCTATGGCGACAGCCGCAGGGAGCATCCCGCATGGGATTCTTTGCTTTTCGATTATGGAAAGACCGAAGTGCTTCATTTCCTCCTCTCCAACTGCAAGTATTGGCT
>CAYROR010000027.1:0-38756 GCA_964425935.1 uncultured Sangeribacter sp.
AGGACTCCCTGATTATGAGTCAGGTGCTCTGACCAACTGAGCTATAGGACCCCGCATGTTGTCGGATTCCCGCAGCCGATGTGGCAGAGGGCTTCCGGCGGTTTGCGTCTGCAAAGTTATGGCTTTTTTGTCAATTATCCAAATTTTTTTGCTTTTATTCGGTTTTATCTGTAATTTTGTGTGGGAGAGAGGGGGCGCCTTAAGGGGGTTGAATGCTCCATCGCTCATGTATGTTAGATAGTTAAGCTATGAGAGAAACCTTGCGGAAACTTCGGAGTGCTTTGCGTCCTGTCTATGGCGACGGGGAGACGGAAGCCATCATCAGGATCATTTTCCATCATGTCAAGGGGTGGAACACGGTCGACATGATCATCCATGAGGGTGAGCCATTGTCCGGTTTCGTTAAGAGCGAGATAGATGCCATTCTCAAGAGGCTGCTGAATCATGAGCCAATCCAGTATATTACCGGAGAGGCCCGTTTCCACGGGCTGGAATTCCACGTAACCCCCGATGTGCTTATCCCTCGGCCGGAGACCGACGAGCTTGCCGACATGATCATAGATGATGCCGGCAATCGCGAGGATCTGGACGTTCTCGACATAGCCACGGGGTCGGGGTGCCTGGCCATCGCCTTGGCGAGATCGCTTCCATTTTCAAGGGTAACGGCTCTGGATATCTCAGAGAAAGCGATTGAGGTGGCGAAAGAGAATGCTGTCAGGCTGAAGGCTGCGGTTAAATTTATCCGTGCTGACATTTTTGACTGGAACGCGCCAGTCGATTCCTTTGACATCGTAGTGAGCAATCCTCCGTATATTGATGAGTCAGAGAAGTCAGGGATTGACCGCAATGTGTTGGACTATGAACCTCATTCCGCGCTCTTCGTGCCGGATTCCGACCCTCTGGTCTTCTATCGGCGCATCAGCCGCGTGGCGAGGATGGCGTTGCGCCCCGGCGGAAGGCTCTATTTTGAGATCAATCCCCGTCATTCCTCCGATTTTCCCCCTCTCCTTCGTTCGGAAGGCTTCTCCGACATCGAGCTCCTGCGCGACTCGGGGGGCCACGTCCGTTTTGTGAAAGCAATAAATCCTAAAGAATAACGCCACTATAGTCAGATATGATTCCTAAAAACGATATAACCCCCGAGGCTGCCCGTCTGCGCATGGCCGATCTCTGCGCGAGGTCGGAGCAGTGTGAGGCCGACATCCGCCAGAAACTCTATCGGTTGGGGCTTCAGGCCCGGCAGGTTCAGGAAATTGTGAAATATCTTATAGAGAATAAATTTATCGACAACGCCCGCTATGCCAGGAGTTTCGCCCGCGACAAATGCCGGTTTTCAGCCTGGGGGCGCAATAAGATCCGCCTTGGTCTGATAGCCAAGCGGATCTCTCCTGCCGACATTGCCGCCGCCCTTGATTCGATTGAAGAGGCAGACTATAAGGCCGCTCTCAAGCGCACGGCCGAGGCCAAGGCGAAAACGCTTGAGCTTACCGGTCCGCAGGCCTACGAGAATCAGGTGAAGCTATTCCGCCACATCATTTCGCGAGGCTTTGAGTCGGAACTCGCCTCGAAAGCCGTCAAGTCCCTTCTCTGAGCGATGCTCCCTTTTCTTGCCGACATAGTCGATCTGATGTTTCCGCCGGAGTGTCATGTTTGTGGCGCTCCATTGGCGCCCCACGACCGGTTTGTCTGTCCCGGATGTCTCTCCCATCTTCCCCGCACCGGCTACCACCGGCGCCCCCTCAATCCCATGGAGGAGCGGTTTGCCGGTAAATTCCGGTTTGACAGGGCCACCGGTCATTTCTTTTATTCGCGCGATTCCTCTCTATCCGTGCTCATCCAGGATATGAAATATCGTGGATTTCCGGGCATCGGCACTCTTTTGGGAGAGGTGGCTGCCTCGGAATTGTTTCCCACCGGCTTTTTCAACTCCGTGGAGGCGATTGTTCCTGTCCCCATGCACTTTTTCAAACGGGCGCGCAGAGGCTACAATCAGACGGATCACATTGCCGTCGGGATCAGCAAAGCCACGGGCATTCCCGTAGTCAATGCCCTGAAAGCCGTGAAGGGACATAAGACCCAGACGGCTCTCTCCTCCGAAGAGCGTCTTGAGAATCTCGCCTCAGTGTTTGAGGCAGTGCGCGGGGATGAAATCGAGGGGAGGGGAGTGCTTGTGGTCGATGATGTCTGCACCACAGGAGCCACGCTTTCCGCCGCGGCCACGACCTTGCTTAAAAGCCATCCCTCCGCGCTCTCCCTATTCTCTCTCGGCGTGACTTTTTAATAAAATCTCGGTCTCTGCAATATTTTCGCCACCTTTGGGCGTTGTTAATTTGGATATATATCCGATTAGATTTAATTTTGCAACTTAATTCTGTCCCTGCCGGTGTTAGAGGTCTGCCGCGCCGGAATGGGATTATTAAAAAAACTTCTGTTATGAAAAGACCAGAAAGAATACTCGCTGAGAAGCTTCTTCAGATAAGCGCGATAAAGCTTCAGCCTCAAAACCCCTTCGTGTGGGCGTCGGGCTGGAACTCGCCGATATATAATGACAACCGCCGAATCCTCTCCTATCCCGACATCCGGAATCTTGTGAAAGTGGAATATTCCAGGGCCATCCTCGAGCATTTCCCCGATGTTGAGGCAGTGGCAGGCGTGGCCACCGGAGCAATAGCTTTCGGTGCGATCGTGGCCGACATCCTCGGCCTTCCCTACGTCTACGTCAGGAGCACTCCTAAGGATCACGGCCTTGAAAACCTGATCGAAGGGAATCTGAAACCCGGCACAAAAGTGGTCGTGATCGAAGATCTCGTTTCAACCGGGGGCTCATCGCTTAAGACCGTCGATATCATCCGCACCTACGGCTGCGACGTTGTCGGCATGACCTGCCTCTTCAACTATCAGTTCCCCATGGCCGTGAAGAGATTTCATGAGGCCAACATAAATCTCGTGTCGCTCTGCGACTATTCCACCATGATAGAAGTGGCGGAGGAGACCGACTACATCAGCCCCTCCGAGGCCGAAACGCTGCGAGAATGGCGCGAGGATCCGGCAAACTGGACCGCTGACATTAAAGAATAACATAATCTCCATACTCATAATATGGCAACATTCAGAAACAACCCTGTTAGAATCGCCTATCCGGCGGAGAACGTCTATGCCAAGGTTTCCAACCCCGAGAATCTCCGCGGTCTTCTCTCCACCCTTCCGGTCGACCAGATTCCAGAAGACAAGCGGGCGATGCTTGAGAATATAAAGGTCACTCCCGATTCCATCGAGGTTCCCGGTGGTCCGGTCGGATCGCTTACGTTCAAGATTTCAGAAAGAGTGGAGCCCACTCTCGTGAAATTTGCCGGCGTGGGAGCTCCGGTGGCCATGTCGCTTGCAGTCAGGATCACTCCGGAGGGTGCGGACGCATGCACTGCAGAAGTAGAGATCGACCTCGCCCTTCCCAAGATGCTTCTTCCGATGGTTTCGGGTCCCATCCAGCAGATGGCTGATCAGTTCGGAATGCTTCTGAAAGCTCTTCCATACGCATGACCCGGCTTCTGACGGCCATTGCCTTCATACTGATCCTTGCCGGCTGCGACAGTGTCGACGAAAACCGGATTCCGGCCTACGCAGTGTCGATCAATCTTGCCGGAGCCGGAATGTGGAACAGCTATGGAGTGGCCGGTTTCGGGTCACACAGAAACTTCATAAAGACTACATCCCTGCGGGAGCCGGCCAATTTCCCATATTCGGCCACGAGCGCCACAGGTTTCGGAGGAGTGTTGCTCATCAACGGCATGGATGTTTTCACTACGGAGGCCGACGTTCCCCTTGCCTACGATCTGTCGTGTCCTGTTGAGGCCAAGTCAGACGTAAGGGTCAGGATTGAAGGCGACGAATATGATGCAGTGTGTCCCGTGTGTGGGTCCCGCTATGATGTAGTGACCGGTGGAGGCGGGCCTCTCTCCGGACCCGCTGCTCAAGGCGACCGCAAATATGCCCTCCGCCGCTACCGTTGCCTCCCCGCGACAGACGGCGGATATTTAATCACCAACTGACCTAAAATGGACTTTATAGAAGGTCTTTTCTATATGATCTGGCGAGGAATCGCCATCGGCATTCTCATCTCGGCTCCCATGGGACCGGTGGGAATCCTATGCATACAGCGCACTCTCGACAAAGGGCGCCGCACGGGCTTCTTCACCGGAATCGGGGCGGCCATATCGGATCTGCTTTACTGTCTGCTGACCGGATTCGGCCTCTCCTTCATCGAAGAATTCATAGAGCGCAACCAGAACGTTATCCAGCTTCTCGGAAGCGCCGTGCTCATCGGATTCAGTTTCTATCTCTTCAAGAAAAATCCTGCCACCCAGCTGAAGAAGCCGGTTGCCGAGGCGGTGGATCCCCGCAAGAACATCCTGGCCGGTTTCCTTTTCACATTTTCCAATCCTCTGATCCTCTTCTTGATAATCGGCCTCTTCGCCCGCTTCAACTTCCTGATGCCCGAAATAAAGTTTTATCATTACATTGTAGGCTTCATCGCGATAATTGCCGGAGCGATAGGATGGTGGTGGTTTGTCACCTTCTCCATCGACAAAGTCAGGGCCCATTTCAATCTCCGCTCGATGTATCTCATCAACCGCGTCATCGGAGTTGTGATTCTTCTTTTCGCCATTGTGGGCATCGTGACGAGTGTCCTTAATCTCGTTTCGCCATGATCCGGCGGTTCTTTTCTCTCTCCATCGTCCTGCTCAATTGTCTGATATGTCTGGCCGGAGATGGGGATGATCTTTTTCTCAACCGGGGGCGGGGCTACGGATCCTTCCGCCATGCCACCTCCGATGGTGTCGTGATCTCCAACAAGGGGGATTTAATGATGGCCGACACGCTTACCCTCCCCATGGAAAGGGATAACTTCAGTCTCACCTTCACCTGCCGCGACGATGGCGGCGACCCGAAACCTGCGGCGGTGTCGCGCAAGGCGGCCGCCTGGGGATTTTTCATCCTTTCTCCTGCCGGCGAATTGTGGATCACGGTAAGAAGAGGGGATGGAAGCCGATTGCTGTCAACGGCTTCGGAGCTGAAAGTCAGTGTGGTCAGAAATGGAGAGACGATCCGGGAGACAACCGTTGCGGAAGGATTTGACACTTCCGGCGGCCCGAATGTGTGGCGGCTCACAGCCACTCCCGGAGAGCTCAGTCTTTCAGGCGGAAACCGAGGGCTCCGCAAGGTGGCTGATATCCCTTTGAATCAGGGATGTTCCTCTTTCGGTTTTGCCGTGGCTCCCGGGGGAAGCCTCAGTGTGGCCGACATCTCATTGCGCTCCGGGGGGATGGCTTCCGGCATGGCGCCAACCCAATATGACCCGGCGTCGCTCAGGAAGCTTCTTGAGAATCCTTCCGATTCGATTGAGGGTTTATGGGCGGTGTTCGACCGCACTCTGGAGGAGACATTGCTCCGTCCCGGCGGAGACTATCGGCTTGCGATTGTGAAAAATGGAGAATCATTCGACATCGTCTATCTCTCGGGAGCGCGGGTCAACGCCTCCGCCTGGCGGGAGGGGATGCTGAAAGGGAGGCTCCATCCCTCTCTTTTTGATGGAATCTACCATCTTGAATGGTTTGATTCCGAGGGGAAATCCCTTTTCCATGAGATCGACGCGCAGACAGGGGACAACCGGATCCTCGAGATCCAGTTCCCCTATCAGTCATCCGTTATGCGTCTTCGGAAGATCAGGCGGTGAAAACGTATTCAGCGGCCACTTCTGCTATGGCGTCGCCGTCGGGTTCCCAGGCTCCGGGCTCCGAAGCGCTCATTTTCACGAGATCCATCGCCGGATAATAATCGCAATCCGGCAGATCGTTTTCCGGGTCGGCAATCTCCATTTCCCAGTTCACGGTGTTGATCTCCACCTGCACGTTGTCGCTGTAGGTTTCCTCGTCGGCTATATAGTCTTCCACGAGATCAGTCAGTCTCCTGATAAATTCTTTAGAGTCCATAATATTCTCTGGCGGGCTTTGGTTTCTGATTTCCCGTCATCCCCATATTAACGTTTCCCCTCCCATAAATAGTTTTTAACACAACGAAAATTCTTTCCACGACAATATAAGACTCCATCCGAGCGTTGAATACTAAAACCAAAATCGGAAACTATGATACACAATTTTATCGGAGGTCTCGGTTTTCAGGAGATCATAATCATCGCCCTTGTGGTGCTTCTCTTTTTCGGAGGAAAGAAAATCCCCGAACTTATGAAAGGACTCGGCAAAGGAGTGCGGTCGTATAAGGAGGGGATCAATGGGATCGACAGCGACGTGAAGTCGCGCGATCCGGAGAAATGATGCCCCCCGGAGGGGTTATTCCTGGTCAGAATCAAGAGCTTCAGTGATAGCGGCCTCAAGCTTCATCGCGTCGGAGGCTCCCTTGCGGATGAACTCAGCGAGCTCCTCCAGCGCCTTTTCGCGTCCTTCGGCATCGGTTGATGTCTCAAACCTCTCCTTCCTCTCGAAAATCTGAGCTTCGGATGAGAACATCTGGCAGTTGGCCACAAACCCGAAGCAATATTCAAGGATTCCGGGCCATAGAGAGAGGTCGATTCTATTCTGCATGGAGTCCAGGGCGAGAGCGGTGGAAGAGGCACAGCGGATCAGCCTCTCCACGGCCGGCAGCCGTGAATTGTCGGAAGGGAGGCCGGAAGGATCGAAAAGATCCGACATGTCGGCAACCGTGAAATCCGGGTTATATCTCACGTCTTCAGTCTGGCGGTCTTTGCGGGGAGTCGTCACTGCGAAACAGTAGGCCAGAAAGAGATTGATATTGTGGAGCACTGCCGGAGCGGCCCCTTTCAGTTTCCCTTTCTCCATCTGATAGTGGAGCTTGCGTTGTTTTTCAAGTTCCGAAGAGACGTCGATTTCCGATTTCATCGATCCCACGGCGTTCAGGAAGAACCCGAGGAGCACCAATCCGCACATCACCTCTACGGCAGTGACAGCCTGCGCCCATCCGTGGGCCGGTGTGTAGTCTCCGAATCCGAGAGTCGTGATGGTGACTATGCTGTAGTAGATCCATGAGCCGAAATCAGTTCCCGCTCCGTCGGGAATCCTGAACTGCCCGTCGGGCAGCAGCCAATAGATCACTGCGAAAACAGGCATCGCCAGCACGTAGAGCCCGATCCAGACGATCGGCCTGATGTTTGACACCACGTGGAAGAAGTGGCGTATGGAATCAGAGAATTTATTTTTCATGACTAAATTTTTTTGATGTGGTTCTTATCTTCACAACATCGGGAAGAGCCATGAAGTTTAATCCCCCTCATTTCCGGAGTGTTTTTTCCGGCAACGAGGGGGATTGTCAGTTATTCTGGTGGCGGAGATGCTATTTTATGTTCTCACGCAGGCGTCCGATAAACCGCCCCATGGCGTCGCTGTCGTGTCGCTCCACGATTTCCTGAAGCTCGGCAAGCTGCGTGCGTATCTTCTCCAGCTGCTTCGGAGTGTGGGGGTTGAACATGATCTCCTGCAGCAGATAGTCGTCTTCTCCGAGCAGGCCGCGAGCAATATCGAAATGGCGCTTGAAAGTGGTGCCAGGCGCATCCTGATGCTTCATTATTCCGGCGAAAACAAACGTCGAGGCGAATGGAATCGAGAGAGAATAGGCAATGGTTTCATCGTGCTCCTCGAAAGTGTATTCCACCACGTTAAGTTTCAGGTCGTTATATAGATCCTTGAAAAACACCCTTCCGAGATGGTCGCCCTCCTTTATGATGACGGCATTTTCGTTTCTCAGGTTGGAGAGGGAGGCGAAAGTCGGTCCGAACATAGGGTGTGTGCTGACAAAGGGATGGCCTGCTTTCTCATAAAATTCAGGCAATCCCGTCTTCACGGAGGCAATGTCGCTCAGGATCGCCGAATCGCGCAGATAGGGGAGCACCTGCTCGAAAGCCTCGATCGTATATTTCACTGTCGCGGCGTTGATGACCATGTCCGGATTGAATTCCTCCACCTCCTCGGGGTTCTGGAATCTCCTGACGTTGAAGGTGAACCGCAGGCGGCGAGGATCCTTGTCAAGAACGGCCACGTCGTGGTTGAACGAAAGGAGGTCGCAGAAGAATGACCCCATCTTTCCGGCTCCGATAATCAATATTTTCATTTTGTCGTTATTTCGATATATTATTTGTAATTTTGCGTGACAACCTTTTTTTGCATCCTTATCCCTTTCCGGCAAATCGCCGGAGAAGTCAAAAAAAATGCTGAGATGATTTTCACGGAATATCCATCCCCCGTCGGTCCGCTCTTCCTGTCGGCCACTCCCGCGGGCCTCTCTTTGTGTGTGTGGCGCCTTCCCGAAGGGGGCGAGCTCCGGGCGCTGACGTCGCTGGCTGAAGATTCGCCGGAGCGGCGGCTCATTCAGCTTGCCGTCCGGGAGCTCGACGAATACTTCTCCGGGCTCCGCAGGGAGTTTCACACTCCGCTCGATCTTTCCGGCGCCACGGAGTTCAGGAAGAGGGTTTGGCGGAATATGGTTGGCATAGCCTACGGCCGGACCATGAGCTATTCCGGTCTGGCGCTCCTTTCCGGCAGTCCGGGAGGGGCGCGGGGTGTCGGACAGGCCTGCGCCCTCAATCCGGTCTCCATCTTCATCCCCTGCCATCGGGTTGTGGCGGCCGACGGCTCGCTCCATGGCTATGCGGGAGGCCTTGAGGCCAAGAGAATGCTTCTTGACCTCGAAAGCCGTTCCGCTCTTCCGTTGTGGCCTCTCAGATGATCTTTTCGAGAGCTTCCGTGTTATTGTCGATTTCCGATTGCGGCACCTTGTAATCGGTCAGGTCGCCCGAATGATACTGGTCGTAGGCCGCCATGTCGATGAGTCCGTGGCCCGAGAGGTTGAATAGGATCACCGGTGCCGTGCCCTCCTCGTTGGCGCGGCGTGCCTCGCGGATGGCCGTGGCGATGGCGTGGCTGCTCTCAGGCGCGGGAATGATTCCCTCGGTGCGTGCGAAGAGATGTGCGGCGGCGAATGTCTCCGACTGCGGGATGTCAACGGCCTCGATCATTCCCTGCGATCTCAGCTGGCTCACCACTGCTCCGGCGCCATGATAGCGCAGGCCTCCGGCGTGGATATTGGCGGGAGCGAAATTGTGGCCCAGGGTATACATCGGAATCAGGGGAGTGTAGCCCGCTTCATCTCCGAAATCATACTGGAGCACTCCGCGGGTCAGTTTCGGGCAGGACTCCGGTTCGGCGGCAATGAACCGGCTTGAGCGTTCGCCCGAGAAATTATGGCGCATGAATGGGAATGAGATTCCGGAGAAGTTGCTTCCCCCTCCGAAGCATCCGATCACGATGTCGGGATATTCTCCGGCCATTTCCATCTGTTTCTCAGCCTCGAGTCCGATCACGGTCTGATGGAGTGCCACATGGTTGAGCACCGATCCGAGCGTGTATTTGCAATTCGGGGTCGACATCGCGAGTTCCACCGCCTCGGAGATAGCCGTTCCGAGCGAACCCTGATAGTTGGGATGGTTTGTGATGATGGCGCGCCCTGCATTAGTCGACATGCTCGGAGAGGCGATCACTTCCGCCCCGTAGGTCTCCATGATGCTCCGGCGGTATGGTTTCTGATGATAGCTCACCTTCACCATATAGACGGCGAGCTCCAGGCCGAAATGCTTGGCGGCCAGCGAGAGGGCGGCTCCCCACTGTCCGGCTCCGGTTTCCGTGGTGATATTGGTGATTCCCTGCTTCTTGGCATAGTAGGCCTGCGGGATGGCAGAGTTGAGCTTGTGGGACCCCACGGGACTCACGCTTTCATTCTTGAAATAGATGTGGGCTTTCGTTCCCAGAGCTTTCTCAAGGCCGCGTGCTCTCACCAGAGGAGTCGGGCGCCAGATGCGATACATCTCCCTGACCTCCTCCGGAATCTCGATCCAGGTGTCGGTGTCGTTGAATTCCTGACGGGCCACCTCCTCTGAGAAGAGAGGGAAGAGATCTTCAGCCTTCAGAGGCTCCTTTGTGGCCGGATTCAGCAGCGGGCGCGGAGCCACAGGCATCTCGGCCAAAACGTTATACCATGCGGTCGGTATGTCTTTTTCTTGGAGTAAGAATTTCTTCGATTCCATTGTTAAGATAGTTTAGATTTGAATTTGAACGTAAATTTATGCAATATTTTTCATATAAACTCAAATTTACGAATATTTTTGCAATTTTACGCCTGATTCTCCAATAAAATGCCCTCGGGGTGGGTCTGTTTGAAAAAATTTGATTAATTTCGCATTACGAAAAAACAACCGTAAACATACATATTATCCGCAATGGCAACCACATTGGTAAAGACCTCATTTGATTTCCCCGGCCAGACCGCCGAATACCACGGCAAGGTTCGCGACGTCTACACAATCAACGACGATCTTATGGTCATGATCGCCACAGACCGCATTTCGGCGTTCGACGTCATTCTCCCCGAAGGGATCCCCTACAAGGGACAGGTGCTGAATCAGATCGCAGCCTATTTCCTCGACGCTTCGGCCAAGATTGTCCCCAACTGGAAGCTTGCTGTTCCCGATCCCATGGCTACGGTCGGAGTCAAGGCGGAGTCTTTCCCTGTGGAGATGATCATCCGCGGCTACCTCACGGGCAGTGCATGGCGTGAATACAAGGCCGGATGCCGCGAGCTCTGCGGAGTCAGCCTTCCCGACGGCATGCGCGAGAACGAGCGTTTCCCTGAGCCGATCATCACCCCCACCACCAAGGCCGCCGAAGGACACGACGAGAACATCTCTCGCGAGGAGATCATCGCCCAGGGCCTCGTGTCGGAGGAACATTATTCCGTGATGGAAGACTACACCCGGAAGCTCTTCCGCCTCGGCTCGGAAATGGCCGCCGACAAAGGCCTCATTCTTGTCGACACTAAATATGAATTCGGCCTCCGCGACGGCAAGGTGATCCTTATAGACGAGATCCACACTCCCGACTCCTCACGCTATTTCTATGCCGACGGCTATCAGGAGCGCTTCGAGAAAGGGGAGCCCCAGCGGCAGCTCAGCAAAGAGTTTGTTCGCCAGTGGCTGATCGACCATGGATTCATGGGCCAGGAGGGCCAGACGGTCCCCGAGATGAGCCCCGAGTTCATCAGGAGCGTCACGGAAAGATATATCGAGCTCTATGAGCACATCACCGGAAAGACATTCGTGAAGGCCGATGATCAGGACCTCACCTACAGGATCTTCCGCAACGTTTCCGCCTCTCTCAAGAATCTTGGATAAAACCAGATGAGCCGTTTGCCGCGTCGGGCGGTGGGGGCTCAATGCCACATCCGCAGATGAACGATCTATCAAACGACATAGCACGCCGTCTCGGCCTCCCTCCCAAAGGAGTGGAGGCCGCATTGCGTCTGCTCGACGATGGCGCCACGGTGCCCTTCGTATGCCGCTACCGCAAGGAGCAGACCGGCTCGCTCGATGAAGTTGCGATCCGCGCCATTGAGACTCAGGCAAAGGCCTTGCGCGAACTCGGGGAGAGGCGCGATTTCATAATCAATGCCCTTCGCGAGGCCGGAGTCCTGACGCCTGCCATCGGGGAGAAGCTCCGGGAGGCCGACTCCATGACGGCCCTCGAAGATATCTATGCCCCCTACAAACCGAAGAAACGCACCCGCGCCACCATCGCCAGGGAGAAGGGGCTGGAACCCCTCGCGAGGATAATCATGGCCGCACGTGAGGATGATCCGGAGGGAAGGGCCGGGCGTTTCGCCCGCGAAGCCGGAATCAGCAGTGAGGAGGCCATTGCCGGAGCCTCCGACATCATCGCGGAATGGGCTTCGGAATCAATCCGTCTCAGAAACATCACCCGCAATGCCTACCGCCGGGAAGCATCTCTGGTGGCCACTCCGGTCAAAGGGAAGGAGGAGGAACTCGCAGCCACTCCATTCGCGCAATATTCCGGATTCTCGCAGCAGGTGAGGCGAATGACGTCTCATCAGTATCTGGCGCTGCGTCGGGCAGAGCGCGAGGGGCTTCTGAAGGTGAGATATTCGGTTCCCGACGGCGGCGACTCCCTTGAGGAATCCTTGAGTCAGGCATTCCTTCCGCGGAATGCCGGGCGCCGGTCGGCGCAAATAATCTCAGCGGCGGTGCGCGATGCTTCGCGACGCCTTCTCCGTCCGTCGGTTGAGAATGAGATATCGGCCTCCCTCAAAGAGGAGGCCGACCGTGTTGCCATCGATATCTTCGCCGGGAATCTCCGCCAGCTTCTTCTGGCCGCCCCCCTGAAAGGGAAGAGGGTGCTTGCCCTCGACCCCGGTTTCCGCACAGGCTGCAAGGTCGTGGCCCTCGATGCGCAGGGAAATCTTCTCGACGACACGGTGGTCTATCCTGTTCCGCCGAAGGCCGACGTCAAGGGCTCCGCCCAACGCCTGCGCGACTTCATCAGGCGCCACCGGCTTGATGTCGTGGCGCTCGGCAACGGCACGGCTTCGCGCGAAACGGAGCGTTTCCTGCGCGAGGAGGGAGTGGCAGGCCCCTCGGAGCTGTTTGTGGTGAGCGAAAACGGCGCGTCAGTCTATTCCGCTTCCGACATCGCCCGGCAGGAGTTTCCCGACAAGGATGTCACCGTGAGGGGTGCCGTTTCCATCGGGCGGCGTCTCATCGACCCCCTCGCGGAGCTCGTGAAGATTGACCCGAAGTCAATCGGAGTCGGGCAGTATCAGCACGATGTCGACCAGACGCGCCTGCGCGAGGCTCTTGATTTCACGGTTGAGAGTTGCGTCAACGCTGTCGGAGTCGACGTCAACACCGCCTCGGGGAAACTGCTCTCCTACGTTTCGGGAATCGGGCCGTCGCTCGCGGCCAACATCGTGGCCTATAGGGCCGCTAACGGAGACTTCGCGTCGCGCTCGGATCTCAAGAGGGTGCCGAGACTCGGCGACAAGGCTTTTCAGCTGGCTGCCGGATTCCTGCGTGTGCCCGGAGGGAAGGTGCCTCTCGACAACACGGGGATTCATCCCGAAAGCTATCATGTGGTCCGGGAGATGGCAAAGAGCATCGGGGTCGACGTGGCGCGGCTCCCCGCCGACAACGCTCTTCTTGACAGGATCGACGTCAAGGCGCTTCATGAGAAAGGGGTGGCCGGACTGGAGACTCTTTCCGACATTATCGCCGAGCTCCGGAAGCCGGGCCGCGACCCGCGCACCGACGACAATTCCGATGCCTTCACTCCCGGAGTCGACGACTTCTCCCAGCTTCATGAGGGAATGAAGCTGCCCGGAATCGTGGCAAACATCACAGCGTTTGGCGCCTTTATCGATCTTGGAATCAAGGAGAACGGCCTTCTCCACGTGTCCGAGATCTCCCGGAAGCGTATCCCGTCGGCCTCCGACGTGCTCCGGATCGGTCAGAGGGTGGAGGTGACGGTGATCGGCATCGATCAGTCGCGGAAACGGATCGGCCTCTCCATGATACGATGAAAAAATCAGACGATTCAACACTATGACGCCATGATAGAATCTCTTGATGTTCCAACTCCGCTCGTGATAGAGTCGGGCTCGCGGCCGGGTTGCACCGACTGCCGCAGCAAGGAGGTGTGTCTTTTCCTCACGGAATATGCCGTCAGCCTTCTCGGTTGTGGCGCCACCTGCATCCGGTTGGAGAAAAACGTGAACCGCATGGCGCGGATCTTCGGCAAGAGGGTGGAGATCACCATTATGCCGCGCCACGTCCACATGACAGTGTGGCATCCCGGCACCGACGACATCTTCACCTCCATAGCATCAGTGAAGGCGGCTCCCATAAGTTTCGCGCTCAATTCCCGGCTCAGCCGGCTGAGCTGGGACGTTGCCGACCGCGGGCTGACGCTCCATGAGGCAAGAAGGGCCTTCCGCACCCTGACCGCCACCGACTTCGAGAATCCCTGGCAGACTCTTCTCCTGGCCTCGCTCGCCAACGCCTCATTCTGCGGCATCTTCGGAGGCGACTTGATTGCCATGGCCACGGTCTTCGCGGCCACAGCCATCGGATTCCGGCTGAAGCAGGTGCTCCTGTCGCGCCGCATCGATTCGAGGGTTGTCTTCTTCCTCTGCGCCCTCGTCTCCTCGATCGTGGGAGCGGCGGCCTATATGTTTCATTCCGGCCACACTCCCGCCGTGGCCATCGGCACGAGTGTGCTCTATCTTGTTCCCGGCATCCCGTTTCTCAACTCCTTCAGCGATCTTCTCTATAAGCATTATATATGCGCCATCAGCCGCTTCACCGATGCGGTGGTGCTGATGGCCTGTCTCTCGATGGGATTGTGTGTCGGGATGTGGATAATGAAAGTGGGAATGTTCTGAAGAGATGAATCCGGCAACCGATTAAAACCTGAAGAGATGATTTTCGATTTCCTGAAAGACGCGCTTTTCGCGGCAGTGGCCGCGATCGGATTCGGCGCCATCAGCCGCATCCCCCGCAAGGCCTACGCCTGGTGTGGCATCATCGCCGCCGTGGGCCATTCCGTGAGATTCCTCCTCCTTAACCCTGATCTCTGCGGTCTTCACATCGTGCTTGCCACCGGCCTGGCGGCTTTCGTGATCGGATCGCTCTCCGTGTTTGTGTCGCCCTTCGCGAAGACTCCGGCGGAGGCTTATCTCTTCCCCTCGTTGCTCCCCATGATTCCGGGCATCTATGCCTATAAGGCTTTCGGAGGGATGGCGATGTGTCTGCTCGGGGAGAGCCGCGATTCCTTTGATTTCTATTTCTATCAGTTTGCCCACAACTCCTTCATCACGTTGGGGATAATCATGGCGATGGTGATCGGGGCCACCATCCCGATCTTCGCGTTCAAGGGGAGGGCCTTCACCGCCACCCGCTGAATGTCTCAGTCTATAGGGCCGCTATCTGCATGCCAACGTAGGCCACGTAGCAGATCAGCATGAAGAGCCCCTCTCCGCGGGTGATCACGCGGGTGCCGAATTTCCATCCGAAAAGCCAGAAAAGCACGGCCGATCCAGTCATCACCAGAAGGTCGGTCTCCGAGATCCCTCCGAAGGGGAGGGGAGAGATTGTGCCGGTGAGCCCGAGCACAAGGAATATATTGAAAATGTTGCTTCCGATCACGTTGCCCACGGCAATGCCGGTCTGCCCCTTCAATGCGGCAGCCACTGAAGTGGCGAGCTCCGGCAGGGATGTTCCCGCGGCCACGATCGTGAGACCGATTATGGCGTCGCTCATTCCGAGGGCGGAGGCGATTCCCGACGCACCGGCCACAAACCTGTCGCCGCCATAGACGAGCGCTCCCAATCCTGCGGCCACCCAGAGGAGCGACTTCCAGAGAGGCATCGGTTTTTTGCTCCCGGCGTTTTTTGCGGCGGGGTCGGATGAAGGATCCTCCTCGCGGCGGGCCTGCGAGAAGGTGTAGCGCATGAAGATGGCGAAGAAAAGAAGGAGCAGGATGCCGTCGACCCTGGTGAGCACCCTCTCGGAAGAGGCTCCGAGCACCACTCCGCTGCCGATGGCCAGCAGGGCCACGGAGGCCAGGATCGTCAGCGGAATCTCGTTGGTCATGATCGACCGCTCGATCTTCACGGGCTTGACGAGCGCCACGACTCCGATGATCACGAGCACGTTGAAGATGTTGCTCCCGACGATATTGCCGATCGCCATGGGTGCGTTTCCCTGAAAAGCTGAAACCATGCTGATGGAGAGTTCGGGCGCGGAGGTGCCGAAAGCCACGACAGTCAGCCCGACCACAAGATCGCTCACACCCCAGCGCCGGGCCAGCGCGGAGGCTCCGTCGGTCAGTGCGTTCGCACCCACAAGAATGAGCACAAGGCCCAGAATCAACCACAATATGTCCATTTTTCTTTCTTTTTTTGATGTTTCTGATTTTATAACAAATTTTTCTGCCTCCTTATCATCTAATTTTATTATCTTTGCCAGATGAAGTGGGATTTTTCTCTTTCCGGAGGATGCCTCTTCACCTGATTTTGAGAAAAACATATCTAAGACATACAGATGAAAAAAGAGATTCTTGACCGCGCGGCCGACAACATCCGCATTCTTTCGGCTGCTATGGTGGAAAAAGCGAAGTCGGGCCATCCCGGCGGCGCCATGGGTGGCGCTGATTTCATAAATGTGCTTTTCAGCGAGTTCCTTGTTTTCGATCCCTCGGATCCATATTGGAATGCCCGCGACAGGTTCTTCCTTGATCCCGGCCATGAGGCTCCGATGCTATATTCGGCGCTCGCGATGTTCGGAAAATATTCGATTGAGGAGCTCAAGCAGCTCCGCCAGTGGGGCAGCCCCACCACGGGTCATCCTGAATTCGACATTGCCCGCGGAATCGAGAACACTTCCGGCCCGCTCGGGCAGGGCCACACGTTTGCCGTAGGCGCGGCGATAGCCGCCAAATTCCTCGCCGCCCGCTCGGGCAATCCCGGCTTCGGCAAGGAGAAGATCTATGCCTATATCTCCGACGGCGGCATCCAGGAGGAGATCTCCCAGGGAGCCGGACGCGTGGCCGGAACCCTCGGGCTTTCGAACCTCGTGATGTTTTATGACTCCAACGATATCCAGCTCTCCACGGAGACCTGCGAGGTGACGTCGGAAAACACCGCCATGAAATATTCAGCCTGGGGATGGAAAGTGATTGAAATCAACGGCAACGATGCCGAGGAGATCCGTGCGGCCCTCACTCTGGCCAAGGCCGAGACCGAACGCCCCACCCTCATCATCGGAAAATGCGTGATGGGGAAGGGAGCCCGCAAGGCCGACAATTCTTCCTACGAGCGAAACTGCAAGACGCATGGCGCTCCCCTGGGGGGCGACGCTTTCCGCAACACCGTCATTAATCTCGGAGGCGATCCCGATGATCCTTTCGTGATCTTCGACGAGGTGAAGGAGCTTTATGCACGGAGAACGGAGGAACTCAAGGAGATCGTGGCCGCCCGGAGAGCCGAGGAGAAGGAATGGGCTGCCGGGAATCCCGCGATGGCCTCCGAGGTGGAGAATTGGTTCTCAGGCAAGGCTCCCGTGATCGACTGGAGCAAGGTTGCCCAGAAGGAGAACGATGCCACGAGAAACGCTTCGGGCGCCGTGCTCGCCGAGCTCGCGAAGCAGGTTCCCAACATGATCTGCTCTTCGGCCGATCTTTCCGAGAGCGACAAGACCATCTCCTTCCTCAAGCAGACCAGCGCCATGACCAAGGGCGACTTCTCGGGAGCCTTCTTCCAGGCGGGAGTGGCTGAGCTCACGATGGCCTGCTGCTGCATCGGCATGGCTCTTCACGGAGGCGTCATCGCCGCTTGCGCCACCTTCTTCGTTTTCTCCGACTATATGAAGCCGGCAATCCGCATGGCCGCGCTGATGGAGCTCCCGGTGAAATTCATCTGGACCCACGATGCATTCCGTGTGGGAGAAGACGGACCCACCCACGAACCCGTTGAGCAGGAGGCGCAGATCCGCCTCATGGAGAAGCTCAGGAACCATCATGGAAGAAACTCCATGCTCGTGCTCCGTCCCGCTGATTCCCGCGAGACCACCGAGGCCTGGAAACTCGCGATGGAAAACGTCTACACCCCCACGGCGCTTATTCTCTCACGCCAGAACATCGTTGATCTTCCGGAGGGGAACGACTATCCGCTCGTGTCGAAGGGTGGATATGTTGTGGCCGGCTCCGACGAAAACCCCGACGTGGTGCTTGTGGCCACCGGGTCGGAGGTTTCAACCCTTGTCGAAGGGGCGAAGAAACTGCGAGAGGATGGCGTCAGGGTGAGGGTTGTTTCCGTTCCTTCCGAGGGTCTTTTCCGTTCGCAGCCTGAGGCCTATCAGGTGGAGGTGCTTCCCGAGGGAGTGAAGAGATTCGGATTGACCGCCGGTCTGCCCGTGAATCTTCTGGGTCTTGTAGGCTCCGGGGGAAAGATCTGGGGACTGGAGTCGTTTGGCTTCTCCGCGCCTTATAAGGTGCTCGATGAGAAACTCGGCTTCACTGCCGACAACGTCTACACCCAGGTGAAAACGATGATTGATGATTGATGGTCCGACCGTTGTCCGACCGTTGTCCGACCAAAGTCCGACCAAGGTCCGACCAAAGTCCGACGATGGTCCGACCAAGGTCCGACAATGGTCCGACCAAAGTCTGACCCCAACAAAAAAACCAGTAAAAACTAACTTCATGAAAAAGACTTTTCTCATGCTGGCAACCGCCGCTCTCCTTCCATGGGGAGCTGCGTTTGCTCAGGCCAACAAGACCCACGTCTTGAGTTCCGACAACTCCTCTCTCGTTGTGACAACCAACGATGGTGGCACAGCCTACTATCAGTATTTCGGTCCGAAAATCCAGGATAATGACTACAAGGGACTTTTCGGTGTGAATTCCAATTTCACGGGCAACACCATCCCTGCTTTCGGTCTCCACTCCTACGGAGAGAAGGCCCTCGCTGTCAAATTTCCCGACGGCAACATGAGCCTTGACCTGGCGATGGAATCGATGGACCGCCGCAAGGACGACAAAGGAGAGCTCATCGAGCTCACTTTCCGCGACAAGGTCTATCCCCTCACCGTGAAACAGTATTTCCGCACATACGAAGGCACCGATATCTTCTCAACATGGATGGACTTCACCAACACCGGCAAGAAGGGGAACATCGATCTTCTCACCTTCGCCAGCGCCTACGTGCCGGTGACACGCGGCGACAACTGGCTCACCCAGTTCCACGGCGGCTGGGGCTCCGAGAGCTGGATGAGCGAGGAGCGCCTTCCTAACGGTCAGGCGGTGCTCGCCGACAAGGCCGGCCTCCGCAATGCCTTCGGCACCAACCCCGGATTCATGATCTCCATCGACGGCCAGCCCTACGAGAACAAGGGTGAGGTGTTTGGTGGAAACCTGATCTGGAGCGGCAACTACAAGACCAAGATCAACGCCGGCAACAACTATATCGACGTTATCAGCGGAATCAACGAGGAAACCTCGGAGATCGCCCTCAAACCGGGCCAGACCTTCACAACTCCAGAATTTGCCATGGCTTATTCCACTGAAGGGAAGGGTGGCATCAGCCGCGCTTTCCACAAATGGGGACGCAAATACGGCATGACCCACGGCGATAAGCTCCACGACATCCTCCTCAATTCCTGGGAGGGAGTCTATATGAACGTGAACCAGGAGGTGATGGATCAGATGATGGGCGACATCGCCGCTCTCGGCGGCGAGCTCTTCGTCATGGACGACGGCTGGTTTGGCGACAAATATCCCCGTGACACCGACAATTCGAGCCTCGGCGACTGGATGGTCAACAAGCGCAAGCTTCCCGAAGGGGTGAAGGGCCTCACCGAAGCCGCCAAGAAGCACGGAATCAAGTTCGGAATCTGGATCGAGCCGGAGATGGCCAACACCAAGAGCGAGCTTTATGAGAAGCACCCCGACTGGGTGCTCAGCCACAAGAACCGTCCCCTCTCCCAGGGCCGCGGCGGCACGCAGGTGGTCCTCGACCTCTGCAATCCTGCCGTGCAGGACTACGTCTTCAGCATCACCGACGACCTCCTCACCGAGAATCCGGAGATCGCCTATATCAAGTGGGACTGCAACGCCGACATCATGAACTATGGATCCCCCTATCTCCCCAAGGATGAGCAGAATGAAATCTACGTGCGCTATCATCAAGGCCTTCAGAAGGTGCTCGACCGCATCCGCGCCAAATATCCCGACGTAGCCATCCAGCTTTGCGCCAGCGGTGGCGGACGTGCCGACTACGGCTTGCTCCCCTGGTTCGATGAATTCTGGACCTCCGACAACACCGACGCCTACCAGCGCCTCTTCATCCAGTGGGGCGACAGCCATTTCTATCCCGCCATCGCTCAGGCTTCCCACGTCAGCGCATCGCCCAACCATCAGACCCGCCGCGTTGTGCCCATCAAATATCGTTTCGACGTGGCCATGACCGGTCGCCTCGGCATGGAGATCCAACCCAAGAACATGACCCAAGAGGAACTCGAGTTCTCGAAACGTGCCATAGCAGCCTACAAAGACATCCGTCCGGTGGTGCAGCTCGGCAACCAGTACCGCCTCATCTCCCCCTACGACAAGGGTGCCCTCGCGGCCGTGATGTATGTCGACGACAAGAAGGATCATGCCGCTGTCTTCGCCTACCGCACCGACTATCTCCACGGACAGCAGGTGCCCAAGGTCCGTCTTGACGGCGTGGATCCCGACAAATACTACCAGATCCGCGACCTCACTCCTGAAAAGGCCGACAAGCCGAGCAACCTTGACGGCAAGATCGTCAGCGGACGCATCCTCAAGAACGTGGGTCTCAACGTTTCGCGTTCCCTTGGCCGTCCCTGGTCCTCCCTCGCCCTCGAACTCAAAGCCGTAAATCCCTGATTCATCTTGGAGTGTGGCGGGTCATGCCGCCACACTCCCTAATTTTTTTACCTCATGAACCGACTTTTACTGACAGCCTTTGCCTGCGGAATGACACTATCGGCTTTGGCCGTTGCTCCGAAAGGCTCGATCGACGACGCGATGATGAAGCGTCTACGTGATTCCTACAAGAACACGCCGGCCGACAAGGCCATCACCAACGCCCTGCGCGGCACCGACATCGACGTGCTCGCCGTCAGCGCCGAGAACAAGAACAATTTCGACGATAATTTCTCACATCGCGTCAAGAGCAAGGGGATAACCAACCAGCTCTCCTCCGGACGTTGCTGGCTCTTCACAGGTCTCAACGTGGTCCGCTCCCAGATGATGGCCGACAACGATCTCCCAGAACTGGAGCTCTCGCAGAACTATAATTTCTTCTACGACCAGCTCGAGAAGTCGAATCTCTTCCTCCAGTCGGTGATCGACACCGGCAAGCTCCCGATGGACGACCGCAAGGTGGAATGGCTTTTCCAGCATCCCCTCAGCGACGGAGGCACCTATACCGGGGTCTTCGACAATGTGCTCAAATATGGTGTCGTGCCCAAGAGCGTGATGGTGGAGACCTACTCCAGCTCCCACACCTCCAAGATGCGCACCGCAATCGTGCGCAAGCTCCGCGAGGATGGCCTCAAGCTCCGCAAGATGGTGGCCGAAGGCGCTTCTTCTAAAGCTCTCGAGACCGAGAAGGAGGCTATGCTGACGGAAGTCTACCGTATGCTCGCCCTCACCCTCGGCGTGCCCCCCACGGAATTCACCTGGACACGCAAGGACAAAAACGGCAAGATCGTCGACACCAAGACCTACACCCCGCTCCAGTTTTTCAATGAATTCAGCGGCAAGAAGCTCAAGGACGACTATATCATGGTCATGAACGATCCCTCGCGCGAATACTACAAGCTTTATGAGATCGACCTCGACCGCCATAAATATGACGGCAGCAACTGGCTCTACGTCAATCTCCCCATCGAGGATATAAAGGAGATGGCTATCGCCGGCATCAAAGACAACGAGGCGATGTATTTCTCCTGCGACGTCGGTAAGTTCCTCGATCGCGAGCAGGGACTTCTCGACCCCGACAATTTTGACTATGAATCCCTCTTCGGAGTGACCTTCGGTATGGATAAAGCCGACCGGATCCGCACTTTCGACAGCGGTTCCTCTCATGCCATGACCCTGGTGGCCGTCGATCTCGATGCCGACGGCAAACCCGTGAAGTGGATGGTTGAGAACAGCTGGGGACCCGGAGCCAACGGAGGCCATCTGATCATGACAGACAAATGGTTTGATGAATACATGTTCCGTCTTGTAGCCAACAAGAAGAACGCTCCTCAGAAAGTTCTCGACGTCCTCAAGCAGAAGCCCATCCTCCTCCCCGCCTGGGACGCCATGTACTGATCCCCTCCTAACCCCCAAACTAACCGCCCGCAGAGATTAAAACCTCTGCGGGCGGTTTTTCTACGGCAAAGCCGTGAACGACATCAACATTCCCCCCGATTCTTCGGCGAGCTGCTTAACCATTTATGTCATCTTCTCTTGCATCTCACGGGCAATGCATCAACCATACTTTTCAAGCCTGAAGAGTAATAAGGAGCTGTATAAGTTCCTGTATTTGTGGCAGAAGTGGGAAGCGCGGTATGGGGACCTGTAACCCAAAGGAAAGGATTCTCACCACGATACAAGTCAATTAATGAGGTATATCTGTATGGGTCAGCCCGTAATCCTCCCTTAGGTGGTACACCTAAGCCTTCCCAGGAGGAAATCATAGTCCATGATCCCGGAGGGGTTTCAGGTTGCTTTTCATCCGGTGGCAACACCCATCCTTGTGGAGATGGATCCTGAGGAGTCCAAGGAGTTGCAGACGAGGAGACAGTCCAACCAGCTTGTTTACCCACTGTCTCACCCATATAATTCTTGTTTGCTAAAGTCGTGGCAGTTTTACCACCAGTATGGTAAAACAGCTTGTAAGGCCATTTTACGGCATTTGTTTGTGTTGTCCTAAGGTCGAGAGTAGTAGTAAGGCCGGCGTGTTGAAAACAGAGCATGCTGGCTGATTCTCCGGATGCGAGTTTATGCCTGAGATCTGTCAGTTCTTTGCCGTTAATGTCATATACCGTAGCTGTCCAATGTGGGAATGGATCTTTTCTGTTAAACTGGTAATAAAATCCCGGGTCAGTAGTCGTCATCGCTCCGATATTGCGGTCCATGGTATTTTGTGCGAGTTCGGCGGGATTATAATTAGTGATCCACAGATGCCAGCTCCAGAGATATTCACGGTCTGTCAACGCCGGTGGTGCTCCTCCGGCTTTTTCGTCATCGGTTTTCTTGCGGATTCCCACTATGACATTTCCTTCCGCTCCGGTGGTCTTGAAGAAGATCTCGCTTCGGGTGGGGTTTCTATCGTTGTAAGGATCTTTAAATGCCGCAGGGTCTAACTCATCTTTAGTACCCCCCTTTATTAAAAATGTTTGTTTAAAATTATTAAAATCGGCTATCTTCACCGGTAGCCACATTGCTCCGGCGCTTTCATAGTAGTCGCCGTTATTTGTAAGCATACCTAAATAGTCGCAGAAATTTATCAGTCTCTTCGGGCTGTCTTGCCAGATTACCTCTGCCACCCATTCAGTGCTTGGAGTAATGGCAAATGGGAAAACTGGTTCGTGGATGTCGTCAGTAAGTTTTGTAAAATACTCATCTCGTTTTATCCAAGTTGCAGGATCCTGTGTAAGTTGTCCTGTTTCATCATTTTTTACTTCTTTAAGCTCCTGCAGATATATTTTAAAATATGCCTCCTCCCAATATGTATAAGTTTTTGTATTTATATCAGGTGCACCGGGATACAACTCCGTAGCATAGTTATTGACAGGGCTTATCGGAAATCGGTTGACGATGCGGGTGTCCTTGGGATTGACAATATATGCATTCCCTTCAGGATAGCGGCGGTACATTTTCTTGACCGGCCCATCATCTGTAGGAAAATTACTGAAGGTAAGATTAATATCATAATACTTCCCGGGGATGATGTTGTAGTCGTTTACATCATTACCACCCATCAGAAACTCTATGCGTCGCCATTTATTTTGCTGGGTTTCTTCTTTGTCGGAGCTTATTATTTCCAGGAAGAGGGCATTCTCCGTGGCATAAGTAGCCTTTAGATAGGGGTCGGTGTTTTGATTGATACCTTGTGTGTTTCGGGGAAGATAAACATCTATGGTCGCGGGCTTGTCAGACATGTCCAAAGCATAGCCTACTATTTCATTATATTTCTCAGTATCGTCCGTGAAACGGTAGAGGTTAAGTTTGGCCGTGTTTACAGGTGATGGAAACCTGTGGTCATCATCATTGTAGTTGTCTGCATCATAAAGAATATCGGCGTAGGGCATATCAGATACATTCCCCCAGTTCACTGCGAGGGTTTTGCGCTTCCTGTCCCAACTATTGCCACCGCCGGCGTCACCCTCTCCATCAGTTGTCTTCATAAGCTTGAAATACAGGTGTAGTTTAGCTACATTGGGTCGGAGACTTGTTTTTATGGTTCTTGTATTGATATCAACGTCTGTTTTCCCACTCATCGGGAGATGACGCTCGCCGTCGATGATGACCCACACATCATCGGCTTTTTTCATAGGTTTGTGCACATCCTTGATATTTCTTACCGTTGCCGAGTTCTCATCAGTAAAAAGAGAAGGATCGCCGGTATTGGCAATCACTACGGTTGTGAATTTATTGTCAGGTTTGGTCGGGACCAAAAACGGGATCACGGGATCTCCACTGCCGTCATACTCCTGATAATACGGCATTCCCACCCTGTTTCCCGCAGAGTTATATTGCACCACCCAGAAATCATGAAGCCGCATCTCGTCATCTGAAATTTCCGGATCCGGAGAGACAACTATAGGATGAAAGTCATCATCCCCTTCATCTTCGCTGCGGGTTGCGGAGTTTAATGTCACAATCCCTTCCACTTCAAGAGAAAAGGGCATCATAACTTCGCGTCCCGGATCGTCACTATCGCTTTCCGAATCCAATATTATATCATCTTGACACCCTGCCAAGACGACAGTCAGCAATATGATCATTGCCGATTGAAAGCGCAGTAAATTTTTTATATTGTGCATATTGGTTCTTGTTCTATAGGTTTGGAATATGAGAATGAGGATAATCACTTCCACCAAACGGTGCCATCGGGTCTAGTATTATTGGTATTGGCTCCCCAGCCCCCTTCTTCGATTTCGATAGTCTCTCCGTTTCCCCACTTGCCGCCGTAGGCTTTTATGAAATCGGTTATATCGATACTATCATCCCAATTTACGATGGTGCTTGCCGGGTTGTTATCGGCGGGGTCATGCACTCCCACCCCTTTTGTATAGTCCAGGAGGTAGGAATAGGTGTATCCGGCTTTCCACTCTACATTGACCGGGACTGCAGCCCAGCCGTAGTGGCGTAGCTCCTCGGTGTCTGGAATTGTATATTTGGTTGAAGTGCCGAATATGTTTCCGTTCTTGTCAAGTCGTTTCATGACAGTGCCGTCAGATTTACGCACCGAGAGATAAACTATATAATCCGCTGATTCCGGCTCTGTTGACGGGAAGATGCGGTGATGGTCGCCATCGCGTTGAGTCATGCGGAGCAACACACTGAAATACGCCCCGTTCTTCTGATTAAGCCTGTCGTTTTTATAATCCCATTTATCATATTTGTAGGGAATCACCATCGCTTTCCCTCCATTTCCCATGATAGGAGCAGCGGCTTCCTTCGTATTATTACTGGTGGCGTTGACTGTCACAACCTTGTCGCCGGTGTCATAAACATAATCGACGTATCCTCTCCGGGATTTATCCGAGATAATCCAGGAGCCAAACCTGTTTTCATCTCCGGGATTCAGCCTCTCGTCTGAAAGATTGAAATCGGCCTCTGTCACGATTCCGCCGATCCTCACTCCAGCTATCTCAATATCGTAAAGAGTGGCGGCTCCCCAGACGCCGATCTGGACACCGCAGAGCTGATGTTCGAATTTCAGCTTGATTCCGGAGTATAGATGTTCGGTTTTGTTCCCTTCGCCGATGGATGTGATGAAGTCAACCTGCTTGGATATGTCGGGAGCCACACGGAATTTGGTCAGGCGGTAGTCATAGCTGACACCTGAGCCATCCTTAGTTGACTGGTTGGAATAGATGAAACATTCTTTCCCGACCCCCGCACGCCGCTTCATGATGCTGATCGAAGGATGGAAGGCAAAGAAACGCAGATGGCCATCCTTCTTGTCGGGGTTGCCGGGCCACTTGCAGTCTGCGGAGCGGTAGGTCTCATCAACCTCCTGCCTGACAATGGCATCCTGACAATGGATCGGCAGAAAGCCTTTTTCATCAAGATCTCTCTCAGGACAGATAGTCGAAACGGAGATTCCGGAATCCGGGATTTCCTTCGTCAGATCGTATGTGGAGCGGGTCGCCACTTCCGGGAGGGAGGCGAAGAAGGCGACCTCGTTATCTTTGATCGTGAGCAGGCGCTCAGGCTCCTCCTGAGAACAGGAGGAGCCCAGAAGCAGGGCGAGGGGTAGATATAATGTGCGTTTCATTGTAGTCATAGATCAGTTGTTTCAGGAGCCGGGGACTGGGAAATCATCACCACCTCCATCTATCCATTCTTTCACTTCGTAGGTTATTCCGACTTTATCGCTGATGATCGGGTCGCCGGCATTCGGAGCAGTGGCGGCTTCTTTCACTTCGGGGTCATGCAGCCCTACGCCGGAAGTATAGTTGAGCGTGTAGGTATAAGCTTTTCCTGGTTCCCAGTTCCCGGTGATGGGAAGTGCGGCCCAGCCGAACTCCTTGATTTCCGCACCCTCGGGGAGTTTATAGGGGTCTGACGTACAATCCTTGTCGGTGTGGTAGGTTTCTTCTTCCCCCTCTTTCTTGTAAAGACGCTTGATGACGGAGCCATCAGCCTTGTCGACAGCCAGATAGACGATAGGGATGTTTTTCGAATTGGCACCCTGCGAAAGATCGTGGTAGGGATAGCGCTGCGGATCCTTCGGATTCTTTCCGGAAGTGTCAGTGGCATCCGTCACTCTCAGCAATACACTGATATAAGTATTATTATTTAAGTTTCTCCGGTCGCCGGAGAAATCCCACTCTGTATTATAGTTACTTGGGATCAGCATCGCGTAGCCGGAACGGCCCATGATGGAGACCGCACCGGTGGATACAGAGGTTGCTTCCGCCCTCTGGGCGAGAGTGACGACCTTGTCAGCATCATGGCTATCGTCGCCCTCCTGAAAGATATATTCCACAATTCCCCTTCCTGGCTCTTCAACCCAGTTGCCTCCACCCTCCACGGGTTTGAAATCAAATGTGCATTCCACTCCGATGCCGCCGATCCTGACGCCGGCTATCTCGATGTCGCAGCTTTTGTTGTGGCTCCAGGCCTTCAGCTCGATGCGGCTCAACTGGTGATGAAACGGAAGAGTGATGCCGGAGAAAAGATGATCGGCCATATTGCCTGTGGTGTAGGCGGTGACGAAATCAATCTGAGAGGCGATGTCGCTGTTAACCCTGAAATTCCTGATCTTATAATCATATTGAGGCTCCCCTCCGCTGATGGTGGAATTGTGTTCCACAGAAGCTTCCTCATTCAATGCGGGATGATATGCGAAGAAGTGGACCACATTCCCCTCCTGACCCGGGTCGGGCCAGAGACATTCAGGCGACGACATCTTCTCCTCACCCTCCTTTTTCTCGACAAGCTTGTCAGCGAAATGAGGTTTAAGCTTTCCATCGCGTGTAAGGTCAGGATCGGAGGGATTGAAGGCAGATATGCGGAAATAGTCGATCCCATCCTTGGCGAGAATCGCGGCGCGGGTGTCTACCCCGGGTAGGGAGGTCCGGAAAACTATCGGCTCCCCACCTCCGGAGGGTGCGGGCCGGAACTCCTCCTGCGAACAAGCGGAGAGCATCCCCCCCACCCCCAGAAGAATATATGCAGATTTAAATATTAATTTCATATCAGGTCAGTTTAAGAAAACAAATTCTTATTTTCTTGGCACGCCGACATCAGTGTTTTCACTGTCTGGCCAATCCTTCACCTCAACTTTGACAAGCACTTTCCCATTGAGAGAAATCTCCTTGCCGGGGTCAGGATCCGAGGGATCATGCCAGCCCAAACCTCCCGAGTAGTCGAGAGTGTAGACGTAGCGTTTGCCGGCTTCCCAATTAACTTCGACAGGGACAGCAGCCCAGCCGAATTCCTTTACAACTACCCCCTCGGGCATCTCGTAGCGATGCTCCCGATCGGAATCAGTGAAATATTCATCTTTTGTCTTGCCGGGATATACTCTTGATACGATCAAGCCCGACTCCTGATCAACCGCATAATAGACGATAGCCATCCCGTCGGGATTGCCCTCGTAAGGATAGAGCTGATGGCCCTTCCCCGATGAAGTGGCTCTCAGCAGGATGCTGAAATACATCTTCCCGGTGGAATAGGGCTTCGCGGAGATATCCGGATCTGCCAGTCCCTCCCATTTCTCATTGACTGTGGGGATGACCATGGCGCAACCGCCCGCGCCCATGATGGATTCTGCGGATGACGCAGAATTATGCTTGGTTTTGTTGATTGCGAAAACCGTGTCGCCGGAGGCAAGTCCTCCCTCTTCCGAACCATCTCCCGAACCAGAAGATGCAGCGTAGAGATATTCCACCTTCCCCGTTACTGACTCTCCGGATTGCAGCCAGCGGGGAGCGGATTCACAATCTGTTTCATCTGCGAATATAAAGGAATCTTCAATCACAGGGTTGCCCAGACGCACTCCCGCGATCTCGATGTCATAGCCGGCGCAATCACCCCATGCCCTCAGCTCTATCTTGCTCATCTGATGCTTGAACTCCAGACTGACAACGTTGTAGAAGTCTTTCCATCTTTCGCCTGATGTGAAAGCGGTCAGGAAATCGAATTGTCTTGAGATGTCGAGATTCACGCGTATATTGGCAAGGCGGTAGCCTGTGGATATGTTTTTTTCCTCTTTTACAGAGCTATTGATCAGATTGAAATGATCATCGTGGTTGCAGTTGCTAAAGAAATGGTTGTCAGCCATCATGTCGCTACAGGAGGGGGAGAATGCGTAAAACTTCAACAATCCCCTCTTTGTTGGCCACTCGCTCATTCCTTCCTCTCCCGGCAATGAAACAAATTCAAGTTCGGAATATGGTGTTAAATGTCGAATGAACGTCACGTCTTCAAAATGGGGAGCCACGACGCCATTTTCAATCTTTGGATCGCCATCGAAGAAACACGTTGCCTGGAAAGATTGCAGGAGATCGAGTGTCATATCCTGAGCTCTTGTCGCAGGCGCATCTGAAAGGGAAGGGAGGAAGGAGATGTTGCCGTCCTCCCACTCGTAGCCGCCCGGCTCCGCCGCCTCCTTGGAGCAGGAGACGGCGGAGAGAGCCGCTGCAAGAGCTAAATATGATACTCTGTTAAACTTCATTTTCTTCTGAAACATTTGCAGGAGGAGAGATTGAAGCCGCGTTCACGAATAAACGTGTCGGCGGGATGTTATTCCTTGGGAACGTTGGTGTTTGATTTGTCTTCAGTCCAGTCGGCGATAGATACCGAGAATTTGACACCGTCGCCGATGATCGGGGTTCCAGGTTTCGGATCTTCGGGATCCTGAACACCGACGCCTTCAGTGAAGTCGAGGGTGTAGACATATTTCTTGCCTCTCTTCCAGTCAACGCCTACGGGGATGGCAGCCCAGCCGAATTCCGCGATCTCATTGCCCGAGCCGATAGCGGCGGCCTTGTTAGGCACGCGACCGATCACTTTGTTTGAGTTCTTTTCTTTCTCAAGATAGACAACATTCATAGAGGTGTTGTTACCGTAGGGATAAATCTGTGCCGTTGTCAGCTCAGAGCCCGTCGGTCTCATCGAGATGCGGAGAAGCACGCTGAAATACATGTCGCCCTCGCCATCGGCGCTCCAAGGCTTCGGATCCATGTTCGGATAAGGATCCCCTTCTGTTCCGGTCTGAGCGCTATACTTTGGAGCGATCCATGGATTGTCTAAGCCAGCCCACGCGCCATTTTTAGTAGGAAGTACCATAGCGTTCCCTCCCTTACCCATAATGACTCCGGCGGTCTCGGCCGTTGTATGAGTTGGTGATGCAATCACCTGGCCGCCAGAAAGAGTGTTATATCTACCCATCTGATAGATCTCATCACCTTCGCCGTAGATATATTCCACGGGGAGACGCTGGGGATCTTTCGAGATTCCCCACTGGCCACCATCAACATTGAAGGCGTTGCCATCTTTATCGCAGAAATTGAAGATGGCGCTTCCTGTGTAGGGGCGTCCTAACCTCACTCCGGCGATCTCGATGTTATAGTCCGGGTTTCCGGAAAAAGCCCTTAGCTCGACATTCGAGAGCTGGTGCTTGAACTCCAGTTTCACACCGAGCTTGACCTTCTGCTCATCCTCTTCGGTGGCAGGAGTGTCGGCAGAGATGTGGGCCGTGATGAAGTCAACCTGCTTGGAGATATCTGTAGCCACATAGAACCGACCGAGTTTGAATCCTTTGTAGAGCTGCACACCGGCGAATGTGGTGTTTTCCTGATTCATCGGATCGAGAGTGTTGCCATCGACACACTGGTTGTAGAAGCGGATGGCATCGGTGTAATTACTTTTTAAGGTCTCGTAATTAACTGCGGTAGGATCGAGTTGGGTAAGAGCTGCGTTCTGGATCTCCTCAAGTGATGGAGCGTAGGCGAAGAACTCCACTTTCTTTGCCTCCTCCTGTGATGGCCACTTCTGATTGCTGGTGCTCGCATAAAGATTCGCTCCCATAAGATAGAAAGCCTCATCGGCAAACAGGGCATCAGGAAGCACTCCGTTTGTTGCCGTGTGGGTGTTGGCGAAGGCCGTCACGTAGAAGGTGGAGGGGTTCGTGACGTAGTTCAGGTCCGGATTGACACGCGTGGCGACTCCGGCTCGGAAAGAGATAGGCATTCTCTCCTTCTCTTTGGCCGGAACCACTTCCTCTTGTGAGCAGGAGGCGAGGACTGTCAGACTGCCTGCAACTGCAGCTAAGAAAAGTCTGTTCATAATTGAGAGTATTTGAGTTATTTATTATTGTTTCTATTTTGGTTTTCGCTTCATGATCCCACCTGGATTCCGAAATGGATCGTTTCCCAGGAATCAACCTCGATGGAAACTCCCCCACCGACATCGTCGGGATCTTCATAGAGGATATCGGGAATGATAAGGCCGGGGATCTTTATGCTGACGTTGTGAGGATCAGGAGCATTGTTCACCTGATCCGACACATCGAAGGTATAGAAATTGCCTTTGCGGTTTTTCAGAGCGATATAAAGGCAAATCTTGTGGGGCCTCTCCCTCCCGGAGGGGACTCCGAAGGTCAGGAACTCGGAGCGCATGGAGTTGCGCCCGAGGTCGGCGGAAAGGGTAAACGTCTGCGAAACGGCTTCCCCTCCGGTTTCCATCCTTCCGGGGAAGAAACTTCCGGCAAGCGAGGAGATAGTGGCATCGATGCAGAGATCCTCCCTCTTAAGGTTCTCGACATCCACGAATTCAACCGAATAATGACACACAAGCTCCTCGGGATAAAGCACAAGCTTCTGGTTGAAACTCGTCACCCGGAATTCTATCTCGGTTTCTTGCGCGCCATATATCATTGTCGGTGTGAACCGGAGCGGCTCGTCTTCAGTGCCTTCGGCCCTGGGGATTCCTCGCGTGGATATTCCCTGGCCCACCAGCATGGCGGCGTCGGCCGTGAAGATCTCTATCTCGCCATGGGCATGCTTGTTGCGCAGGTAATGGATGTAGGGATCGTCGTTGCTGTGGCAAACGGCCGTGTGCTTCCCGGCGTATGACCTGATGGTGCTTCCGTTGGGATTGTTGAAATAATGGTCCATCATCTCATGATCCTCCGGATAAAGATAGAGGGCCATCGAGTTTGCCTGCGACCCGGGAGCCTTGCTCCAGTCGAACACCACCTCCACTTTGTCGGCGATGGTCGTCGGAGCATCGTCGTTAAGATCTTTCTGGCTGCATCCGGCGGTCGTCAGGAAGAGAATGGCCGGAAGGAGGATGGAAACTATTTTAGAAAGGAGTTTCATTGGTCACCTCCTTTCCTATTGTTGGTGTTGCCGCGGCCGAGAAGCCACACGAGGGAGATCTCTGCCTTTGTGGGACCGAAGAATCTCAGTTTCACCTCTTTCTCGCGGAAGTAGTCGTCGTCGAAGGGGAAATATTTGATGTAGTTACCCCCGAGGAAACCTAATCCAATCGAGAAGTCGATGTTGAGCCTGCGGGCTATCGGAAGAGAGTAGCCGTATTCAATTCCGGCATTCACGAGACAACGGTCCCAGAGAGTGCCTCCGGGCTTTCCACCCATATATCCTGTGGATCCCCATTCAAAATCGAAGGTCAGGACTCCGCCGTAGATTCCGAGATGATGACCTGTCAAGGGCTTCTCCTCAGCCTTGCGGCCGAACCACCACCGAAGACCCAGGTCGCCTCCGTAGAGACGCCAGTAGCGATGGCGATTGTTGTTGTCCCACCAGCCATACATCCATTCGCCATAGAGCGAGAGATTCTTGCCGAGATAGAACTCTGCGCCGATGTTGGGAATGAGAAGGGCGTCGAAGAGCATATTGGTCTTGAGGGCAAGATAGCGGGGAGGCAACGCACGCGCTGTCTCCGCGGCTTGCAGGGACACGGCCTGGCTGAGGCTGTCGGATGCAATCGGACGCTGCCCGATGGTGTCTGACGGTGTCTGACGATGTCGGACGGTGTCGGACATAGTCGGACGGTGTCGGGAGCTATCGGATTCTCCGGCTGGCTTTGAGGGTTGAGCATAGAGGGAGACTGCGACGGCGTTTCTCAGTTTCGGGAATATGTTGGCAAACATCCATCGGTAGGGCACTCCACGCTCAAGATCCATGAGTTGTTTCTTCTTGCCGTCGATGATCACTCCCTTGGAGTTGTAGACCCACAGGGGGACGTTGTCGAGAATATGGAGGATCTTTTCGCGGGCAGGCACCTCGGGATTCTCTGCCACGAGTCGGCGTAGTTCATCCCACGCCACGCCTTCGGGTTTTGTGAGGATGATTTCCGGATTAATATCGGCGCGGCGGGCAATTATGTCGGCTACGTTTTCACACCGGCGTCCGGAAAGCTTGAAATTCGCTTTGCTTGCTCCATCGGGGGAGGCGTAGGCGCGGACAATTATACTGTCGAGCCGATTTTCTTCCTTTGCCTTGCGCACGAGCTCGATGAAGAGGTCCATCGCCTCCCGGTTATTATCGATTGTCGGATTAAACTGGCTGTGGCCGATAAGGAAAAACACCTTTACCGAGTCGGAAGGTGCCTCTCCGGATGCCTTTTGCGTCAGAAGGACCGTCAGCAGTGTCGCCAGTATTATCTTAACAAAAAATCGCATATAGCTGCAAAATCGTCTTCAGTGAATGTTTTCTTCTAAACTATAGATTAATAGTTTTTTAAAGGGTTAATAGTTCGTGATGTCCAAAAATGGACGGATGTCTGGTCAGTAATTAACGTGAGAATAAACGTGGCAATCCTCACATTTATTATGCAAAGATATAGCTTTTTGTTTGAATATCTATCTTTTGTATGAACTTTTTTTCAAGAAGTTTTGAAAATTTAACTGTTAAACCCTGGTATACAAAATACCCCCCCCCGTTTATAAAATATTAATAATCAGTGAATTATAATCAAATTGTGAAAATTCTCCGGTTGGCAAGATTTAACATATCGGTTTTTTCAGCTGCGATAGGTTATGGCAGCCGGATTCCATTTGTCGAGCGGGGTGTGGGCGATCTTGACATATCCGATGGGGATGACGTTGAAGGGAATGAAATCTTCCGGAATCTGGAGGATCTCGCAGACGTTGCCCATACGGTCGCGGTGGGGATAAAGTGCTGTCCACACGCTCCCCAGACCAAGCGCATGAGCGGCCAGAAGGATGTTTTCGGAAGCTGCCGAAAGGTCTTGTACCCAAAGGTCGGAATCATCCCCCTCGAGGAAACGGCTCTTGTCGCCACAGACCACTATGGCGGCCCCTGCCTCGTTTGCCATGTGGCAATAGGGTAGCGCTACGGCCAGCTTCTTGAGAAGGTCGCGGTTGGTCACCACCACAAATTGCCAGGGCTGGCAGTTAACGCCTGAAGGGGCAGCCATCGCCGCCTGAAGAATTGCCTGAATATCATCGGGATCTACTTCACGCGAGGGATCAAACATGCGGTCGCTTGTGCGGGTAAGTATATTATTGAGTATTATCTGCGATTTCTCTTTATCCGTGATCTTATTTTCCATAACTTCTATAATCTTTTTATGCGGTTTTTAATGTGTTTTGCGGTTTCAATAAATTCATCATATATTTAACCACTCTTCGATAACCATTGTTCACTCTGGGAGAGCATCCCGGCTCCTCCCCGCCGTCATCGCAAAAGCAACCGCGACAGCGAGAACGGGGATTATAGTCTTTTTTGTATTAGAGGGCAACGGCAGCCATCAAAAATGAGCAATCATTATCTATCATATCCTGACCTCCAATGTCTCTTTAGTGTTGAGATCTATAAACCAGTTAAGCCGACTCTTATAAGAAATATCGTAGGACAAATGGCGGACTATTTTTCGGTAAAGAAAACGACATTTAAAGGTGAAATTTCAATTCTATATTTTTTACGTCATTTGCAGTTTGAAAAAATATTGCTAAATTTGCAAACTTAATTAAACTGCAATTACGCATTCTGCGTTAATAGACATAAGAGGACATAAGCCCATGACGAATTACGATAGCAAGAAACTCACTGAATTAGTTTTGTTTATACTTGGTAAGACTGGTGGCGTTGACTTATACCATGCTTTCAAGATACTCTATTTCGCTGAGATGAAACATCTCGCGAAATGGGGCAGTCGTATTGTGCCTGATGAGTTTTGCGCATTGAAATTTGGTCCGGTTCCCACAAAACTATATGATGCGGTTAAGGAACTCAATCACCCAAAGATGATTCTTTCAGAATTGTTGTCAGAGGTTATTCAATTTGCCGGGGAGGATGCTCCAAATGTGCTTCTACCTAAACGAGAGGCAAATTTGAAGTTTCTTTCAAAGTCTGAAATTGATGCTTTGGAACAGTCAATCAAGGAAAACGAATCGTTGACTTTCGGACAGCTCATGAAGAAGTCGCATGACAAAGCTTGGGAAGAGGCAAACCTCCGAATCAATGGAACCAATGTCATTTCGCCGGTCTCTATGGCAAAAGTTCTAAATGCGGACGATGCAATGCTTGAATATATTGAAGAGCAAATACAAATTGAGTCAGCCTTAAAATGATGAGAATTTCTGATGCTCTTAATGAGGAAGAGCTTTCGCGGGTGGCATCTCATACTGTTAGAATTGGTGATGTCTATGAGATGACAATGACAGAGGCAAATGGGATTAAGCCCAAAACAGGATATTCTTCGCGAGATAAGTATTTCATAGTGCTCGGTTTTGACTCTAATGGCGTTGTCTTTGGAGGAGTAATAATCAACTCTCAAATTAACAAGAATCTCCCGGCACACCTTAAAATGTACCACATGCCAATAAAGCAATCAAAATATCCATTCCTCAGATATGATTCTTTTGTTGATTGCGTCCGGTTGAAAGTGGCCTATCCTCAAAAGTTCAATGAATGGAATTACTTGGGAGTTATCGATAAATACGACATTGATTTAATCATCGGTACGGTTAAGGAAAGTCCTGCTGAAAGCGAGGAACGCCTTACTCAGTTTGGATTGTGAGAAATTAATTTTTTGCAAAAAATAGGTAGTGACCCTCTTGTGGAAACGGAGCCAGTTCAACAGTGCCGTTCAATCCTGTCGGATAACTGTATTCCTGATCCGTCATTTGCTCGAAAGCCTTTCTCGGAAACATAATGAGCCACATATCTTTATGTCGCATCATAACGTTCGGTTCTTCTCCATTCCAATCTGTTGTGAATCCCATTATGTCGCGGTAGAAATCCACCATCTTTTTGTTATCGGATGTGAACAGACCAATTGTATTGAAAGTAAATTTTGTCATTATTATTGTTATTTTAATCTCATGTAGTCCGGATGAGCCGATGATTAAATACGGAAGCTCACTCGCCACCATTGTTACACTTCTCTATATAGTATACTGAGAGGTATATGGCTGTCATCATAACTAAATTGTTTCAGGGCCAAAATGCAGACATAAAATCATAAATGAAATGGAAGTGTTTAAAAGACCTTTTTATCTTTTTTTGAAAAATCACCCCTTTTATATCTGCTTTTACATTTCTGAACACATTCTCTGTTTTTCGATATTCAGGAAGTATCTGGCGTTCGGTTTCTGAGATAATTGAGACAATTTCTCTTATTGAGTCAAAAGCTTCCTCTATATTGCGATTGCTTAATTTAAATGTAATTGGCTCAAGTTCATCATCATCGTTCCATATAAATACTATAAAACATGGCAAGTCAGATGACTTATCCAATGAGAAAACATCAAGGTATTTCTTATTTTCATTTGGTTCGATCCAAGTTGGAACCATCATTTGAAATGGTTCTGTAGATAAAGGTCTTTTATAGTGACCCCGTTCCAAGGGCCTTACCGCAAATATGGGCCATCTTGGACCTGATATTTCATCCAACTCATTCCAAAAGTCATCGTCTCGTAGAACTTTCGCTATATAGGAATGACCACGAGTATACATAATAAATCCAAAAATGCGGGAAGTCGAATTGTCACATTGACGCCTTAGCTCTTTTAATCCAAATTCTTTTTCAATTGGAAACATATCATATACGTTTAGGTGGTGAATTATAGTGCAAAGATAATAAATAATAAAAGAGGAAACAAAAAATATAAAATTGAGAATTAAATTATTAATGGTAGATGAAAAATCAACGTGGAGACAAACACTATGGAGAAGCGCTAACAGTAATTTGGCAGGCATTCCCTATATTATGACATGGATACCAATAGTCGGGCTTGCCCATCAGAAAAAGAATTACCAGCTCCACGCCAAGCTGAACGTAAGGCAATGGAAGAAGCCGCAGAAGCAGAGTGTAAGACTTTTATTAACGCTGCTTTCATTGATGGTGTACATGACCGAAAGCCAACGAGCAGGTGCTGAACCGCTACATCAAAAATATCCTGAAAGACTTGCCGGAAACCATCCATCGCTAAAAGAAAAAGTGCCAACCAAACTAACGATGAAAAGAAGGAGGTAATGCGCCGAGACAAGATTGAACCGGAGACAGACCTCAACGGCAATGTGATTGTACCCCGCTATGACTGTGTCACAAGCCACACCGCCCGACGCACTGGCATCACAAATATGTATCTGAGCCACAAATACACCATACTCCAGATGATGCACATCAGCGGCCACAAAACCCAAAAGGCATTCATAGACAACATCAAGCTATCTTCCGAAGAGATAGCCGATGACGTGATAATGGGTGAGTTTCAATAATAGTCAATAATGACGAGCCAATTGAAAATCGGTGAGTTTCCTTAGTATTCAATAATGACGAACCAAATCGCCTCCATGTCAAAGAATGAAAGCGATATGTGGTGACTCAGATTCATTACTCCAAAAAATCGGTCATTTGACCACTTTTTTGGAGTTGAAGAATGGATAATGTTTCCCATCTGCACATCTATTCCGAAAAAGTGGTCAAATGTCCATATTTTCGGAGTATATAAGTCATCCGGCTGACAATAATATTTTTTTTCCATCAACATCATATCGCTATGATGTAATGAAAGATGAACTTGATGATATCATTGTCTTTCTGCAGAAACTTGGGGCTAAAGTAATTTGTATCAAAGGTGTAGAACAAACAGAGATTAAATCAGGAATCCAATCTTTGATTAAGACCGCATTCGGAGGAAGTGCGGGAGATAAGGGTGGCGCAATTTCTAATACCTCAACCACTTCAGATTCTACGTTCAATAAACTCTCACGACTGTATTCTAAAGAAATAAAAGCAGAACTGTTGCATATACCTAAGATAGATAACGCCTTGTTATCAAAGTGGGGACCTATTCGTAAAGAATGGAATGTAATTCCACAGATGCGAACACACGGCATTTTGGAATACAATCTTGAGATAACAAGTGCCTCAATTTTTTCCAATAAGAACATACACATTGATACAATAGAGGCAGAATATCGTGAACTATGCGTTAAAACCTCTGCATCTGTAAGCCGGGAAACTATTAAGAGTTTTAGGGAAGAGGTGCACTTGGGATTTATTATTCATGTGGAATTTTATCCGATGGCAGAATACGAACGATTCAAATCGCCTAAAGATAAAAAAAACATCCCTGCTAAGGAAACTATTGAATATGTAGAAGGAGAAGCGAATAAGAAACTTTGTTAGAACTAAAATATTTCAGCAATGAAATTTCTTAAAGACTTATATAATGAAATCCTGGGGGGATTGATGGAGGATATAAAGGATACTGTTGAGGATATAAAATCAGAACTTGTTCAGCCCTTTTTAGAGATCGTGGATGAGTTCAAAAATCTCAATGGTTTATCACATGACGATGAAAATGAGGACGATTTTGATGAGTATGATGATAATGATTATAGAAGTCATTTACCCTCAAATAGGAACCCAACGAAAAACGTTGAAACGACAAAGATGAAAAGAGTAGCACGAGTAACAATTAAAGGAGTGTGCCAGCTAAATGGTCCAAAGCCATTCACCCGCATAATCGAATGCCCCCACTCAGAAACTGGGTACTATTCTCAACTAATGGGAAACAAATCCAAGCAAGCACAATAGATTCAAGCGAATTTCCCAGGCGCAAATGTCTGCAAAGGATTCTCCATGACCGTGAACATTAATTAGACGCTTTTAAGAATAATTTATGTGGTGACCTCAGTCTAAATCTCTCTAAGGTCACCACACTTTTGCACTACATTTATGGTTAAACTCTGTTAAAGTTTGGGGTTGCGAGGTTGTGGCGTGAGGTTAAATGATGGTGAATGACTATGAATTATGTGCTAATTTGTGTTGATCGTCAATGTCTTACATATTTGTCGAAATAGATATGCAGACACCTCAACATGAATAACCATTAATATTTCAATAACTTACTGTGAGCGTGATGACTTTTGTGGTGACTTGGAGGGGTATGGGTGAAAGAAAGACCGCTAATTCATTAAGAATTAGCGGTCTTCTGTGGCGCCACCAGTATTGGGGTTTTCTAATTAAAGAAGTGATAGTCAGCTGAATAGAGGTGCTTTTGAGAGTGGTTAAAGCCTCGCTCACACCTGCGATTTTCATCGTTTTTCTGCATTTTGCGTCAGAGGTTGACGCTGA
>CAYROR010000028.1:0-1503 GCA_964425935.1 uncultured Sangeribacter sp.
GAGGAGTATCTCGACACCATATCAATCACCAACCCCGATTTCATCAACCGGCTCTTCCGCAGGTCACGCAACAGGAGCACCGACCTCAACATCAGCGTGTCTCCATACGTCAACTTCAAGCTTCCGCTCACCGGCGACCTCCTCTACATCTCCGGGTCGGTATCACACGCCGAATCAAGATCCGAGACCATGGACGTGAGCCACAACATCACCCGTGACGCGACCGATATCCTCAACAAGTTCATGAAAACCCCGGGGCACCGGAACAGCCTTAGCTTTCACATAGGCACCGACCACTGGTTCAAGGGAGGAAACAAAGTGGGGGTATTCTATAATCTTGAATATGCCGACGGCAGCAACCGGAGGGCGCTGAGCCACTTCCTCCCGGATTCCATAATGACCGACCTCCCGGTGGTGACCGACCGGCTAACCATGATCTCAGACCTGAAGCAGAGCTTCACGGCCACCACGGAAAACCTAACCAACAGGCTGGAGCTGTCAGGCAGTATCAATGCCGGAAACGTAAGCTTCGACCTGACATCCCACTTCAACTGGATCCACGACCGCTTCACCGACACCCGCGCCCCCTCCATAAGCCGCAACACCTTCACCGTGAATCCCAAGTTGGGCATCTACTGGAAATCTCTCCGCTTCAGCTACGCGCTCTACAATTTCACACCCTCGGCAGAGCAGCTCCTCGACTTCACCGACGACTCCGACCTCATGACAATACGCAAGGGTAACCCGGATCTGAGCAATCCGCAGCGCCACAGTTTCGATGCCTCTTTCTCACGCTTCGTGCAGAAACGAAGCATGAACTATTCCGTCTCAGCGGGATACACCGAGTTCCGGCGCAGGATCGCCAATGCCGTCTCCTTCAACCCCGACAACGGAGTCAGCACAATCATGGCATATAATGTCGGCGGAAACCGCAGCGGATATGCCAGGGCATCCTTCGGAAAGGATTTCGGTTACCTGAAGAGGTTCAGCCTGAAGGCATCCGTCAACGGAAGCATGGAACGCAACGTGGCCTTCGCCTCGACGGGGACACCCGACTTCGCCCGGAGCATAGTCCATTCCACGAACGTCACCCCCGATCTCTCCCTTACCTATTCGCGTGAGCGCTACAGCCTGACGGCGAAAGCCACAGTGAACCGTTTCCTGACGCGTGGCAATCTGGAATCGTTCGTGAAGACCAACGCTTGGAGCGGCGGACCGACAATCTCAGGATGGGTGAGGCTCCCGCTGGATTTCCAGATCGAATCGAGCATCAGCGACTCCTTCCGCACCGGCTACGCCGATCCGGAGATGAACAGGAACTACGTCTACTGGAACGCGTCGCTGCTGAAGACACTCGGGAGCCGGGGGGAATGGAGCCTGCGCCTTGACGCGGTCGACATCCTCGGACAGGTGTCATCCGTTTCACGCAGCGTCAACGCGCAGGGAATCACCGAGACCCGCAACAGTGTAATCGGCCGCTACTTCCTCTTCCACATCCAGTAT